>CALKHV010000106.1 GCA_937988865.1 uncultured Propionibacteriaceae bacterium | reverse complement strand
AGATGCGGCGACGCTCGAGGTCGATGTCGATGATCTTGACCATGACGTCGTCGTTGACCGCGACGACCTGCTCGGGGATCTCGACGTGACGCTCGGCGAGTTCGGACACGTGGACCAGGCCCTCGATGCCCTCCTCGACGCGAACGAAGGCGCCGAAGGGAACCAGCTTGGTGACCTTGCCGGGCACGATCTGACCGATCTGGTGCATGCGGGCGAACGTCTGCCAGGGGTCTTCCTGCGTGGCCTTGAGCGACAGGGAGACGCGCTCGCGATCCATGTCGACGTCGAGAACCTCGACGGTGACCGGCGTTCCGACCTCGACGACCTCGGAGGGGTGGTCGATGTGCTTCCAGGACAGTTCGGAGACGTGCACGAGGCCGTCCACGCCACCCAGGTCGACGAACGCGCCGAAGTTGACGATGCTCGAGACGACACCCTTGCGGATCTGGCCCTTCTGCAGCTGCGTCAGGAAGTTCTGGCGAACCTCGCTCTGCGTCTGCTCGAGCCACGCCCGACGCGACAGCACCACGTTGTTGCGGTTCTTGTCGAGTTCGATGATCTTGGCCTCGAGCTCCATGCCCACGTAGGGCTGGAGGTCGCGCACACGGCGCATCTCGACGAGGGACGCCGGCAGGAAGCCGCGCAGACCGATGTCGACGATCAGGCCGCCCTTGACGACCTCGATGACGGAGCCCGTGACAACGCCGTCCTCCTCCTTGATCTTCTCGATCGTGCCCCAGGCGCGCTCGTACTGCGCACGCTTCTTGGACAGGATCAGTCGACCTTCCTTGTCTTCCTTCTGCTGGACCAGGGCCTCGATCTCATCGCCGACCTTGACCACATCGAAGGGGTCGACATCGTGCTTGATGGAGAGTTCCTTGGAAGGGATGACACCTTCGGTCTTGTAGCCGACATCGAGGAGGACTTCGTCCCGGTCGACCTTGACGACGGTGCCCTTGAGGATGTCACCGTCGTTGAAGTACTTGATGGTGGCGTCGACGGCAGCGAGGAATGCTTCCGGCGAGCCGAGGTCGTCAAAGGCGACCTGGAAGGCCTCAGTGGAGGAGGTCATGTAGTAGGGCTCCGATTGTTGGATGTTGAGTGGCGGACGCACTGCGACCACTTCGTAATGAACGTTTCGGATGACCACTACGAACGCGACCCACTTCGTCCGAGGTTGCGCGGGCCACAGCGCCACAACAGCCTAGCCGCGCCCCCGAGGAGGGGTCAAACGCGATGGGAGCCGCCCTGTGGCCTCCGGTGGTGAGTGATCGGCCACGCTTCGCCGACCCGGGTAGCATCAAGGCACACTCACGACTTGGGGGACGCATGAAGACGACTCGCGGGCGCATCGCCCTGCTCGTGGCCCTGCTCCTCCTGGCGCTGGGCGGCATGACCTACAGCCTCGTTCGCGGCAACGACTCGACGTCGGGCGGCGCGACGCACACCTGGTCACCCACCCCGAGGTCGAGCGTCTCCCAGAGGCCTGCCGCCGCCTCGTCAACTGCCAGGGCGACCTCCACGTCCCCGGCGCCGAGTACCCCGAAGACCCGGGCCCCGGCCGAGTGCGGACCGCAGACCCCGATCATTCCGACCCAACTCGGTATCGAGTCGATGAAGGTCACGTCGAAGGTCCTGAGCCTGGGCACCGACCCCACGACAGGCGCGGCCGCCGCACCCCCCAAGAATCAGTCGCGAACCACGGGCTGGTTCAACGAAGGTCCTCTCCCCGGGTCGTCGAAGGGCAAGGTGCTCCTGACGATCCACACCTACCGCAACGGCGGAGCGCTGGGTAATGCGTTGAACTCGTCCACGGGTCTGGAGCCCGGCGACATCATCCGCCTCAGCGACGCGTCCGGAAACACCGTCTGCTACCGCTACCGCGAGTCGCTCAAGGTGTGGGTGAAGGACTACGCGAACCTGCCCTCGAACGCGATCTACGACAACACCGGCGATCCCGAGGTCGCGATCATCATTTGCTGGGACTTCAACAAGTCCACCCAGGTGTGGGACTCCCGGATCGTCTTCTACGCAGACCCGATCCAGGCCTGAGGTCCCGTCGCCCCGTCCCGCGAGGCCTCGCCGAGCGGCTCGGTGGGGGCCCGGGGGGCGCGAGCCCCCCGCACGATTCAGTGCGCTGCGGAGTGCCAGGAGTGGCCGATGCCGACGCTCACGTCCAGGGGCACGCGAAGGTCCATCGCGCGTCCCATCTCGTGGCGGACGAGCTCCGTGACCGCATCCTGCTCACCCGGCGCGATCTCGAGCACCAGTTCGTCGTGCACCTGGAGCAGCATCCGGGACGCGAAACCTGATCGGAGCAGGGCAGATTCGACGTTCAGCATCGCGAGCTTGATCACGTCTGCCGCCGAGCCCTGGATGGGTGCGTTGAGCGCCATGCGCTCCGCCATCTCGCGCCGCTGGCGGTTCGACGAGGTGAGGTCGGGCAGGTAGCGCCGGCGTCCGAGGAGGGTTTCGGTGTACCCCGTCCGGCGTGCGGTGGCCACGATGCCCTGCAGATAGTCACGGACGCCCCCGAAGATCTCGAAGTAGTCATCCATCAGCACGCGCGCCTCCGACACCGCGATGCCGAGTTGCCCCGACAGCCCGAAGGCCGAAAGACCGTAGGCGAGACCGAAGTTCATCTGCTTCACCTTGGCGCGCTGGGCAGGCGTGATGTCGCCGGGTAGCACCCCGAAAACCTTGGACGCCGTCATCGTGTGGAAGTCGACTCCCGACCGGAAGGCCTCGATCACGCCTTCGTCGCCACTCGCGTGGGCCATGATGCGCATCTCGATCTGCGAATAGTCGGTCGACATGAGGTTCTCGAACCCCTGGCCCACGACGAAGGCCTCGCGGATCCGGCGTCCGGCGTCCGTGCGGATGGGGATGTTCTGCAGGTTCGGGTCGGTGCTCGACAGGCGGCCGGTCGCGGCGATGGTCTGCACGTAGGTCGTGTGGATGCGCCCGTCGTCGGCCACCGACTTCAGCAGGCCGTCCACGGTTTGCCGCAGCCGGATCGCGTCCCGGTGGGCGAGGAGGTGCTCGAGGAAAGGGTGCTGCGTCTTGGCGAACAGGTCTTCGAGGGCGTCAGCATCGGTGGTCCAGCCCGACTTGGTCCGCCGGGTCTTCGGCATGTTCAGGTCGTCGAACAGGACGCCCTGCAGTTGCTTGGGCGAGCCGAGGTTGATCTGTTTGCCGAGCACTCCCCAGGCGTCCCGCTCGGCCTGCGAGACCGTGGAATCGAAGTCGGCCCGGAGGCGCTCCAGCAGATCGAGGTCGACGGCGACGCCGGTACGCTCCATGCGCGCCAGGGTTCCGAGCAGCGGCAGTTCGACGTCCGCGAGGAGCCCTGCGGCCCCCTGGCTCTCGAGTTCGACGGCGAGTGCCCTCGCCAGGTCGATGACGGCCCGGGCGCGAACCATCGACGCCTCGGCAGCCTCGCGGGTGCCGGAGTCGTCGTCGCCGAACAGGGCCATCTGCTCGGTGTCGTCGGACGCCTCACCGGCGTCCACCCGCAGTTCGCGCTTGAGGTGGCGGATCGAGAGGTCGGCCAGGTCATAGGTGCGCTGGTCGGGCCGCAGGAGGTAGGCGGCCAGTTGTGTGTCGTTCGTGACGCCACGCAGGTCCCACCCCCGGGACCATGCCGCCAGCATGGGGCCCTTGGAGTCGTGGATCGCCTTCGCGGTGGTCGCGTCCGCAAGCCAGGAGGCCAGGGCCGCGTCATCGGCCGGCGTGAGTTCGGACGTCAGGACGTGACAGGCCACCCCGTCACTGGACGCCAGGCTCAGTGCGGTGATGTCGCCCACGCCCGAGCCCCAGCGTCCGATGACATCGATCCCCGTGAGGTCCCCGCGTCCATGGGTCTCGAGCCACGCACCCAGCGACCCCGGCTCGAGGATCTCCCCGGACAGCTCGAAGCCGCCTTCGGCAGGCGCGTCGTGGCTGGGCAGTGTCTCAAGGAGTCGGTCGCGCAACACCCGGAACTCCAGTCCGTCGAAGAGCGTGTGGACCGCCTCGCGGTCCCAGTCCCGTCGTTCGAAGTCGGCGACCCGCACGGGCAGGTCGAGGTCGCGTACCAGTGCGTTCACCTGTCGGTTTCGCACCACGTCGACAAGGTGCTCCCGGAAGGACTCCCCCGCCTTGCCCGGCACCTCGCCTGCCCGGTGTACGAGGTTGTCGAGCCCACCGTAGGCCTCGAGCCACTTCGCGGCCGTCTTGGGCCCCACACCGGGGACGCCGGGCAGATTGTCGCTGGTCTCGCCCACCAACGCCGCGAGTTCGGGGTACCGCGCCGGAGTGACCAGGTACTTCTCGAACACCGCCTCGGGCGTCATGCGCGCGAGGTCGGACACCCCTTTGCGCGGGTACAGCACGGTGACGTGGTCGGTGACCAGTTGGAGGGCATCGCGGTCGCCGGTGCAGATCAGGACGTCCATCCCGCGAGCCGCCGCGTCCACCGACAGGGTCGCGATGATGTCGTCGGCCTCGAACCCGTCCTTCTCGACGTGGACCACGTTGAGTGCGTCCAGCACCTCCTTGATCAGGGTGACCTGACCCTTGAACGGCTCCGGGGACGCCGACCGGTTCGCCTTGTACTCGGTGTAGACCTCGCTGCGGAAGGTCTGGCGCGACACGTCGAAGGCGACCGCCAGGTGGGTCGGCTGTTCGTCGCGCAGCACGTTGATGAGCATCGAGGTGAAGCCGTAGACGGCATTCGTGTACTGGCCCGTCGAGGTGGAGAAGTTCTCGGCGGGCAGCGCGAAGAACGCACGGTAGGCAACGGAGTGCCCGTCGATGAGCAGCAGCAGGGGCCGGTCTTCAGTCACACGCCGAGCCTAACGGGTGGCGCAGACATCACCACCCCGCCGAGTCGGGGCACCCGGTTGCGCGACACGTGACCTTTGTGGGTGCCAAGGTGGGTGCATGACGACACCGCGCGTGCCCGAGTGGGCGCAGCAGCTGACCAGCGCCCTCGACGACCGGATGGGAATGGAACTCGTCGAACTCGACGCGCAACGCGTGGTCGGACGCATGCCCGTTGAGGGCAACACCCAGCCGTACGGCATCCTGCACGGCGGCGCCAGCTGTGTGCTTGTCGAGGGCCTGGGGTCGATGGGCGCGCTGTGTCATGCAATGGGCTTCGGCAAGGTGGCGGTGGGCGTCGACATCTCGGTGACGCATCACCGGTCGATCCGCGAGGGATGGGTCACCGGAGTGGCGACCCCGATCCACCTCGGACGCACGATCGCCTGCTACGAGGTGATCATTTCCGATGATGCCGACCGACGGCTCGCGACCGGTCGCATCACCTGCCAGCTCATCGACGCACCGCGCACAGCCTGATCAGGACTTCGTGCGTCCCTGCTTGCCGTGGTCGATGACGCCCTCAGCCACCTCACGCATCGACTTGCGCAGGTCCATCGCCGTCTTCTGGATCCAGCGGAACGCCTCGGGCTCGGTGAGCCCCAGACCCTCCTGCAGCATCGCCTTCGCCTGGTCGACGGCCTTGCGGGACGCCAGCCGCTCCTCCAGGTCGGCCACCTCATCCTCGACGGCGCGGATCTCGGCGAAGCGTCCCATGGCGATCTCGATCGCGGGCACCACATCGGAGGCGTCGAACGGCTTGACGACGTAGGCCATCGCCCCGGCCTCCCGAGCCCGCTCCACCAGCTCGCGCTGGCTGAAGGCGGTCAGCATCACGACGGGCGCGATGCGTTCCTCGGCGATCTTCTCGGCGGCGGTGATCCCGTCCATCCGTGGCATCTTCACGTCCATGACCACGAGGTCGGGACGCAGCTCACGCGCCAGCTCGACCGCCGTCTCGCCGTCCCCGGCCTGGCCCACCACGTCGTACCCCTCGTCCGTGAGCAGTTCGACGAGGTCCATGCGGATCAGGGCTTCATCCTCGGCGACGAGGACGCGCGGACGCGGACGATCGGACGGGGCGTTCGGTGTTGTCTCGGTCACGGCTTCATCCTGGGATCGGCGAATAGTCTCATCGGGCAATTTACACGCTCCCGCACCGTGGCCGGGCCACGAACGTCGAGTGCGCTCCGGGCGTCCCGCCAGGGTGTGCCAGAATGGACGCGCACCACGCCCGGGTGGCGGAATGGCATACGCGGACGGCTCAAACCCGTCTGGCCGAAAGGTCGTAGGGGTTCGACTCCCCTCCCGGGCACGACAGCACAGACGACGAACGGCGCCACACCCTCAGGGGAGTGGCGCCGTTCGTGTCAGCCGGGAGCTTCGTCAGGCCGGGTCGTCCTGACCACGGGGCTTGATGCGGTGGACGCGGATGGAGTTGGTCTTGCCGGGCACGCCCATCGGCGAACCGGACACGATCACGATGCGGTCGCCGATGTCGACGAGGCCCCGCTCGTTGAGGTGCCATTCGACGGCCTCGACCATTTCTTCGGTGTTGTGGAACTCAGGCGTCATGATCGTCTGCGCCCCCCACAGCAGCGTCAGGTACTGGCGCGTCGACGCGTCGGGTGTGAACACCAGGTACGGGATCGACGAGCGCAGTCGCGCGAGGCGCCGAGCGGTGTCACCCGACTTGGTGAAGGCGATGAGGTACTTCGCCCGCAGTGCCGAACCGATGTCGACCGCTGCCTTCGAGATCACGCCACCCGAGGTGTGGGGGTCGAAGGCGATGTCATGGATCGACGAGATGGCGTGGTCCTCGGTGCTCTCGATGATCTTCGCCATCGTCGCGACGGTCTCGACGGGATACTCCCCCACCGACGTCTCGCCCGACAGCATGACCGCGTCAGCGCCATCGAGAATGGCGTTGGCGACGTCGGATGCCTCCGCACGAGTGGGACGCGGGGCCGAGATCATCGACTCGAGCATCTGGGTGGCCACGATCACGGGCTTGGCCCACTTGCGGGCGGCCGTGATGATCTGCTTCTGCACCAGCGGGACGTCCTCCAGCGGCAGTTCGACACCCAGGTCACCGCGGGCGACCATGAACGCATCGAACGCGTCGATGATGGCGTCCAGGTTCTCGATGGCCTGGGGCTTCTCGAGCTTGGCGATCACGGGGACGCGACGGCCCTCCTCGTCCATGATGTTGTGGACGCGGCGGATGTCGTCAGGGCTGCGGACGAACGACAGGGCGATCATGTCGATGCCGTGGTTGAGCGCCCACCGGAGGTCGGCCTCGTCCTTCTGGCTGAGCGCCGGGACGGACACTGCCACGCCCGGCAGGTTGAGCCCCTTGTTGTTGCTCACGTGACCGGCGACGGTGACCTCGCAGATGACGTCACGATCGGTGACCTCGCGGGCCACCAGGCCGATGCGTCCGTCGTCGATCAGGATCGAATCGCCCGGCTTCACGTCGCCGGGAAGGCCCTTGTAGGTGGTGGAGCACCGCTCTGCGTCACCCTGGATGTCGTCGATGGTGATGGTGAACTTCTGGCCCTCGGTGAGCAACACTTTGCCCTCCGTGAACCGGCCGAGCCGGATCTTGGGACCCTGCAGGTCGGCCAGGACGGCCACGTTGACATGCAGTTCGCGGGCGGCGTCACGCACCAGGTTGAGACGGGCCACGTGCTCGCTGTAATCACCGTGGCTCATGTTGAGGCGGGCGACGTTCATCCCCGCGTTGATGATGTCCCTGACCCGCTCCGGCGTGGAAACGGCAGGGCCCATGGTGCACACGATCTTTGCTCTTCGCACGCTCAGAACCCTACCGGACCCGGGCCCCCTTCCGACATTCCAAGCCCAACCCGATCGCCTCAGCGAGCTCTCAGCAGGTCAAGCGCGTGCTGCAGGTCATCGGGATAGGGCGAGGTGAACCGGACGTACTCGCGCGTCCCCGGGTGGACGAATCCCAACTCGCAGGCGTGCAACCACTGGCGCACCAGTCCGAGTTCCGAGGCCAGCACCGGGTCACCCCCGTACAAGGGGTCGCCCACGCACGGATGCCTGATCGCGGCCAGGTGGACGCGGATCTGGTGCGTCCGCCCGGTTTCGAGGTGGATGCGCAGCAGGGTGGCCGAGCGGAACGCCTCGATCGTCTCGTAGTGGGTGACCGAGTGGCGGCCGCCGGCGACGATGGCCATCTTCCAGTCGGCGCCGGGATGACGGGCGATGGGGGCGTCGATCGTCCCGGTGAACGGGTCGGGGTGGCCCTGGACGACGGCGTGGTAGATCTTGTCGACCGTGCGGTCGCGGAAGGCCTGCTTGAGGATCGTGTAGGCCGTCTCGGACTTCGCGACGACCATGAGACCGGACGTGCCGACATCAAGGCGTTGGACGACGCCCTGTCGCTCGGGAGCCCCGCTCGTCGAGATGCGGAAACCGGCCCCTGCCAGGTGTTCCGTGACGCTGGGCCCGTCCCATCCGACGGACGGGTGGGCGGCCACCCCGACGGGCTTGTCGACGACGACGATGTCGCGGTCGTCGTGGACGATGCGCAGTCCCTCGACCACCTGGGGGGTCACCTGCACCCCGACCGGCCGTGCGTCCAGGTCGACCTCGAGCATCGCACCCGCCCGGACGCGCAGCGCCGACTTGTCGACCGGGACGCCGTCGAGTCGGACGCCGCCCACCTCGATGAGGTCGACGATGCGCGACCGGGACGCCCCGGTCATGCGCGCGGCCGCTGCGTCCACGCGTTCGCCGTCGAGCCCGTCCGGGATGAAGAGGATGCTCATTCGCCTGCCACCTGGGGCGACGGCGACCCATGGCGGGCCGGGTCGCGGAAGGCGAGCAGCACCATCAGGACGGCGGTCGCGGTGATGAACATGTCGGCCACGTTGAAGACCGCGAAATGGCGCAGCGCGATGAAGTCGACGACGTGGCCACGGAACGGTCCGGGCTCACGGAACAGCCGGTCGGTGAGATTGCCGGCCACCCCGGCGAGCAACATTCCCGTGGCGACGGCACTGACCGGGCGACGGACGCGCGGTGCGACCCCGAACAGCAGGACCACCAGGGCGGTCAGTGCGAGCAGGCTGAGCGCCACGGTCGCGCCCGTGCCGAGGCTGAACGCCGCACCGGGGTTGCGCAGGAGGACCAGCCGGAGCCACCCACCGAGGAAACTCGGCGGGTCCGTGGGGTCCAGGTTGGCCAGGGCCCAGCGCTTCGTGACCAGGTCGAGCAGGTAGCCGGGAATGGCGATCCCGGCGATGATCCACCACAGGCGCCCGGTCGACGACCTCAGCGCCGTTCCTCGCGCTGCTTGCACGTCACACACATGGTGGCTCGCGGGAAGGCCTGCAGACGGGCCTTGCCGATCGGCTTGCCGCAGACCTCGCACGTGCCGTAGTGGCCGTCGTCGAAGAGTCGCAGCGCCAGCTGCGACTGCTCCAGCATCTCGCGGGCGTTCTGCGCCAGCGACATCTCCTGGTCACGCTCGAAGTTCGAGGAGCCGACGTCGGCCGGGTCTCGCCCCGCCCCGTCACTCCCCTCGCGCATCAGCCCGGCCAGTTCGGCTTCGGTGATGGCGATCGCCTTCTCCATGCGCGCGATGTCGCTGACCAGTTCTTCCCTGACCTCAGCGACCTCCTCCGGCGTCCACGCTTCTTCTCCGTCGCGGACAGGGAGGGTCACGTCGTCAAGGTTGACGGAACCCTTGGTCGGCCTGGCGGCTGCCATGGATGACTCCGATCGGTGGCTGGGGTGCACGGGAAGGCTCCGGCTCTGATGGCTGAAGATACACCCCTTGTCAAGGGCGCCCTGACTGGGCGGCCTGTGTCAGCCCCAGTTGTCGGACGTGTGCTCCTCGGAGCCCTGTGCAGACTGCAGGAGGGCGTCCAGGCGGGGCGTGGACGACGCGCCGCGCTCCTCGAGCAGGCTCGGCTTGTCTTCGGGCTCCCAGACGTCGTTCTCGACCTTCTCGACCTGCTTGCGCAGGTAGCCGGTGAGGCGGCCGCGGAAGTCAGCCTCGAAGGAGCGCAGTCGGTCGACCTTGCCGTGGAACTCGTCGCGCTCGGACTCGAGCGTCGTGAACAGTTCCGCGCGGCGGGCCTCGGCGTCCGAGTTGACCCTGTCGTGGTTCGCTTGTGCCTCGCTGGTGAGGCGCTCGACCAGGGCGTTGGTGTCGGCAGTCAGCTTCTCGGCATTGACGCGGGCCTCGGACTCGACGCGGTCGCCCCGGGTGCGGGCGTCCAGCAGCATCTCCTGGGTCTGGCGCTCGGCAGCCTCGAGCTTGGCGGCTGCCTGGCGCTCGGCCTCGGCGACGACATCCTCGGCCTGCTCGGTCGCGAGCTGGACGAGCCGGGTCACGGCGCTGCTCGCCTCTGCCGAGCTGGTCACCACGAGGTGCTGGGCCACGCCACCATCGGCCAGGGCCTGGGGGGCGGACGCGAGCTCCTGGCGCAGGCCGGCGTTCTCGTCACGGAGGCGGG
>CALKHV010000105.1 GCA_937988865.1 uncultured Propionibacteriaceae bacterium | reverse complement strand
TCATCCCCGGCGCCGATGCCACCCTGCCGCTCATCGTCCAGGACAAGACCTTCGTCCCCGGCGACGCGCAGCTGTACGACACCGCCGACACCTACGGCCAGGACCCCACGTGGGACCAGACCCGCTGGGGCCAGGAGGGGGACCTCTGGTACCACCACGTCTACATGCCCGCCCAGAACCCCGGTGACGCCGGCGGCATGAGCGCCTACGGACGCTGGATGTACGGGCCGTGGTTCTGGCCACCGGCCTCGGGCACCACGTACGGACCCATCCCGAACCCCTACTACGACTCAGCCTGCAAGATCGACATCCCGTCGACCTGGAAATACCAGACCGATCCGTTCTGCGAACCGGAACTGATTCCCGGCACGCCGAACGTCTCGGCCGGCATGGAGCAGTTCAACGACACACCGATCGTCAACGGCGTCGCCTACCCGAAGATCACCCTCGATCCGAAGTCGTACCGGCTGCGGATCCTCAATGCGGCCAACGACCGCTTCTTCAACCTGCAGTGGTACACGGCCGATCCCACGCAAGGCGACGGCACGACCGAGGTGGCGCTCAATCCTGCTGAGCTGTTGGCGGCCCAGACCGATCCGAACGTGTCCCCGACCCCTCTCGGCAGCAACAACAACACCTACGGGCCTGACTGGATCCAGATCGCCAACGAGGGCGGCTTCCTGCCCGCGCCTGCGGTGGTCGACGGCCAGCAGCCCACCACGTGGATCACCGACCCGACCCGCTTCGATGTCGGCAACGTCGACAAGCACTCCCTGCTCGTGGCCCCGGCCGAGCGCGCGGACGCGATCGTCGACTTCTCGAAGTTCGCCGGCAAGACGCTGATCCTCTACAACGACGCCCCCGCAGCGTTCCCGGCACGCGTCCCGACCTACGACTACTACACCGGCGCCCCCGACCTCAGCCCCAACGGTGCACCCACCATCATCCCGGGTTACGGGCCCAACACCCGCACCGTGATGCAGGTCACCATCGCCAACACCACGCCGGCCACCGCCTTCAACCTGACCGCCCTCAGGAATGCCTTCAAGCACAATTCCTCGGGCACCGGCGTCTTCGAGTCGGGACAGCACCCGATCATCGTCGGACAGGCCGCCTACAACACCGCGTACGGCACGTCCTTCGTGACGAGCGGCAACTGCAACGGGTCGAGCACGTCGACCAAGTGCGACGGCCTCGTGCGCGTGAACGACACCGGGACGTTCGGCTTCAACACCCTCAAGTCCCCGGCCACGAAGATGACCATCGGCATGGAGCCCAAGGCCATCCACGACGAGATGAACGCGTCCACCTTCGACGAGTACGGACGCATGCAGGCCAACCTCGGTATCGAGGCCCAGCCGCCCACGCCCGGCCTGCAGAACGTGACGCTGTACCCGTACGTGAACCCCGCGACGGAACTCATCGACGCGACGAACCTGCCGAAGCAGGACGTCACGTACGACGCGACGACGGGGCTGCCGGTGAGTGACGTGAAGATCACACCGATCTCCACCGCCACCGACGGGACGCAGATCTGGCGGTTCACGCACAACGGCGTGGACACGCACCCGATCCACTTCCACCTGTTCGATGTGCAGGTGCTCAACCGGGTCACGTGGGACAACATCGTCATCCCCACCGAACCCTCCGAGCTGGGTTGGAAGGACACCGTGCGGATGAGTCCGCTCGAGGACACGATCGTCGCCCTGCGCCCGATCATCCCCGAGGTTCCGTTCGAGGTGCCCAACGCCATCAGGCCGCTCAACCCGATGGAGCCACTCGGCTCGACGGCGATGTTCAACAACGTCGACCCCCAGGGCAACCCGAGCACGGCCATCACCAACCGGTTGTCGAACTTCGGCTGGGAGTACGTGCTGCACTGCCACATCCTGAGCCATGAAGAGATGGACATGATGCGTCCGATGCTGGTGGCGGTTCCCCCGCGCAAGGCCACGGACGTCACCGCGGTCCTCAAGGGCAGCGGCAGAAACGCCCGGGTCACGGTGGGTTGGACCGACAACTCGATCACCGAGACGGCCTTCCAGGTGCAGCGCACGACCAACGGCACCACGTGGACCGACGTGGGGAGCCCGGTGGTCTCGCCGCTCGACGTGCCGAACACGAAGGGCACTGTGCGCACCCTCGTCGACCCGACGTCGAACGGGAGCACGCCCTACAGGTACCGCGTCCTGGCCCTGAACACGGTGGGGTACGGTGGCGACTTCCCGAGCATGACCGTCCAGTCGGTGTCGGACGCCGTGGGTGTGAACAAGCCCGCAGCACCCACCACCTTGGTGGCCACCCTGCAAACCGGACCCCGGGTCAGCCTCACCTGGCGTGACAACGCGTCCAACGAGACGGGGTTCGTGGTCGAGCGCTCCGACAACGGCGGTGCATTTGCGTCGATCGCCACCCCGGCCGCACGCGGCGGTACCGGAAATGTGACGTTCGTGGACTCCACCGTGGCACTCGCTCACACGTACGACTACCGGGTCTCTGCGGTGAACTTCGCCGGAACCTCGGCGCTCTCCAACGTCGTCACGGTGGGCGTCATGGTGCCCGCAGTCCCGGTGATCGCCACAGGGACGGCAGCCCGCCAGCGTCGGAACGAGCGGGTCACCATCACGTGGGGTGACGTCGCGAACGAGACCGGCTACACGATCCAGTGGAGCACGACGGCCTCCTTCGCCACGGTGAGCGGCACGGGGACGGCGGCCGCCAACGCGACGACCTTCACCACGGGCAACATCGCCAGGCAGGTCTGGTACCTGAGGATCCGGGCGAACAACGTGCTCGGGTCGTCCGCCTGGTCGACCGTGCGATCGGTGTCGGACGCCGTGGGTGTGAACAAGCCCGCAGCACCCACCACCTTGGTGGCCACCCTGCAAACCGGACCCCGGGTCAGCCTCACCTGGCGTGACAACGCGTCCAACGAGACGGGGTTCGTGGTCGAGCGCTCCGACAACGGCGGTGCATTTGCGTCGATCGCCACCCCGGCCGCACGCGGCGGTACCGGAAATGTGACGTTCGTGGACTCCACCGTGGCACTCGCTCACACGTACGACTACCGGGTCTCTGCGGTGAACTTCGCCGGAACCTCGGCGCTCTCCAACGTCGTCACGGTGGGCGTCATGGTGCCCGCAGTCCCGGTGATCGCCACAGGGACGGCAGCCCGCCAGCGTCGGAACGAGCGGGTCACCATCACGTGGGGTGACGTCGCGAACGAGACCGGCTACACGATCCAGTGGAGCACGACGGCCTCCTTCGCCACGGTGAGCGGCACGGGGACGGCGGCCGCCAACGCGACGACCTTCACCACGGGCAACATCGCCAGGCAGGTCTGGTACCTGAGGATCCGGGCGAACAACGTGCTCGGGTCGTCCGCCTGGTCGACCGTGCGAACGGTGACCGCAGCGTAGTCCCGCGAGGCGCAACACCACCCAGCCCGGCGAGGTCTCCCTGCCTCGTCGGGCTGGGTGCCGTTCACCCGCGTTCCCCCGGCGTCGCCCTCCCGAGGGTCGGCCCCAGTCCGACCTGCGGCGCGTCCGACCTCGGGGTCCTGTGCCTTGTGGCGCTACCTGACGACTGGCGATACTGGACCATGCGGGAACCTCCTCGCCACGACTCCTTCGACGACCTGTTCGACGAAGACCTGCGCGTCCGCATGGCTGTCGCCGACGCCGACCACAGGGCGACCCTGGCCAGCCGGCTGGTTACCACGGTGTCGCTCGTGATGAACCGCCGCACCCCCCTGCGCGGAGTGGAGGCTTTCGGATCGGAGGGCGTCTGCCGGTTGTCCTTCGCCGACGGGACCGTCGTCCTGGCGAGGAGCACCGGCAAGGGCGGCCTGGGCCTTGCCGCTGTGGCGGTCACCCGGGGATCGGCTGTGCTGGTGACCCGGATGATGCGTGACGGGTCTGTCGTGCGGGCGGTCGTGTCCTGGGACGGGCACCCTCCGGTCGAGGTGGTCGTCGTGGGTACCGATCAGCCGCGCTGAGCCGGGCCTCACCAGGCGTGGGCCAGGAGGTCTGCGAGCAGTTCCCCGGCATCGACCGGGCGTCCACGAGCGGTGAACCACTGACACACGTTCACACAATCCCGGTGCAGGAACTCGACCGCGTTCGGATTCGCGGCGAGGTCGACCAGTTGGGGCACGTCGATGATCACGACGCGTGGCGCGCCGGTGCCGACACCGGACGCCAGGATGTTGAACGGGCTCAGGTCGCCGTGGACGATGCCCAACCCGGCCATCGTCCGCATCGCTGACAGGAGTTGGTCGAACAGGGCGTCGAGTTCAGTCACCGCCGGCCTCACCTGATGGAGCCGTGGCGCAGCAGCGTCACCGTCCGCGATGAACTCCATCAGGATCTCGCGGCCGTCGATCTGCACGGGGTAGGGCACCGGGACGCCGGCCGCCCAGAGTCGCTTCAACGCCGTCCACTCGGCGTGGGCCCAGAGGTCGGCCTCGGTCGCGCGTCCGAAGTCGGACTTGCGCGCCATGGCGCGGTTGTCGCGGGAGTTCCGGACGCGGCGACCCTCGGTGTAGCCGGCGTCCCGGTGGAAGAGCCGATGGTCGGCGGCCCGGTACCATTTGGCGGCGAGCAGGCAGGACCGCGAGGGATCGCCCGGCACGGCGCGCTCGAGCAACGAGACGTCCGCCTCCTTGCCGGTCTTGAGGACGCCGAGGTCGGTGTCGATGGCGGCGGACGACGTGACGACCCAGTCGGGCCACGGTGTGGGGCCGCGATGGAGTCGTTCGACGTCGTCCCAGGTGGACCAGCGTTGGTTGTCGGCGAGTTCGTCCACGATCGCGCCGACGTGGAATGCGTCCCAGTCAAAGGACGAAGAGAGGTGTGACAAGGGAATTCTCCTGAGATTGGAGGCCCCCGGTGACACGTCAGGCGACAGGGGCCTCGAACAGACGGGCGGTCATGGACAGCCCAATGACAGTGGGTGACATCTCACGACCCCCTTTCAGGAGAATCAGGCGGAGTTCCCGCGCGCTTTCAGGATAGGCAGCGGGACGCGGCCCGCCAACCGATTATTGGTCGGCCCGATTTCCACACGGTCTTGACCGCGGTGCTCGGCGTCCGCCCTCGACAGACGGCGCGACGTCTGGCTGTTGGTCGACAGGTCGATATCCTGAGGCCACCGCGACCCAGGAGCATCATGACCGCTGAGGTGATCTCGGCCGGGGTACTGGCCGTCGTTGTCGCCATGGTCGACTCCGAGCCGTGTGTGCTGACGCTGGGTGACCCCGTGCCCCGCCTTCCTGCAGGGCCGCTGTTGCCGGGACACCGCTCGCTCCAGGCGTCCACGCGCCTGTGGGTCGAGGAACAGACCGGACGCCGGTTGGGCTACCTCGAACAGCTCTACACCTTCGCCGACCTCGATCGCGACGGCTCGGTCGGACGCAGCATCTCGATCTCCTACCTGGGCCTCACCACCCCCACCATCGACACCGGGATCGGCGGTTGGCGCGGCTGGTACTCGCTCCTGCCGTGGGAGCACACTCGCGACAGCGCCCTGGTGACCGGGCGGATCGCCCCCCAGATCCTTGAGTGGGCCGGTCAGCAGCCGTCGACGGCGTCCGGGAGACGACAGCGCTGCGCCATCACCTTCGGGCTCGACGGTCACCCCTGGCAGACCGACCTGGTGCTGCAACGCTACGAACTGCTCTACGAGGCGGGCCTCGTGCCGGAGTCGCCGTCGACCTGGCGGCGACCCGACGACGAACTCGTCCCCGGCGATCGCATGGTGGGCGACCATCGTCGCGTCCTGGCCACCGGCCTGGCGCGGTTGCGGGCCAAGATCCAGTACCGTCCGGTGGTCTTCGAGTTGATGGCGCCCGAATTCACCCTGCGCGAACTCCAGGGTTGCGTCGAGGCGCTGGCCGGCCGGGCTGTGCACACGCAGAACTTCAGGCGCCTCATCGAGCAGCAGTCCCTGGTGGAGGAGACCGGTCAGGTGGACGCCGACACGGGTGGGCGGCCGGCCCGGCTGTATCGATTCCGGCGCGAGGTGCTCCAGGAACGCCAGGTGGCCGGGACGAAGCTCCCGACGACGAGGAGCCGCTGAGCTCGGCCCACTGCGTCCTCCCCACCTCTGTCTTCGCGACCCCTCCCTCTCCCGGTACAGGCACCGTCCATTTGGTGGACGGGACGTCCAGGACTTATGCTCAGTTGTAGCATAAGCCTCGGTACGAAACACGACCGTCAGCGTCTGGAGGACCCATGGCCGTCACCACCGTCACCGCCGACCAGCTCTACCCCAGGGTCGCGCACGTCATCCCCTCCGTTGAGTGGGCCACGATGGCCGACGACGTGGACGCGATCCTGCGCCTGAAGCAGGAACGCAACGCGGTCATCCTCGGACACAACTACGTGACCCCCGACATCTACTACGGCGTCTCCGACATCGTCGGTGACTCCCTCGCGTTGGCGCGCGAGGCCGTCGACGTCGAGGCGGACGTCATCGTGCTCGCCGGCGTCCACTTCATGGCCGAGACCGCCAAACTGCTCAACCCGTCCAGGACGGTCCTGATCCCCGACCTTCGTTCCGGCTGCTCCCTCGCCGAGTCGATCACGCCGGAGGACGTGCGCGAACTGCGGCGGCTGCACCCCGGCGTCCCCGTCGTCACCTACGTGAACACCTCGGCTGCGGTCAAGGCCGAATCCGACATCTGCTGCACGTCCGGGAACGCGGTCGAGGTCATCGAGAGCCTGGGCGTCCCGCGGGTGATCATGATCCCCGACCAGTACCTGGCAGCGAACATCGCCCGACAGACCGGAGTCGAGGTGATCACCCACCCCGGTGCGTGCGAGGTGCACGAGCGGTTCACGGCCGCCGACATCCGCCAGACGCGCCTCGACTACCCGGGGGTGACGGTGCTGGCCCATCCCGAGTGTCCCCCCGAGGTCGTGGACGAGGCCGACTTCGCCGGGTCGACCGCGCAGATGCAGCGGTTCGTCGAGACCACGAGGCCGACCCGGCTGGCCCTCATCACCGAGTGCTCGATGAGCGACAACCTGGCTGCGGCGAATCCCGATCTCGAGTTCGTCCGAGCGTGCAACCTCTGCCCGCACATGAAGCGCAACACGCTCTCCGCGATCAGGCACGCGCTCGAGACGATGACCCATGAGGTCACCATCGATCCCGAGGTCGCCGACCGGGCGCGCCTCGCCGTCGACAGGATGCTGCAGGTCGGGAAGCCCGCGTCATGACCGGCGATGTGCGTCCCCGGGTGGTCGAGGCCGGCTGCCCCGTGATCGTGGGTGCCGGGCTGGCCGGGCTGACAGCGGCCGTCGAGTTGTCGCCGCTGCCGTGCGTGGTGCTGAGCGCGGGTGCGGTGAGCACCGGGACGTCCACCGGCTGGGCGCAGGGCGGGGTGGCCGCCGCCGTGGGGCCCGATGACAGCCCCGAGTTGCACGCCGCCGACACGTTGGCGGCGGGCGCGGGGCTCTGCGATGCGGACGTCGTGCGCGACATCACCGCGTCCGGCCCGGACGCGATCGCCTGGCTGGCCGAGCTGGGCGCCACGTTCGACCGCCATCCCGACGGGACGCTGAGACTCGGCCTCGAGGGCGCCCACGGTCGGCGACGGATCGTCCATGCCCTGGGCGACGGGACGGGTGCCGAACTGCTGCGGACGGTCGTTGCTGCAGCACGTGAGCGTCCTTCGGTGTCGCTCTGGGAGCACTCCCCCGCCCGGCGGATCCTGGTGACCGACGGACGCGTGTCCGGCGTCCTGGTCGACACCCCTGACGGACCCGTCGAGCTGCGCACCGACACGGTGGTGCTGGCGACCGGCGGCATCGGGGGCCTGTTCACGGCGACCACCAACCCGCTGTCATCGCAGGGCCAGGGGCTGGCACTGGCGTTCCGGGCGGGCGCGGTGCTCCGCGACCTGGAGATGGTCCAGTTCCACCCCACGGCCCTGGACGTGAACCTCGACCCGATGCCCCTGGTGAGTGAGGCGGTGCGCGGCGAGGGAGCGATCCTGGTCAACGAGGTCGGGGCGCGCGTCCTGGAGAACCCGCTCTCGGCCCGTGACGTTGTCTCCCGCGCCGAGTGGGCCCAGCTCCAGGCCGGTCACCGGGTCTTCCTGGACGCACGCACCCACCCCGGGGAGCGGTTCGCCGACCTGTTCCCGGGGATCAACGACCTGGCGCTCGCGTCGGGGCTCGACCCGGCCGACGACCTGCTGCCGGTGCGTCCCGCTGCGCACTACCACATGGGTGGAGTGCTGGTCGATGCCCAGGGCGAGAGCACTGTCCCGGGGCTCTTCGCGGCCGGAGAAGTCGCGTCCACCGGACTGCACGGCGCAAACCGCCTGGCCAGCAACTCGCTGCTCGAGGCGGTCGTCTGTGGACGCCGGGTGGCCCGACGACTGTTCGAAAGGACTCCCATGGTCGAGAGGACTCCCATCATGACCGTTTCAGCACCCCCCACCGGCGGGGCGTGGGCGGACCCCCGGCCTCCCCGGCGTCCCGATCGCGTGATCGGAGAGATTCGGGAGGTTCTCACCCGGGCAGCCGGCGTCCTGCGTGACGAGGCAGGCCTCGAGGCCGGTCTCGAGCGTCTGCGTCCACATTGCGACCTGGACGCGGGCCTGGTCGGTTACCTGGTGGTGCGGTCGGCCCTCCAGCGCGAGGAGTCGCGCGGCGGACACACGCGCACCGACTTCTCTCTCACCGCGGCGGTGGC
Source organism: uncultured Propionibacteriaceae bacterium (assembly GCA_937988865.1). Lineage (GTDB taxonomy): Bacteria > Actinomycetota > Actinomycetes > Propionibacteriales > Propionibacteriaceae > CALKHV01. The sequence goes on along the minus strand of CALKHV010000105.1, from coordinate 1,157 downwards.
ACAGCACACCCTCGTGAGCGAGCTCGACCTCGCGGCGGTGGGCGTCCGATGAGATCACTGCCCTCGCTCCTGATCGAGCCCCTGGTGCGCGCCGCCCTCCTGGAGGACCTGGGACGCGCCGGTGACATCACCACCGACAGCATCATCAGTGCGGACGCCCGCGCACGCGTCCAGCTCGTCGCGCGCGAACCCGGGGTGGTCGCGGGGACGGCCTGCGCTGTCCTGGCGTGGCAACTGGTCGACTCGTCGGTCGAGGTCGAGATCCACCTGCCGGACGGCGCCCGGGTCGAGCCGGGAAGTGTCATCGGGACCATCGAGGGCCCGGCCCGGGGAGTGCTCACCGGGGAGCGGGTGGCGCTGAACTTCCTGGGCCACCTCTCGGGCGTGGCGACCGGGACGGCACAGATCGCCGATGCGATCGCCCACACCAGCGCCAAGGTGTGCGACACGCGCAAGACCATCCCGGGATTGCGGGCGCTGCAGAAGCACGCCGTGCGGGCAGGTGGCGGCGCCAACCACCGCTTCGGGCTCGATGATGCGGTGCTCATCAAGGACAACCACATCGCGGTCGCAGGTGGCGTGGCGCAGGCCGTCCGGGCGGTACGGGCGAACGCGGGACACCTGGTCAAGATCGAGGTGGAGGTCGACACCTTGTCGCAACTCCACGAGCTGTTGGAGTTGCGGGTGGACGCGGTGCTGCTCGACAACATGGGTCCTGAGGTGTTGCGACAGGCGGTCGTGATTGTGGACGGCCGGATGATCACCGAAGCGTCCGGTCGGATCACTCCGGAGACGGCGGTGCCGATCGCGGAGGCGGGGGTTGACCTGATCTCGGTCGGATGGCTCACCCACAGTGCGAAGGTGCTCGACATCGGTCTGGACTACGCCGGGCGCTGACGCGTCGGTCATTGCGCCGGGAGTGCGTCCGGGGGGGACGAGGAGCGGCGTGTTTCGCTGCGTTCGCAAGGAAACCGCCCTCGGGGGGGGACGCCGGAGGCCGCGGAACGGCGCGTTTCCCTGCCTGGGCAAGGAAACCGCCCCCAAAGAGGCCGCGAACGGCGCGTTTCGCTGCGTCCACAAGGAAACCGCCCCTGGGGGGACGCCGGGGGCCGCCGGACGGCGCGTTTCGCTGCGTCCACAAGGAAACCCGCCCCCAA
>CALKHV010000104.1 GCA_937988865.1 uncultured Propionibacteriaceae bacterium | reverse complement strand
GGCTGGTGGGTCGGGCCGTCCTCGCCGACGCCGATCGAGTCGTGCGTCCAGACGAAGATGCTCGGCAGGTCCATCAGGGCCGCGAGGCGCACCGGCGGACGCATGTAGTCGGCGAACACGAAGAACGTGCCGCCGTAGCAGCGGGTGAGGCCCGACAGGTTGATGCCGTTCACGATGCCGCCCATGGCGTGCTCGCGGATGCCGAAGTGCAGCGTGCGGCCGTAGAGGTTGCCGCTGAACTCGTGCGACGAACGATCGGCCGGCAGGAAGGACGCAGCACCCTTCATCGTCGTGAGGTTCGACCCGGCGAGGTCGGCCGAGCCGCCCCACAGTTCGGGCAGGGCGTCGGCGAGGGCCGACAGCACCTCGCCACCGGCCTTGCGGGTGCTCATCTTCCCGGCGGGGAAGACGGGCATCGTCAGGTCGTCGGGGAGCGAGCGGGTCGACACGCGCTCGAGCAGCGCGGCGCCCTCGGGGTTCGCCGCCTTCCACGCCGCGAAGGAGGCGTCCCAGGCCTCGCGGTCAGCCTTGCCCTTGTCGGCGGCCTGCTGACGGGCGTGGGCGACGGCGTCCTCGTCGACGGCGAAGGGAATGTCGGCGAATCCGAGTTCGGCCTTGAGGCCCGTGATCTCAGCCGCGCCGAGCTTGTTGCCGTGGACGTTGTGCGAGCCTGCCATCGTGGGCAACGGCCAGCCGATGATGGTGGTGAGCTTGATGAAGGAGGGCTTGTCGGTGACCCGCCTGGCCTCTTCGAGCGCCGCGAACAGGGCGTCCATGTCTTCGCGGTACTCGGTGCCACCGTGCGTCCAGTCGACGGTCTGGACATGCCAGCCGTAGGCCTCGTACCGGGCGGCGACGTCTTCGGAGAAGGCGATCTTGGTGTCGCCCTCGATCGAGATGCGGTTGTCGTCGTAGATCAGGACGAGGTTGCCGAGATCCTGCGTCGCGGCGAGCGAGGACGCCTCGGACGCCACGCCCTCCTGCATGCAGCCGTCACCGGCGATGGTGTAGATCATTCGGTCGAACGGGCTGGTGCCGGCGGGTGCGTCCGGGTCGAAGAGGCCGCGTTCCTTGCGGGCGGCCATGGCCATGCCGACGGCCATCGAGATGCCCGCACCCAAGGGGCCCGTGGTGGCCTCGACGAAGGCGGTGTGGTGGTACTCGGGGTGGCCGGGGGTCTTGGAGCCCCACGTGCGCAGGGCCTCGAGGTCGGCCAGTTCGAGCCCGCAGCCGGCGAGGTAGAGCTGGGTGTACTGGGTCAGGGACGAGTGACCCGCGCTCATCAGGAAGCGGTCGCGTCCGAGCCACAACGAATCGGTCGGGTCGACCTTCATCACCTTCTGGTACAGCAGGTAGGCGAGCGGCGCCAGCGAGATGGCCGTGCCGGGGTGACCGTTGCCCACCTTCTCGACGGCGTCGGCGGCCAGGATGCGCGCGACGTCGACCGCGCGGGCGTCCTGCTCGGTCCAGGTGAGGGATGTGTTCACGTGATGCCTCTCGTTGTTCTCGTCAGCTACTTGTTCTCGTCAGCTACCCCTCGATCCTAGGCGTCGGGTCTGACACTCCTCGAGGGGTTGCCGCTTCTTGCCATCTCAGGGACGCTGCGAACCCCAGAAACCGTCGGACGCGAAGAGTTCCTCGACGATGTCGTCGAGCAGGTTCGCCTCCAGCGCCACATCGAGAACGGTGTAGCGCTTGCGGATCATCTGGGCGCGCGTGTAGGTGGCGCGGAACCGGTCCCAGTCGAGGCCGATCCCGGACGGGTGGGCCGGCGCGCCGACCGCGCCAAGCATGGCCTGCAACTCGGACGCGGGGAGCAGTTGCGTCCGCAGTCTCGGGGCCAGCGTCGGCCAGAGTCCTGCCAACACGGCCAACCGGGACGCCAACTCGTCCGGGGTGATCCACTTGGCCAGTGCCTGGGTGACGGTCTCGTCGACGAGGCGCGGGTCGGGGTGAAGCTCGCGGACGTGCACCTCCATCGCCTCGCGCGTGGGCCAGGCAGCCACCGCGGCGTCGATGTCGAGCGCGGCCAGGTCACGGGCGAGCAGCCGCTCGTAGAAGGCGGCGATCGCGACCGTGCCGATGCCCACCTTGAAGCCGTGGGAAAGGCGTCGCGGGGTGATGTCGACCCCGTGGCCCTCCATCTCCCACAGGTGGCTGAACTGGTGCTCGGCCCCGGACGCCGGCCGGCTCGACTGGTGCGACTGCATGCCCAACCCGCTCATGATGAGGCCCTCGGCCAGGTCACCCGTGGCCCCGACGTCGCCGGCGGCGAGCGCGTCCGGCCGTGAGAGTGCGGTGCGGAGCGGGCCCTGGACGAGGTCCCAGACGCTGGGCACGACGGCCTCGAGGCCCAGGGCGTCCGCGAGCATCCAGTCGGCGCCCGCGGGCACCTTGCCGAGAAGGTCACCGTAGCCGGACGCGGTCATCACGTTCGGCGCGGCAGCCATGATGTCGAGGTCGGCGATGCAACCCGTCGGGGCCGGACAGCTGAGCGTCTGCTTGAAACCGTCGACGGCGATCGACGACCCGAACGCGGTGAACCCGTCCATGGACGCGGCGGTCCCGACGACGACGTAGCCGCGTCCCAACTCACCTGACGCCCGCTTCACGATGTCGTTCAGCGTCCCCGAACCGACGCAGATCGCGATGGCGTCGAGGGGTGCGAGAACGTCGCGCAGGTGCTCGCAGTTCTCGTACTTCGCGTAGAGCTCCGGCTCGCCCGGGAAGACGTACGGATCGAGCGTGGGGACGTCCGCGGCCTCCAGGACCTGCTCGACGCGCCTGCCCGCGACCTCCATGGTGCGGGCGTCGGCGACGACGACGGCGGTGCGTCCGGGGAAGAGCGTGGTGAAGACGTCCGCAGTGCGGTAGATGGCACCCGGGCCGATCTCAACGGCCTTCGTGTCCGTGGCGTCCGCGAGGGCGGTGGCGATCAGATCAGACATGTCACTCCTTGTCAGTCGAGCGTGGTGTCAGTCGAGCGTGGTGTCAGTCGAGCGTGTCGGTCCAGCCGAGTTCGTCCCAGATGGACGCCGGGATCAGCCGGTCGACGCGGTCGAGGACGTAACTGGGCAGGTGGTCGGGTCCGAGGGCACGGACGTCGTCCGCGGTGGCCTCGCCGGTCAGGACGAGCGCCGAGGCCATGCCGGCGTCGAGGGCCATCTGGATGTCGGTCTGCAGCCGGTCGCCGACCATGACGCAGTCGGCCAGGTCGACGTCGAGGCCCTCGAGCGCCTCGCGCAACATGATCGGGTCGGGCTTGCCCAGGCTCACCTGGCAGCGGGTGCTGGTGCAGGCCTCGATCGCGGCGGTGATGGACGCACAGTCGGGCTCGCCGCGTCCACCCGGGAAGGGGCAGAAGCGGTCGGGATTGGTCTGGATCAGGAAGGCGCGCTGGTGGAACCAGATGGCGTCGAAGGCGATCTGCAGCTTGCGGTAGTCGAAGCCGCGGTCGTAGGACGCGATGACGATGTCGATCTCGGCCGGGTCCTCGCTGAGTCGGAAACCGGCGACGCGCAGGGCGTTCTTGAGGGGTTCCTCACTGATCGGGAAGAGGACGGCGTCCGGGTGGTGGGCCAGCAGCCAGCGCGTCGTCGTGACGACGGTGTTGGCGATGTCGCTGACGTCGGTGGGCAGGCCGAGGGACGCGAGCTTTCGCGCGTACTGGTCCGGGTCCTTGGTCGGGTTGTTCGAGAGGAATCGCACCGGGATCTCGCGACGGCGCAGTTCGTGGATCAGCCGGGCCGCACCGGGAAGGAGGTGATCACCCAGGTAGATCGTGCCGTCGAGGTCGAAGACGTACGCCTCGTGGAGTTCGGTGGGCTGGACGCGGACGTCGGCGTCCATCAGCAGGCGTCGACGCTGTCGGCGTCCAGTTCGAGGGCGACGCCGGGCTCGTAGGACGTGATGGCGTCGACCTTGGCGGCGGACGCGGAGGTCGGGTCGAAGGCGTAGCCGATCCACTCCCGCACGAGTCGGCGGGCGAGCTCGAGGCCGATGACGCGCTCCCCCAGCGTGAGCACCTGGGCGTTGTTGCTGAGCACCAACCGCTCCACCGAGAACGAGTCGTGGGCCACGGAGGCGCGGATCCCCGGCACCTTGTTGGCCGCGATCGCGACGCCCATCCCCGTGCCACAGACGAACAGGCCGCGATCGGCACGCCCCTCGGCGATGACGCGGGCGCCGGCCACGGCCACGTGCGGGTAGTCGACGTCCTCGCCGGGTGCGACCCCGACGTCGATGACCTCGCTCACACGGGGATCGGCCTCAAGATCAGCCTTGAGGGTTTCCTTGTAGCCCACTCCGGCGCTGTCGGCCGCCACCACGATGCGAAGTCCCATGCGTCCATTGTCGGGGGTGCGGGGGCCTCCGGTCACGGGGGGGGTCACGCCGCCAGACGCTGGCGACGGCGTTCCGGCAGGAAGAAGGTCGCGGACGCTGCGATGACGAACGCGACCGCGAAGACCGAGAAGGCCAGCGCGGTGCCACCTGCGTCGATCAGGAACGGCACCGAGAGCGGGGCGAGGATCGAGGCGATGCGTCCGAAAGCGGCTGCTGCGCCGGTTCCCGTTCCGCGGATCGACGTGGGATAGATCTCCGGGCCGATGGCGTAGAGCGCGCCCCACGCGCCCAGGTTGAAGAAGCTGAGCGCGCACCCGGCGGCGATGATGGTGGCCGGGGTGCCCGCCTGGCCGAACAGCCACGCCGACACCGCGCTCCCGACGAGGAAGGTGGCGAGCGTCGGCCGGCGTCCCCATGCCTCGATCAACCACGCTGCAACCGCGTAACCGGGCACCTGGGCGAGCGTGATGATGAGGGTGAACTCGAACGAGCGCACCATCGAGAATCCCTGTTTGAACAACAGGCTGGGAATCCAGATGAAGGCGCCGTAGTACGAGAGGTTGATGCAGAACCAGACCGTCCAGAGGGCGGCGGTGCGACGGCGAAGGTCGGGAGCCCAGATGGAGTCGCCGTCGACGTTGCGCACCTCGGGTTGGGCCGTGCGGGTCTCGACGGGCGGTCGGACGCCGGCGCTCGCCTCGAACTGCCTGACCGCGACCTCGGCCTCGGCGACGCGTCCCTTCCCCTCCAGGAAGCGGACGCTCTCGGGCAGTCCCCACCGGACGACGGCCGCATAGATCGTGGGGACGATGCCGACCGCCAGCGCCCAGCGCCAACCGTTGGCGGACGTGGGGATGAGGAAGTAGCCGAGCAGCGCGGCCATGATCCAGCCCACCGCCCAGAAGGCCTCCAGGGCGACGACCATGCGTCCCCGGATGGCGCGGGGGGCGTACTCGCTGACGAGGGTGGACGCCACAGGGAGTTCGGCACCCAGGCCCAGCCCGACCACGAAGCGCAGGGCGATGAGGGCGGCGATGCCACCCGCGAAGGCGGACGCGCCGGTCGCCAGGCCGTAGACCAGGAGGGTGATGGCGAAGACCTGTCGGCGTCCGACGCGGTCGGCCAGCAGACCACCCACGGACGCTCCGATCGCCATGCCGACGAAGCCGATCGAACCGATCCAGCTCGTCTGCTGGAGGGAGAGGTCCCACTGCTTCGTCAGGGCGGCCATGACGAACGAGATGAGGCCGACGTCCATGGCATCCAGGGCCCAGCCGACACCGGAGCCCACCAGGAGCCTGCCGTGCTGACGTGTGAAGGGCAGGCGTTCGAGACGCTCGGCGCGGGTCAGCACGGGTGGGAGGTCTTGTGCGGTCACGGCGAACAGTATTGCTGTCCACGAGCCTCCCCGGGCGGGGACGCGGGCGTGGATACTCTCGATCATGGCCTTCACCATCCGCCCCGCGCGACCGTCGGACCTTCCTGCGATCACCGACATCTACAACGAGGCCGGCGTCGGGACGACGGCGTCCTATGACCTCGAACCCGTCAGCCTGACCGACCGGACGGCTTGGTTCATGGCCAAACAGGCGAAGGCGTTCCCCACGCTCGTGGCCGTGGACCAGGGCGAGGTGATCGGGTACGCAGGCTACGGAACCTTCCGCGACAAGGCCGGATACGACTACACCGTCGAGCACAGCGTGTACGTCCGCGACGGCTACCGGACGTCCGGGGTGGGACGCATGCTGATGGCGGCGCTCATCGACTACGCGCGGGGGCACGGCGTCCACGTCATGCTCGGGGTACTGGATGCCGACAACGCCGCGTCCCTCGCCTTCCACGAGCGGCTCGGCTTCGTCGAGGTCGGACGCCTCCCCCAGGTCGGACGCAAGTTCGACCGCTGGCTCGATGTCGTCTTCGTGCAGTTGACCTTCCCGGGGCCGGTGCTGGGCGACTGAGGTTGCGTGCGTCCGGGGTCGAACGTCCGGGGTGACAGGATGGTGGGCGTGGACTGGCTCTGGATGGCGTTGGCGGCCCTTGTGGTCGGAATCTCGAAGACCTCCGTCGGAGGGCTCGGGGCGATCGCCGTCGCGATTTTCGCGCTCGTCATGCCGGCCAAGGAGTCGACGGCGGCCGTTCTGCTGCTGCTCATCGTCGGCGACGTCGTGGCTGTGTTGCGCTACCGCCGGCACGCTGACTGGAAGTTGCTCCTCTCGCTGTTGCCGTGGGTCCTCCCCGGTCTGGCACTGGGTGCGTGGTTCCTCGGACGCGTCGACGACCAGGTCCTGCGCAAGTCGATCGGCGCGATCCTCGGCGTGATGGTGGTGATCCAGCTCGTCCAGCGGTGGCGCGGACGCCACACTCGCCACGAGCCGGCCGAGAAGATGCACTGGATGCTGGCCGGGACCGCAGGGATGGCCGCCGGATTCACGACGATGACGGCGAACGCGGCCGGGCCGGTGATGACGCTCTACCTGCTGGCGGCGAAGGTCGACAAGCTGAAGTTCATCGGCACCGGGGCCTGGTACTTCCTGATCGTGAACCTGTCGAAGGTGCCGTTCAGTGCGGGCCTCGGACTGTTCCCGGCGTCGACGCTGAAACTCGACCTGTTGCTGGCGCCGGTGGTGCTGCTGGGGACGTGGATCGGGATCCGGCTGGTGCGTCACATCTCGCAGCAGGTGTTCGAGCAACTGGCACTCGCGGCGTCCGTCCTCGCCGCCATCAGCCTGATCGTCAGATA
>CALKHV010000103.1 GCA_937988865.1 uncultured Propionibacteriaceae bacterium | reverse complement strand
CTCGCGTCCACCAAGAAGTGGTTGCCCGACGAGCGCTGACGTCCGGCGTCCCGTGTTGATTGTGACGATCCGATCGGTGACGATCAGATCTGGCCCGGTACCTGGCCGTCCCTGAGGAATCGGGTCGGCACCGGCACCCGATGGGACGCGTCCCACGGTTGCGCCCACCCTCCGAGGTCGAGCAGGCAGTCGACGAGGTGACCGGTGAAACCCCAGATGAAGACGTCCCCGAACACGAAAGCCGGACCCGACAGACCCCGCGGGTGCAGATAGCTCACCCGGTGCGAGGGGTCGGCGAGGTCACTCACCAGGAGGCGATGGACGTCCGCCACCTCACCGGGATCGACCGCCGAGATGGGCGCCTCGCCCGACCACGAGCCCACGACCGGGACGACGTCGAACTGCGACACCGGCACGTTGGCCCCCGGCAACTGTCCGAGGACGCGCACCTGGTCGGGCGCCAGGCCGATCTCCTCGTGCGTCTCGCGCAGCGCTGCGGCCACCTCGTCCGCGTCCCCCGGGTCCATGCCCCCGCCCGGGAAGGCCATCTGGCCGGCATGCTTGCGCAACCCGGACGCACGTTCGATCACGACGAGGTCGGGTTCGGCGAGGTCCGAGAACAGGGCGAGGACGCCGGCCCGGCGTCCACCCAGCCCCGGACGCCGATGCGACCAGGCGAACGCACTCTCCGGGGCGGAGAGCCCCGCGACGAGGGCGTCGAGGCTCACGCCGTCACCCCGAGGTACTTCTCGACGAGGTCCAGTGCCTGTTCGGTGGACTCGAACCCTCCGGCCTGCCGGTACACGACGACGCCCGTGGCGTCCACGAAGAGGGTCTGGGGGATGCCCTGGATGCCCAGGGGCGGGCCCGAGATCTTCTCCGGATCGGCCAGTTGGGGCCACGCCCAGCCCGAGACCCGGGCGAACTCCACGGCCGCGAGCGGTTCAGGGTCGGCCGCGTCGATGCCCAGGAAGTCGACGTCGTCGCCGACGGCCGCGTGCAGCGCCGCGAGGTGCGGGGCCTCTTCGCGGCACGGCCCGCACCACTGGGCCCAGACGTTGACGAGCATCGGACGTCCCTTGGCCAGCCCAGCCAGATTGACCAGGGAGTCGCCGCCCAGGCACTGGAGCGTGAGGTCGGGAAGTCCGTTCCCGACCGACTCGACGGTCCCCGACACCGGGCACTCCGCGATGCCTGCTGCCTGCCGGGCACCCACCACGGACGCGTCCGCCGTCACCTGCGGCTTGAGCGTCGCCTCACCCTCGCTGCACCCTGCCAACGCCAGCGCCAGCAGCGCCGCCACGATCACACCACGTCTCATCTCAACCCCTCGGCTCGCGCACCAGTGTTCCAGCCTTCACCGGATCGGTCTCACCCTCGCCGAACGACGGGCAGAGGGAGGCAACGGGACACGCCCCACAGGCCGGACGCCGGGCATGGCACCGGCGCCTGCCGTGCCAGATCACGTGGTGCGACACCTGCGTCCACTCGGTCGACGGGAAGAGTGAACCGACATCGGCCTCGATGGCGTCCGGCTTCGTGGCGGTCGTCCACCCCATCCGTCGCGTGACGCGCATGAAGTGGGTGTCCGGGGTGATGCCGGGGACGCCCAGGGCGTTGCCGAGCACCACGTTCGCGGTCTTGCGTCCGACGCCGGGCAACGTGACCAACAATTCGAGGGACGCCGGCACCTCCCCCGCGAAGTCCTCGACGAGCGCCGCCGACAAGCGCAGCAAGGCGTCCGTCTTCGCGCGGAAGAAGCCGACCGGGTGGATGATCTCCTCGATCACGGCCCGGTCACCGGCGGCCATGGCTGCCGCATCGGGGTACCGGGCGAAGAGGGCGGGCGTGATCGCGTTGACCCGCCGGTCGGTCGACTGGGCCGAGAGCACGGTGGCGACCAGGAGTTCGAAGGGGCTGGTGAAGTCGAGTTCGGCGCGGGCGTCGGGGTAGGTGGCGGCCAGCAGGGCATTCATCTGCGCGGCTCGCACCACGAGGGCTCGCCTCGACTCCCGGGGACTCACGCCCCCAGCGTAGAGGCGTCCCGGCAAGTGCGCTCCCGACCGAACCCTGTGACGCAGATCACACCCCGGGCCCCGATCCGCGCGGGACCTCCCCTAGGATGTGGGCAGCCGACCCGGAAAGACCATGCACGAAGACATCCTCGCCCGCCTTCCGCTCTTCCAGAACCTGGACGAGGAGTCGCGCGCGCAGCTCGAGGCCGCCATGGTGCGCGTGCACGTCCAGCGGGGGCACGAGGTGTTCCACGTGGGCGACCCGGCCGAGGAGCTCTACATCCTGGCCAACGGGAAGGTGAAGCTGACCCGTCCCAGCCGCCAGCTGCCGGCGGCACCCACCTCGTCGACGCGACGGTTGCGGGCGACGGTGCGTCCGACGCGGGAGAGCCTGTTGTGGATCATCGGACCGGCCGAGATGTTCGGGGAACTGTCGATCTTCGACCCCGGAACGCGCTCGACCAGCGCCGTGGCCATGCTCGACTGTGATCTCTACCGGATCAGCCGCGACGACCTGCTGCGCATCGTCAACGACCGTCACGACGTCGCGCTGGCGATGCTCAAGCAGCTGGCGTCCCGACTGCGCCGTGCGAACGACACGACGTCGGGACTTGTCATGTCGGACGTCCCCGGACGCCTGGCCTACCTGCTGCTCAGCCTCGCATCCCGCTTCGGCACCGAGACCGACCGCGGCATCGAGGTGCATCACGACCTGACGCAGGCCGAGATCGCGCAGATGGTGGGCGCGTCCCGCGAGACGGTCAACAAGATCCTCACCGACTTCGTGGCCCGCAAGTGGATCTCGATGCAGGCCGGATCGACGCTGATCAAGGACCCCGCGCGCCTGCGCGCGCGGATGGACTGACCGCCAATCCTGAGACTGTTGTCAGGCTCGGACGTCGCAGACCAGTTCGACCTCGACCGGCGCGTCGAGCGGCAACACCGAGACCCCGACCGCGCTCCGCACGTGGACGCCGGCGTCCCCGAAGATCTCACCCAACAACTGTGACGCGCCGTTGCCGACGGCCGGCTGCGCGGTGAAGTCGGGGGCGCTGGCCACGAACACGACGATCTTGACGATGCGCGTGATGGCATCGATCCCACCGGCCACCGACGCGGCGGCCGCGAGGGCGTTGAGGACGCAGGTGCGCGCTGCGGCGACGCCGGTGTCGAGGTCGACCTCGGCGCCCAGCTTGCCCGTCACCGACAGGACGCCGGCGACCATCGGCAGTTGCCCGGACGTCCACACCTGATCGCCGACCCGCAGCGCGGGGACGTACGCGGCGAGCGGTGCCGCGACGGGTGGAAGGGTGATGCCGAGCTCAGTGAGCCGGGCGGAAGCGCTCACGGGGTGACCAGCGGACGCTTGAAGTAGCCGACGAGGTTCTCCGGGTTGGGCCCGGGGACGACCTGGACGAGTTCCCAGCCCTGCGATCCGAAGTTGTTCAGGATCTGCTGGGCGACGTGGGTGAGGATCGGCGCGGTGAAGTACTCCCATGTGGTCATGGGACACACCCTAACGGGAGTCGACGCGGAAGCACTCCGCCTCGATCACCGGGTGATGGACGCTCCAGCGATGGGCACGCTGGGCGTGGCCGCCGAGTTGCGGGCGACCATGTCGAGCAGCTCCGCGTCGACCATGCGCACCGGTGCGGGGGCTTCGACGGGGGCGAGCAGCACTGCGGCCCAGTCCTTGATGTCGGGACGCTGGCGCAGGAGTTGGCGGCGCTCGCGTTCAGTCAGGCCACCCCAGACACCCCACTCGATCCGGTGGTTCAGCGCCTCGGCCAGGCAGTGGGAGCGAACCGCGCACCCCATGCACACGCTACGGGCACGTTTCTGATCCTTGCCTTCCGGGAACAGCGCATCCGCAAGACCGCGGCATTTCGCTTTGAGAGTCCATTCCTCCGAGTTGACGAGAGTCATGCTCCCCCTCCCTCCGTTGGGCGTCGTGGTCCCGACCATACAACTTGTTTCTGCTTGTGGCAACGGTGTCATCCGGTGGTTGAACCTGCCGCCCACGCGTCGAGCCGGGTGGAGTCGGAACGGTCACGTACCCTTGGAACCATGAGTCGGCAGCAGGCGGGTAACAAGCTCTATGCCCTCGCGATGTTCGGAGCGGTCAGCGTCCTGACCGGGCTCCTCGTCGCGGGGCTGATCGTGCCGTTCGCGGCGTTGGCAGGCGGGGTAACCAAGGCCGCCGCTGACAGCCTCGAGGACCTTCCGGCCGGGCTCGACGTCCCCCCGCAGTCGGAGCGCTCGCGCATCCTCATGGCCGACGGCACGGTGCTGGCGACGATCTTCGCCGAGAACCGGATCTACGTGCCCCTCGACAAGATCGCACCCGTCATGCGCAAGGCGCAGGTTGCGATCGAGGACCACCGCTTCTACGAGCACGGCGCCATCGACCTTCTCGGTACCATGCGCGCCGCGGTTCGCACGTCGAGCGGTTCGACCCAGGGCGGCTCGACCCTGACCCAGCAGTACGTGAAGCTCGTGCAGGTCGAGGCGGCCATGGCCACCAACGACACGGCCGCAGCCGCCAAGGCCACCGAACAGACGCTCACCCGCAAGATCCGTGAGCTCCGCTACGCGGAGGCCATGGAGTCGAAGTACACCAAGGACGAGATCCTCGAGCGCTACCTCAACATCGCCTATTACGGCGACGGCGCCTACGGCGTCGAGGCGGCGGCCCAGCACTACTTCCAGACGTCCGCGGCCAAGCTGAACCTGTCTCAGGCCGCGATGCTCGCCGGGCTCGTCCAGAACCCCACAGCGACCGACCCCACCCGTTACCCGGCAGCCGCCATCAAACGGCGCAATGTCGTGATCGAGCGCATGGTGACCCTGGGCATCGTCTCGCGAGCGTCGGCTGACCGCGCCAAGGCGTCCACCTTCGACACGACGAAGGTGAAGACGTCCCCGAACGGTTGCGTGTCGTCGAAGTACCCGTTCCTGTGCGACTACGTCGTCCGGACGATCACGAGCAGCAAGATGCCGAGCATGGGCAAGACCGCCGAGGAACGTCTCAACCTGCTCAAGCGCGGTGGCCTGACCATCAGGACCCTGATCGACCAGAAGACGCAGGACGCCGCCGAGGATGCCGTCCTCGACATGGTGCAGCCGACCGACCAGGCGATCGCGACGTCGGTGATGATCCAGCCCAAGACCGGCCTCATCGTGGCCATGGCCCAGAGCCGGCCCGACATGGGTACCCAGCCGGGCGAGACCTACTACAACTACGCGGTCGACCGGGCCATGGGGGGCGCCGAAGGCTACCAGGGTGGATCGACATTCAAGGCGTTCACCATGACCGCGGCCCTGGCCAGCGGACGTTTCACCCCCTCGAAGACCTATGTCTCGCCCTCGAAGAAGCAGTTCAAGGGCGAGGAGTTCGAGAGCTGCCAGGGCAGGTTCACCCTCAACGAGGACTACGCCCCCGCCAACTCGGTCAAGAGCGGCACCTTCGACATGTACGAGGGCGCCAAGTGGTCGGTCAACTCCTACTTCCTCCAGCTCGAACGGGACGCCGGCATCTGCCAGACGGTCGAGATGGCAGAGAAACTGGGCGTCAAGATGGCCACGGGCGAGGACATGATCAAGGACAAGCAGTACGACTACGCCCCCTCCTTCACCCTCGGCGTGGCCGAGGTCACGCCGCTGTCGCTCACCGAGGCCTACGCGACCCTCGCGAACCGCGGAAAGCACTGCGACCCGATCATCCTGGAGTCGGTGGTGACGAAGGCCGGCAAGGAGCTCAAGGTGCCGTCGGCCAACTGCACCCAGGTCATCAAGGCTGACGTGGCCGACGCCGTGACGAAGATCCTTCGCAGGGTGGTGTCCGAAGGTACGGGCATGCGCGCCACCATCCCCGGCGGCTACCCGCAGGCCGGCAAGACCGGTACGACCGAGAGCAACGCCGCCATGTGGTTCGCCGGGTACACCCCAGAGATCGCCGGCACAGCGATGATCGCCGTCGACAAGATGGACCCCTTCTGGAAGGGCAAGCAGCAGTCGCTCAAGCGCAAGTACCTGCGCAGTGGCACCTATCTCGAAGGGTCAGGTTCGGGCGACGCCGGACGCATCTACAAGGCGGCCATGGCCCAGGCGCTCGAAGGGCGTCCGAAGACGGCGTTCACCGAGCCGTCGGAAGAGATGCTGAAGGGCAAGCGCACCGCGATTCCCGATGTGTCGGGCATGAGCTACGAAGAAGCGCGGCGCCTGATCCAGCTGGCCGGCTTCTCGACACTGCGGGTCGGGGTGTACTCCAACTACCCCGTCGGCACGTTCCTCGGGGCGAGCCCGCGCGACTTCGCCAACCTGTCCCAGACCATCTACCTGTCGGTCTCGGTGGGCAACAAGCCGGTCCCGGTGAAGACTGCGACGGCGTCAGCGAGTGCCGCGCCGGGAGCGAAACCTGGCGGCACGACGACCACCGCGGTTCCCAAGCCCACCAAGACCAAGAAGAACCAGTGATGTTCGCGCGGGTGGCGGCGTCCTTTGTGGGCGTCGTCGGTGCGGGAGTGGCCTGGGGTGTGACCGAAGCCCACGCGTTCGTGCTGCGTCGCGTGACGGTGCCGGTGCTGCCCCCCGGGCAGCGGCAGATCCGCGTCCTGCACATCTCCGACATCCACCTGGTGCCGAGCCAGAAGGCGAAGCTGGAGTGGATCTCGCGCCTCGCCGGGCTGGAGCCCGATCTGGTGGTCAACACGGGCGACAACCTTGCGTCCCCCGAGGCGATCGACCCGCTGATCAAGGCCTGGGGACGCCTGCTCGAGCGTCCGGGTGTTTTCGTGTGGGGGTCGAACGACTACCTGCAACCCCGGTTCAGCAATCCGGCCCTGTACCTGGTGCGGTCGTCGACGGGCGCTCATGAGTCGCGCAAGGAGATGCCGTGGCGCGAGTTGCGTGAGCGCATGGTCGCCCAGGGGTGGGTCGACCTCGACCACCAGCGCGCGACCCTCACCGTCGCGGGACGCACCCTGGACGTCCGGGGTACCGATGACGCCCACCTGAAGCGGGACGACTACTCCCGCGTGGCGGGGCCCGCGTCCCCGGACGCCGACCTCAGCATCGGCGTCACACACGCGCCCTACCTGAGGATTCTGGACGCGATGGCCCACGACGACCTCGACATGGTCTTCGCCGGACACACCCACGGGGGGCAGGTCTGCCTGCCGGTCAAGGGTGCGCTGGTGACGAACTGCGACCTGGACACGAAGCGGGCGAAGGGTTTGAGCACGCACACGGTCAAAGATGCGAGCGGACGCGAACACACCTCGTGGCTGCATGTCTCAGCGGGGCTGGGGACGTCCCCGTTCGCGCCGTACCGCATCGCGTGCCGTCCGGAGGCGACGTTGCTGACGCTGGTGTCGGCGGAGGTCTGAGGGCGTCCGACGTGCGAGGTTATGACGGGTGTCGGCGCGTTTCCTTGTGTGAGCGGGCAAACCGCCGCAGATCGCGGGCCTGAGCGGGCGTTTCCTTGCGCGAGCAGGCAACCGCGCGCTCTCAGGGCTCCCGGACGCCGGTTACCTTGCGCGAGCAGACAACCGTCCGCCAATCGCGGCCCTGAGCGGCCGTTTCCTTGCGCGGGCAGGCAACCGCGCACTCTCAGGGCTCCCGGACGCCGGTTACCTTGCGCGGGCAGACAACCGTCCGCCAATCGCGGCCCTGAGCGGCCGTTTCCTTGCTGACGCAGAGCAACCTCCCCCGAGCGCACCTTGGGAAGCGCGCTTCCTTGCGGACGCAGACCAACAGCCGCAGATCACGCCTGCGGACGCACAGTCTCCTGCCCGCGCAAGGTTCCGCTCAGCGACAGCCCCGGCAATTGGTCGGCGAGCGCGCGGGTGGGCTAGACTCTCCCACGGCTCTTGGAGCCGGCGGGGTGTGGCGCAGCTTGGTAGCGCGCGTCGTTCGGGACGACGAGGTCGCAGGTTCAAATCCTGTCACCCCGACCAGCGGAAAGCCGCTCTGACTAGGGATTATATCCCCGGCCAGGGCGGCTTTCGGCGTCGTGCATCCTAACTGCATCCTAAGCACGGCAAGCTCCTGCGGACTTCTGCGCACACTGTCACGCCGCGCCGCGTGCCGGTCTTGGTCGCGATCGAGTGATCCCGCGACGGTCATCGCGTGCCCCTGAGTGACGTTGGTCCTGTCGCCCAAACACGGACTTTGATGGGTTGACCATCAGGGCGCCCTCTCACCACCCGAGCCTCGGTCTCTCCTCGTTCGGCTTGGAGATCGTCAATCCACACTTGGGCCCGCACTTTCGCGGAAGTGTGGCGCTTGCGGGGAAGTTGATCGGGTAGTTCCACGGCTCGCTCTC
>CALKHV010000102.1 GCA_937988865.1 uncultured Propionibacteriaceae bacterium | reverse complement strand
ACTGCACGACACCCTCAAGCATGATCTCGCCCGCATGAGGATGGTGACGCAGTCGCTCCTCGCCACGGGCGACGCGAACGAGAAGATCGGGATCCTGGATGAGCAGGTTCGCACCGCGGGAACCCACCTGAGCGGACTGCTGGATGTCCTGGCGGGTCACGCCGACGTGGGTGGTATCGCGTCCACCGGTCGGGCGGATCTCGCGAGCTCCCTGCGAGACGAGACCCACCGCCTCCAGCGGACAGGCTTCACCGTCCATGCGAGCCTCGACGAGGCGCCGATCCACCCGGGCGCCTCCCAGGTCCTGACGCGGATCGGTCGCGAGGCAACCAACAACATCGTCCTCCACGGGAACCCGGATGAACCGGTGACGATCCTCTTCGAGGTCGAGCCCGACGTGGCTCGCCTCGTCCTCATCAACACGGTCCTGGCGGCTGACGGCCACATCCCCGGTCTGGGGTTGGCCAGCATGCGCGCCCAGGTTGAGGAGTTGGGGGGAACCTTCCGTGGTGAGGAGCGCGACGGGTGCTGGGTGACCGATGTCACGGTTCCCCTGAGGGCAGCATGACCAAGGTCAGGGTGGGCGCCTGCGACGACGACCCCTTCGTCCTCGCCTACGTCCGTGAGGCGCTGGCCAACGACGACCGTTTCGAGGTGCGGTGGGTCGCCGAGACAGGTGAGGCCGCCCTTGCGTCGAACCAGTCCGACCCGGTCGACGTCCTGCTCCTCGACCTCCGGCTCCCCGGCCTCGACGGGCTGGCCGTGTGCCGTCACGTGACCGCGAGTGGGCCGACGAGGGTCCTGCTGCTGACGTCCCTCGAGACCGACTTCCTGGCAGAGGACGCGCTGCGCGCGGGTGCCTCCGGTGCACTGGTGAAGGGCAGCTCGAACAAGGAGCTCGCCGACGCCGCCATGGCTGCGCACCACGGGTTCAAGATCTTCTCACCGACGCCGGGGGAGCGGTTGCTGGTCGAGAATCGCCGTGGCCTGACCGACCGGATCCTCGACGAGGAGATGGGCGAGGCTCCGGCGCAGGAACGTGAAGTGGCCCGATTGCTGGCCCTCGGATACAGCAATGCCGAGATCGGACGCGCGGTGAACCTGGCGGAGTCGTCCGTCAAGACCTACACGGCCAAGATCTACAAGCGACTGCGGGTCACCTCCCGAGCCCAGGCACTCCTCGTCCTGCACGGGTGGGACGCGCAGCCCTGACCGTAACGTGCAGCTCATCGCGAGGTTGCCTCAGTTCGCGGAACTGCCGAATGGTACGAAAGGACCACAAGTCGGTACTTTGGTTGGGCGTCAACTGAGACTCACCGCGAGAGACTCGGCTGGTGGCTCCCTCCCGAGCCACCGGAGGCCCAAAAGCTTAGTCCTCTTCATTCGAACGGAGAATCACGTGAAGAAGCTCGTTCCGCTCCGGGCAGCGTCAGTGGTGGCGCTAGGCGTGGCCGTGTCCCCCCGACCTGCCCGTGAAGCGGCTCCAGTTGGCCGCGTGAAGGGATGCCGGATGAGCGCTGTCGAACTTCGGGGTGTATCGAAGCGATTCAGGTTGGGTGACGGGTCGTTCCTGCCTGCCGTCGACGACGTCTCGCTCGATCTGGGCGCCGGCCGCCGTACCGCCCTGATGGGGCCATCTGGCTCCGGCAAGTCGACGCTGCTGCACCTGATCGGTTTGATCGAGGAGCCGGACGCGGGGGCCGTCACGGTGGACGGAGTGGTGGTCACCGACTTGTCTCGTCGCAAGGCCGCTGACTACCGCTCCGGGGTGGGTTTCGTCTTCCAGCAGTTTCATCTGTTGCCGGCCCTCACCCTGCTCGACAACGTCACCGCACCCTTGATGGGTCGGCCTTTCGATGGCGACCGGCGGGCTCGTGCCCGCCACCTGCTGGAGGCTGTCGGTCTTGGCGGCCGCATGGACGCCCGCCCCGGCGAGTTGTCGGGGGGCCAGCAGCAGCGCGTGGCGATCGCGCGGGCGCTCGTGGCGTCCCCCTCCCTCCTGCTGGCTGATGAGCCCACCGGCAACCTTGACTCCGAAACTGCGCATGAGGTGATGGACGTCCTGATCTCGCTGCAGGAGGCGAGTGGTGCGACGTTGGTCGTGGCCACGCATGATCCGGGGATTGCGGGCTTGTGCCACGACGTCATCGAGATGCTGGACGGCCGGGCGTCGGTTCGCGCGGTCGAGGGTCGCGTCCCATGACGGAGATCCTCCGGTTCGCGCTGGCTCACGCCCGGGGTGACTGGCGACGGACGTTGGCCGCCGCGTTCGCCATTCTTGTCGCCACCACCAGTTTCGGGGTGCTCACCGGAAGTGTCAGCACCGCGCGGCTCGTCGTGACGCAGACGGTCGAGGACAACTTTCGTTCCACCTACGACGTGTTGGTTCGCCCCGCAGGTTCGGCGTCGGCCATGGAGCAGTCGTTGGGCGCGGTGCGTCCCAACTTCCTGACCGAGACGTTCGGCGGGATCACCCTCGACCAGGTGCGGCAGATCACCGCAATCACCGACGTGGAGGTCGCCGCCCCCGTTGCCGTGCTCGGCCAGGTGCAACGCAACGTCATGCTGAAGGTCGACGTGGGTCAGGTGCTGGGGACGCGGGAGCACGCGATGGTGCGGTTCTCGCTGAACGGGGCCGCCCGGAACGGGACGGGGGAAACGTCTACCAACCACGGCTACCTCTACCTGACCCGTTCGCCGCTGAAGAGCGTGGACGACGTCGTCGAGCCTGCGAACATGTCGGCCCAGGTGGAGGAGCGCGCGTCCGGACCGGTGACGGTCTGCCTGGCGTCAAGCGCGGGAGGGCGCCCGGCCACTCCCGGCGAGGCGTTCCGACAGTTCTGCACGAGCGTCACCGGCGAGGACCCGGGAGTCGTCGAGGCCTTGCTGATGATCCCGATGGCCATTCAGGCGATCGACCCTGCCGCCGAGCATCGCTTGACGGGGCTCGACCAGGCGATCACGACGGGGCGCGCACTGACGGTGGACGATGGCGCCGGCACCGCGGACGGGCCTGGTGGACCGCTCCCGACGGCGACGGCTGTCATGGCCACCGGCCTCCCCTTCGACTTTCGGGCGACGCTGGTCGTCGAGGAACTCGACCAGCGCACGATCGATCAGGTGATGGCCACGACGGACGCCCATCGGCGCCGCGATCTGGTTCTCGACGCCACCCCGGTACGAACGGTGGCGAGCGTGGAGCGAGACGCGTCCGAGGCCTACAGCCAGGACATCGTCGCCAACTCGGGCCCCGAGGCAACTGCTGACGGCAGTCTGATCGCCCTCTCGATCATCCAGCCGGAACGTGTCACCTACTCCGAAGGGACTCCGCTCGTCCCCGACGTGGTGGCCTGCGAGCCGACGGTGTGGCTCGACACACCCGACGGCGTGGAGTTCGGCGTCACTGCACCCAGCGTGTGCGACACCGGTTTCCGGACGCTGACGGTGGCCAGGGCTGATACGAGAAGTTTCATGTCGTTCAACGTGGTGGGAACCTACGATCCCGACCTGGTCCAGCGTCCGTCGAACCTGAACGACGTGCCGCTGGAGAGCTACCGATCGTCGGTGGTCACGGGCGCCGACGAGGCCTCGGCGCGCGTCCTGGGTGACGAACCGATGATGTCCGACCTGAATCCAGCGGGCTACATGCAGTCACCGCCGGCCCTGCTGGTCCCTCTCCAGGCCCTGCCCCTGATGTGGGAGCACTTCCCCGATCTCGATCGGACAGCCCCGGTGAGCAGCGTGCGGGTGAGGGTCGCCGGGGTCACGGGGACGAGCGCCGCAGACCGCGAACGTATTCGCGTGGTCGCCGAACAGATACGCGAGCGCACAGGGCTGGACGTCGACATCACGGCGGGTGCTTCGCTGCAGAACCAGCAGGTGGCCCTGCCGGCAACGGACTCCGGCACCCCGGCCCTGCTGGTCAACGAGCAGTGGACGAAGAAGGGCGTCGCGGTCGCCATCGCGGATGCGCTCGACACCAAGAGCATCTTCCTCCTCGCGCTCGTGTTGGCGTCCTCTGCGTTGACGGTGTGGTTGACGGCGACCGCTACGGTGGCGTCCCGGCGCGGGGAACTCGCGACCCTGGCGTGTCTCGGTTGGACACCGGCGATGCGCAGGTCGGTTGTCATGGCTGAGCTTGGGCTGGTGGGTGGCGTGGCCGGGGTCGCCGGGGCGGTGCTGTCGTTGCCGATCACCGCCGCACTCGATGTGGCGGTCGCGTGGCCTGTGCTGGTTGCGGCGATTCCCCTCGGTGTGCTCCTCGCCCTGGTGCCTGGTCTGGCCGCGACTGATGCCGCCGGCCGCGTCGCCCCTGCCGAAGCCTTCCGTCCGGCGCAGCTGGTGCGCGGAAACAGGGCCAGACAGGTCGGCGGCCCGCTCGGTGTGGGGATCATGATGCTTCGTCAACGTCCCGGACGCCTGGCCGTCGGCGCGGTCGGGGTCGCGCTCGCGGTCACGTCCGCAGCTCTGCTGGGATCGATCCTTGCCCACTTCCGGGCGACTCTCATCGGCTCGTTCCTCGGGGATGCGGTGGCCGTCCAGGTTCGGACGCCGGACCTCGCCGCGGCAGTGCTGATCGGCGTCCTGGGGCTCACGGCCTTGGGGACCCTGCTCTTCCTCGGCCTCGCCGAGGACGCCCGCAGCCTCGCGGCGCTACGAGCCGTGGGCTGGACCGATCGGATGCTCGGCGCGACCGTCCTGGTCCAGGCGCTGGTCGTCAGTGGCCTCGGTGCCCTCATCGGAACATTGATCGCCCTTGTCACGTGGGCGTCCGCCTTCGGGGGTCTGGACGCGACGACAGCGCTGACGACCGTGGCCGTTGCACTCGGGGCGATCATCGCGAGCCTCGTGACCGCCCTCGTGCCCGCGACCTGGGCGGGACGACTGCCGACCGCGCGCATCCTCAGTTCTGAGTGAGCGGGCCGACAGAGAGGCGCAGATCATTGGAGGAGACGTTGACGGCGTAAGCCGAGGCGGAGGTGGCGAGTATCAGGCGCGCCAAGAACTTCCCATTGGAAAACCCTTGAACGGGAATAGTCAGTACCAAGGCACAAGGCGGTGGTACGAAAGGACCATGAGGTGAGGGGACCAGCCCCCGGCTACGCCGGGGTGGGGTCAGCGCGTCCCCCAGTCGTAGTGCTGCTTGTTCAGCTTGAGGTAGACGAAGGTCTCGGTCGACGTGACGCCGGGGATCACACGGATCTTGTGGGAGAGCAGCTCGAGGAGCTGGGCGTCGTCCTCGCAGACGACCTCCACCATGACGTCGAAGCTTCCCGCGGTGGTGAGCACGTAGTCGGCCTCGGGCAGGGCGGCGAGGGCGTCAGCGACGATGTTGGTGTCACCAGTGACCCGGACGCCAACCATGGCCTGGCGTCGGAAGCCGACCTGCATCGGGTCGGTGACCGCGACGATCTGCATGATGCCCGCGTCGATCATGCGCTGGACCCGCTGCCGGACCGCGGCCTCGCTCAGCCCGACGTCCTTCGCGATCGCGGCATACGATCGCCGACCGTCGCGCTGGAGGTGCTCGATGATCTGCTTGGCGACGTCGTCCAGTTGGACGGTGACCCGCTGGGGGTCGAGGGAGGAGTCCGACATGGGCCCATCCTCCCGTGCGCAGGAGGGCATGGCAAGGGGCAACGACGGATTCAGTTGTCTCGCATCGCAAACGTTACTGGATCAGTCGTCATATCCATGTTTCGGGCTTGATTTGCTTGGTACTTCGGGTAAGCTCCTCGCATCTGCCCGTGGACAGCGGGCGTCATCCGGGGGGATTTCATGGGCGAACAACCTCGCGTCCTGCGCAACTTCGTGAACGGTGGCTTCGTGGCTGCCGGCGCGGACGACACCACCAACCTCGTCAGCCCTGTCGACGCAAGCGTGGTTGCGAGCGCGCCAGTCTCGACGGCTGCGGACGTCGACGCCGCCTACCAGGCGGCTGCCAGGGCCTTCGAGGTCTGGGGGCAGACGACGCCCGCCCAGCGTCAAACCGCGCTCCTGAAGATCGCGGACGCCCTCGAGGCTCGTGCCGACGAGTTCGTCAAGCTGGAGGCAGAGACCACCGGCAAGCCCTACGCCCTCACGGCGAGCGAAGAACTGCCGCCGATGATCGACCAACTTCGCTTCTTCGCCGGAGCCGCCCGCATCCTCGAGGGACGCGCCTCCGCCGAGTACCTGCCGGGCCACACCTCGTGGGTACGCCGCGAGCCCATCGGTGTCGTCGGACAGGTCACTCCCTGGAACTACCCGCTCCTCATGGCCGTGTGGAAGATCGCCCCGGCCCTTGCAGCAGGGAACACCGTCGTCCTCAAGCCCAGCGACACGACGCCCGAGTCGACCCTGCGCCTCGCTGAGTTGGCGTCCGAGTTCCTCCCCGAAGGCACCTTCAACGTCATCACGGGCGACCGCACGACCGGCCACGCGATGGTCGAGAGCCGGATCCCGGCGATGGTGTCGATCACCGGTTCGGTGCGCGCGGGCATGCAGGTGGCCGAGACCGCGTCCCGGAACGTCACGCGCGTCCACCTCGAGTTGGGTGGCAAGGCGCCGGTCATCGTCCACGCGGACGCCGACCTCGCCGCCGCCGTCGAGGGCATCGCGGTCGCCGGCTACTTCAACGCCGGCCAGGACTGCACGGCCGCGACACGCGTGCTCGTCCACGCGTCCATCCACGACGAGTTCGTCGCCGAACTCGCGAAGTACGCGTCCACGTCGGCGAAGGTGGGCCTTCCGGACGATGAGGACGCCCTCTTCGGCCCGGTCAACAGCGCCAACCAGTTCAACCACGTTCGTGGCTTCCTCGACCGGCTGCCCGACCACGCGTCCATCGCGACGGGTGGCGGACGCGTCCCCGGTCTGGACGCCGGCTTCTACCTGCAGCCCACGGTGGTCTCTGGGCTGCGGCAGGACGACGAGGCCATCCAGAACGAGATCTTCGGGCCGGTCATCACGGTTCAGTCGTTCAGCGACGAGGACGAGGCGATCCGCTGGGCGAACGACGTCGACTTCGGGCTGGCGTCCAGTGTCTGGACGAAGGACTTCGGCACCGCCATGCGGACGTCCAAGCGTCTCGACTTCGGTTGCGTCTGGATCAACACCCACATCCCCCTGGTCGCCGAGATGCCCCACGGCGGCTTCAAGAAGTCCGGCTACGGCAAAGACCTGTCGATGTACGGCTTCGAGGACTACACCCGCATCAAGCACGTCATGGCCAACATCGAGTCCTGAACTTCCTCGTCCTCCACCACCGGAAGGAGGGACGCATGAGTCGTCCCACGTCCCCCAATGACCCGCTCGTGCGGCAACTCGCCCAGCTGGCGAACTCGGGGCTCAGCCGTCGTCGCCTGATGGGTCTCGGTGCCGGAGCCGCCGCGGCAGCAGGACTCGCGGCCTGTGCGCCGCCCGCGCCCCCGGCTTCCGGAGGTGCAGCGATCGAACTGCCCGTCGACATGTCGGAGACCGACAAGGTCGTCAACTTCGCCAACTGGGTCGCCTACCTGGACTACGACGAGGAGACCTCGACCTATCCGACGCTCGAGGCATTCATGAAGTCGAGCGGTATCAAGGTGAAGTACACCGAAGAGATCGACGACAACGACTCGTATTTCAACAAGGTCGCGCCGCAGTTGCGTGCCCGGCAGGACATCAACAAGGACATCTTCGTCTTCACCGACTGGATGGCCAATCGCATCATTCGTGACGGACTCGTCCAACCGCTCGAACTCATCCGGATGGCGAATGCACACAATCTGCTCCCGTCGTTGAAGGACGTCAGCTTCGATCCGGGTCGGCAGAACTCCCTCCCCTGGCAGGGCGGCTTCGGTGGCATCGGCTACAACCGGGACGCGATCGGCCGCGACCTCAAGACCATCGACGACCTGTGGGCCGACGACCTCAAGGGCAAGGTGGTGGTGCTCAGCGAGTTCCGCGACACGGCCGGCATGATCATGCAGGCGCAGGGCCACAAGATCAGCGAGCAGTTCGACAAGACGGCTGTCGAGAACGCCTTCGCGGAAGTCACCAAGCGCATCGACGAGGGCTTCATCCGACGAGTGAAGGGCAACTCCTACATCGAGGACCTCAAGAGCGGCAACGCCGTGGCCGGAATTGTCTGGTCGGGCGACCTCTTCGTGCTGCGGGCCGAAACCGAGAACGAGTCGTGGCAGTTCCAGATCCCCGAATCGGGCGGCACGATCTGGACCGACAACATGATGATCCCCATCACCTCGACGCGCCGTCGCAATGCGCAACAGGTCATGGACTACTACTACGACCCGGCGGTCGCCGCCCAGGTCGCGGCCTGGGTCAACTACGTCT
>CALKHV010000101.1 GCA_937988865.1 uncultured Propionibacteriaceae bacterium | reverse complement strand
GCACGAGAGCGGCAGATGTTCAGACTGGTCTTGGCGCTCCCGCAACAGCACCCACAGCGGCATGACGAGCCGGGGAGCGGCAGGTCAGGCAACACAGCGCCCATCGGGGGCCGGACTCGATCCATGAACCGACAATGGCACGCGGAGGACGGTTGAGCGAGGATGGACGGCGACTCCGCAGTGACGCCTCCGGAGAGCCATTTGCCGCCTCCGAAGCGTCCTCAGGCGGTCCAGTGGTCCCGGGCAACGAACTGACGGCCCGCGTGCCGCTCTTGCGTCCGCCGAGCCCGAGCCTGAGAGGTCGTGAGCGGTTCGTCCGCCAGCTACCAGGGCCCCCGGGCCGAAAGTAGGATCGTTCCAGGAGCCCATCTCAGGAGGACGCGTGTCGCAGCGTCAACCCAGCACACCCGTTCTGGTCGTGACAGACCTGGTTCGCCGATTCGGCGACCTCACGGCAGTGGACGGAGTCTCGTTCCAGATCGAGCCCGGCGAGACCTTCGGGCTGCTGGGGCCCAACGGGGCCGGCAAGACCACCACCATCTCGATCATCGCCGGCCTGATCCCCGCCCACTCCGGTACTGCGGTGGTGATGGGTGACCTCATGGGTCCGTCGCACGTGGCTCCGAAGCGGCACATCGGCCTCGTGCCCCAGGACCTCGCCCTCTACCCCGAACTCAGCGCCCGCGAGAACCTCACCTACTTCGGACGCCTGCAGGGTATGCGCGGCCCAGCACTCAAGAAGCGCGTGGACCACGTGCTGGAGCTGACGGGCCTCTCGGATCGCGCCAAGGACTCGACCAAGGAGTATTCCGGCGGCATGAAGCGCCGACTCAACATCGGCATCGGGCTCCTCCACGCTCCGGAACTCCTCATCCTGGACGAGCCCACGGTCGGCGTCGACCCTCAGTCACGCAACGCGATCCTCGAATCTGTGGAGGCGCTCGCGGTGGAGGGGATGGCCGTCCTCTACACGACGCATTACATGGAAGAGGCGGAACGCGTGTGCGACCGCATCGCCATCATCGACTCGGGACGGATCCAGGCGGAGGGTACCCGCGACGAACTGATCGCTCTGGTCGGGGGGCTCGACACGATCGAACTCCAGGGAACGGGTGATCTCGGAGCGGCAGCCGCTGTCCTGCGCAAGCTGTCCACGGTCACCTCGGTCGACATCGGGTCGGGACGCCTGCTGTTGAGCGTGCAGGACGCAGCGTCCGCAGTCGCCGACGCGGTGAACGCTGCCACCCGCGCGGGGATGAAGCTCGGTGGAGTGGAAATCTCCCGACCGACCCTCGAGTCGGTGTTCCTGCACGTCACCGGCAAGACCCTCCGGGACTGACGATGCAGGAACCAGGGGAACTACCACCGCCGAGGACCATCAGCCAGCTGTGGACCATCACGCGTTACGACCTCCGCCAGGGCCTGCGTGACAAGTCAGTCATCCTGTTCGGGCTCATCGTCCCGCTCGCCCTGATGTTCGTCCTCGACCTCACGGTGGGATCGATCAACTCGACCGAGATCGGGCCCGTCACGGTCGCGGTGGCGTCGCCCGCCGACGACGAGTTGGCGTCCTTCACCATCGGGACCCTCAGCGAACTCGACGTGCCGGAGGTCACGATCATCCCTGTCACGGCCGATGCGGTGGACGCCACCGTCGAGTCCGGGGACGCGACGTTGGGCCTCTCGTTCCCCGAGGGTTTCACGGCGGCCCTGCTGGGCGGCGATGGTCCCGAGGTGCGCGTGTCCCAGGGGATCAGTGCCGGCGTGGAGTCAGAGATCGTCGTTGCTGTGCTCGATGGCGTCCTGGCCCGCTACGCCGCCGGCGCCGAGGCAAGAACAGCCGGGTCGACCCTCCGGCTCGCGGACGCGGAGGCACTCCTCCGGGAGGTCGCCGCGGCACCCCCGTCGATCACCCTCACCGCCGGGCAGGCGTCCAACGAACAACTCAGTCTGACGGGGACACTCGTGGCCGGCCAGACCGGCCTCTTCATGCTCTACACGGTAGGGATCGGCGTCCTGAGCCTCATCGAGGAACGCGGCCGAGGGACGCTGGCCCGCCTTCGCTCGATGCCGATGCGTCCCGGGGTCATCGTCGCCGCGAAGGCCCTCGGCAGCATCATCATCGGAATCGTGGCGACGGCGGTCCTGCTCCTGGCGGGAGGGCGGCTCTTCGGGGTGAGCTTCGGCGCCGTCGTCCCGGTCGCGGTGCTGGTCGTGTCGGCCGTCGTGGCCGCGACGGCGATCATGTTCGTCGTCATCCGGCTCGCCCGGACGACCGAGCAGGCCGGGGTCGCGCAGTCCATCCTCGCGTTCGCCCTGGGCATCGCGGGAGGCGCGTTCTTCCCCCTGAACGCGTCCGGCGTCCTGGGCACGTTGCTGGACGTCAACCCCGTGGGCGCCTTCATCCGTGGGCTTGGTATCACCGCCGGCGGAGGCGGGCTCGGTGACATCGGCGTCCCGATCTCCATCCTGGTGGGCTTCACGGTGGTCTCCGTCGTCCTCACCCGACTGCTGCCGGACCGGGGGGCAACGTCGTGAGAGCCGTGGTCGTCATCGCCCTGACGGAGTTGCGCCGCTTCCTGAGGGACAAGTCCAACATCTTCTTCGTCTTCATCCTGCCCGTGGTGCTCGTCCTCGTCATCGGGTCACAGTTCGGTGCGGGTTCGACCGCAGGACGCGTGACAGTGACCGGAGAACCTTCAAACCTGCGGACGGCCCTGGTTGAGGATCTGGAGAAACGGAACCTGCTCGTCACCTTCGCCGGCCGCGATGACACCCTCACCCTCCTGGCGCGCGGGCGGACGCACGTGGGAGTGTTCGTCACCCAGGAGGCCGCCGCATCCTTCGACGAAGGCGAAGCGGTGTCACTGGAGCTCGTCACCGGGTCGGCGTCCATGTCGATGGTCGTCGACCAGTACGTCCGCAGCGCCGTCGACTCACTGCAACTCGAGCGGGCCCAACTGGCGTCGCTGACCTCACGCGGGATCACACCATCGGACGCGAGCGGTGCGCTCCACGCCGCCCACGACCGGATGACTCCTCCGACGCACACCGTCACGGTCGTCGGCGAGGTCGCGCGAGAGTTCGTCGGATTGGGCCAGTTCGACCTGGGTGGAGCATCCCAGGTCATGACCTTCACCTTCCTCACGACGTTGTCCGCGTCCGCCTCGCTCATCCAGGCGAGGCGCAACGGCGTCATCGCCCGGACGCTCGCGGCGCCCGTGTCGACGACCACCGCCATCGCTGGCCAGGCCCTGGGACGCTGGGTGATCGCGATCACCCAGGGCGCCTACGTGATGGCGGCGACGAGCCTGCTCTTCGGCGTCGAATGGGGGAACCTGGGCCTCGCGCTGCTGATCGTGGCCCTGCTCGGCGCGGTGGCTGCCGGCGCCGCGATGGTGCTGGGCTCGGTGATGGACCACGAGGGCGCGGCCAGCGGCGTGGGAGTGGGCCTTGGGCTCGTGCTCGCTTCGCTGGGTGGCTCCATGGTCCCGCTCGAATTCCTGCCTGACGCCGTGCGCACGGTCTCGCGGGTCACACCGCACGCCTGGGCGTACGAGGCTTTCGCCAAGATCCAGCGCCACGACGCCGGGCTGATCGGGATCCTGCCCGAACTCGGGGTGCTCGCGGGCATGGCAGCACTCACGCTTGTGATCGGATCCTGGACGCTGCGACGGAGCCTCGCCCGAGGGATGTGATGGCCTGGACCGATCGTGGATCAGCACGACTGCGGCGGGCCCCAGGACACCGAACAGCGCCAGCGGCAAGCCCCCCACCAGTAGCGCCGCCGCCCACCACGGAAACTTCGCCGAACCTTGACAATCCGAGTGGCACGACGACACCTGGGGAGGGGATTGTTGAACTGTGAACAACTCGATGGAGTCCCAGGTGGATCAGATCCCTGCCCCCGAACCCGAGTCCCCCACGGCTGTCCCGGCCGGAGCGCCCAATCAGCGGTTCCGGGGTGCGTGGGCGACGCTGCGTGCCGCCCTCGGCAGCGTGTTGGGCCTCGTCCCGCATGTGATGCACCACGTCGGGATCCTCGCGGGCACGGCCCTCTTGGTCGGCGTCTGGGGAAACCTCGCCCTGTACATCGTCGGACTCGCGCTGAGCATCCCGCTCCTGCGGAGGCTCAGACGGCGCTTCGGCTCACTCTGGGCTCCCGCGATCGGAGTGGCAGTCTTCACGAGCATGTTCGCGATCTCCGCGTTCGTCGTCGGACCGGCATTGACCTCTGGGTCCCCTGCCGGCCCTTCGACCGTGGCCCCCACGGATGTCGACCCCAGCCACGCGGGCCATCACCGCTGACCGCAGGAACGGTGCTCCTCCCCCACACGTCCGCGCACGGGGAAGGAGCACCGTTGATTGAGGGAGGCTAGTACTGCAGCGTCGTCATCATCCCCATCTCGGCGTGGTAGATGTTGTGGCAGTGGTAGGCCCACTTGCCCGGATTGTCGGTCTGGAGATCAGCCGTGACCGTTTGCATGGGCAGCACCAGCACGGTGTCTTTCCGCAACCCGGCGTTACCCGGCAGTGACCAGGTGTGGCCGTGGATGTGCATCGGGTGGGCCATCATCGACATGTTCGTCATCTGCAGCCGCACGCGCGTGTCGGGCGCGACGCGGATGGGCGTGTCGTGGCCCGACATCGCGCCGTTGA
>CALKHV010000100.1 GCA_937988865.1 uncultured Propionibacteriaceae bacterium | reverse complement strand
CGGGCGTCCGGGCGGGTGTTTCCCTGCGGACGCAACGAAACCCACCGCCAGGTGGGCGTCCAAGGGGGTGTTTCCTTGCGGACGCAGGCCAACGCGCCGCCAGGCGGGCGTCCAAGGGGGTGTTTCCTTGCGGACGCAACGAAACCCACCGCCGGGGGGCTTCCCAAGGGTGTGTTTCACTGGGGACGCAAGGAAACCTCCCCCCGGGGAGGGACCGTCAGCGCCGACGCTGCGACATCGTGTACAGGCCGAAGGCGGCGGCGAAGAACGCGACCCCCACCGCCATGTGGACGTACTTCGCACCCATTTCGGCCAGCCCGATCTGCACGATCGCCAGCACCGGCAACGAGGCGGCGTGGTAAAACGTGCCCTTCGGCCCGCCGGCCTTCGTCCAGCGCCAGGCCACGACCGCTGCCACCACGCTCAGGATGACGATCAGGTACGCCACGCCCGCGTGCACGCCCTTCATCCAGTCCGAACCCGACAGGAAACCGATCGCGAGCGCCGCCTGCACGAGCCCGAGAATGGCTGCGACAAGGGCGGACGTCCGCATCAACGAGGGAGCGGGAGCAACAGTTCCAGTGGCCATGGCCACACCCTAACGGCAATCTCCAAGCTCGCGGCCCAGCCACAAGGGCGGCCAGGCACGCGACAGCCCCCGAGTCGGGGGCCGTGGAACCTCACCCTCCCCTGCCGACGGAGTTCGGTAGTCTGACGTCAGGCTGGTCGGCCGCGTCCTCTGGAGGTTCCGTGAAGCACATGGTCGTCTTCTCCGGCTCGGCGCACCCCACGCTGGCACGCGCGATCTGCGACAACCTCGGCATGCCGCTGTCGACGGCCGACATCAAGCGATTCAGCAACGACTGCCTGCAGGCCCAACTCATGGTGAACTGCCGCCAGCGCGACGTCTACATCATCCAGCCGCTGGTGCCGCCCACCCAGGAACACCTGATGGAACTCCTGTTGATGATCGACGCGGCCCGGGGCGCGTCGGCAGCGTCCATCACGGCCGTGATCCCCCACTTCGCCTACGCACGATCTGACAAGAAGGACGCGTCCCGCATCTCTCTGGGTGGACGCCTGGTCGCCGACATGCTGCAGGTCGCGGGCGTCTCCCGCGTCGTGACCATGAACCTTCACGCCCCGCAGGTGCACGGCTTCTTCACCGTGCCCGTCGACCACCTCACCGCGATCGGTGTGCTGGCCGACCACTACCGCGGACGCGACCTCTCCGACGTGACGGTCGTCTCACCCGACCTGGGCAATGCGAAGACGGCCACACAGTTCTCGCGTCTCCTCGGGCTTCCCGTCGCGGCGGGGTCGAAGCGCCGGGTGTCGGACGACAAGGTCGTCATCGACTCGATCGTCGGCGACGTCATGGGACGCCGGGCCATCGTCCTCGACGACGAGATCGCCACCGGCGGCTCGATCGTCGAACTCATGGAACGGTTGAAGGACTTCGGGTGTGTCGAGGCGTCCGTCGCGTGCACGCACGGCCTGTTCGCCGGGAAGGCCGTCGAGCGACTTCGCCAGCACCCGATGATCAGCGAGGTCGTCACCACCGACACCGTCCCGGCGCCGGGGAACTGGCCCGAGCTCGAGGTCCGCAGTGTCGCCGGCCTCTTCGCCGAGGCCATCGGACGCATCCACAAGGGGCAATCCGTCTCACGCCTGTTCACCGAGGTCGACCCGACCTACGCACCACCGCCGGGCCCTGAGGCCCTCTTTTGAGCCCCGACCCCGGCTGGGGGTCGCGCACCACCCCGATCCACCGACGTCGGATCAGACGCTGAACTCCTGACCTGTCAGCTCCTCGCAGCG
>CALKHV010000099.1 GCA_937988865.1 uncultured Propionibacteriaceae bacterium | reverse complement strand
ACAAGGTCGACCGGCTCGCCCGCAACCGCGCCGACGACGTGAGCATCCACCTCGCCCTTCAACAGTGCGGGGTCATGCTCGTCTCCGCGACGGAGAATATCGACGAGACGCCCTCGGGGATGCTGCTACACGGCATCATGTCCACGATCGCCGAGTTCTACAGCCGCAACCTGGCCACCGAGGTCGCCAAGGGCATGAACCAGAAGGCCATTGGCGGTGGCACCAACGGGAAGGCACCCATCGGCTACCTCAACGTCCGCACGCGCGACGAGCTGGGACGTGAGCTGCGCACGATTGAGCTCGACCCCGAGCGGGCACCGATGATCGAGTGGGCGTTCAAGGCGTACGCCTCCGGGGATTGGAGCGTCAGTCAGCTCCACGATGAGCTCACCTCGCGGGGGCTGCGGAGCCTGCCGACGCCGAAGCGTCCAGCCAAGCCGCTGGCAGTGTCCAGCGTCCATCGCATGCTTACAAACCCGTACTACAAGGGCGACGTGGTCTACCGGGGTACCCGCTACAAGGGCAACCACCCGCCGCTGGTCCCTGCCGAGGTCTGGTACCAGGTCCAGTCCGTGCTGACCGCGCACCAGTGCGCCGTCGAAGCAACCCAAGTCCACGGGCACTACCTCAAAGGCACGATCCATTGCGGACAGTGCGGCTCACGCCTCATCGTCTCCAACGCGAAGAACCGCCACGGCAACGTCTACTGCTACTTCGTATGCTCCGGTCGGCACTCCAAGCGCACCGACTGTACCCGCCAAGCCATGCTCATCGAGGACGTCGAGAAGCTCGTCGAGGACTACTACAAGCGCGTCCAGATCACCCCAGCCCAACAGGACGCCCTCGCCGGGATGCTGCACCACGAGTTCGACCGCCTCATGGCCACCGAAACCGACGAACTCGCCCGGCTCACCGCGAACCGCGACCGGCTCGAAGGCGAACAAGACCGGCTCATGCAAGCCCACTACGCCGACGCCATCCCGCTGAGCGTCCTCAAACGCGAACAGGACCGCATCACTGCGGAACTCGACAAGGTGACCCGTCGCACCGACGCCCACTACGGCGACTACGCCGACGCCCGCGCCCACCTGGACGACGCGCTCGGGCTCCTCGCCAACTGCGCCGACATCTACACCCGCTGCGACGACACGAACCGGCGGCTCTGCAACCAGGCCTTCTTCACCAAGGTCTTCATCGACGAGGACAACGAGCTGCGCGTCGAGCTGGGCCGACCCTTCGAAATGCTGCTCGACCCGCAGGTCAACGCCAACGCGCTGACCTGGGCCGCAGACACCAACAAGGCCCGAACCTCTACCAACATTGACGTTGGCAAGGGTTCGAGCCTTGTGCGTTGGGTGGAGCTAACGGGATTCGAACCCGTGGCCTCTTCCATGCCATGGAAGCGCGCTACCAACTGCGCCATAGCCCCTTGCAGGTGTCCCGCGCAGCAGGTGGAAGCCGCCGTTTGGGACGTCGAAAGATTAGCGCACGGCCACGGCGATTGTGAAATCGCCGGACCTTGCGTCAGTCCCCCGCTTCGCCGCGCACGACGACGTCGACGGGCGCCTGCGCCACGCGGTTGTAGGCCTCGAGACGCCAACCCCACGGGCCCTCGCCGATGATCGTCCACCCGCAGTTCCACATGGCTCCCAGCGTCCAGGTCGTGGCGAAGTCCCACCCGAGGAGATAGCCGGTGGCCATGCGTGTGGCCAACCCATGGGACGCGCAGAGCACCGTTTGACCGGCGTGGCGCGACGCCAGGTCGTTCAGGCAGTCACGCATCCGGACGCCGACCTCTGCGGCGGTCTCGCCCGTCGACGACCGACGGAAGTCGTGCCCCTCGACCAGCGCCCGGGCACACGCCGGGTCGACCTCGGCCATCTGCTCGGTCGTCAGGCCCACCCAGGAACCGACGTTGATCTCGCCGAGACGCTCGTCGGTCCAGACGCCGAGGTCGAGCAGGGACGCCACCTCGCGCGCGGTGTCGAGGGCGCGCGAGAGGGGTGAGGAGTAGATGACGTCGATCCCCAGGCTCGCCACGGTGGGGGCCGCTTCTCGCGCCTGTGTGCGTCCGAGGTCGTTGAGGCCGATGTCGTGCTGGCCCTGGAACCGTCCGGACGAGTTCCAGTCGGTCTGGCCGTGCCGGAGCAGGATGAGGCGCGTGTGGCTCACCCGACGGCGAGCTCGGGGTCGTCGAGTTCGGGGCCGTCCGGTTGCGGGCTGTCGAGTTCCGGGGCGACGATCGCCAGGTCGAGCCGGGGGCAGTCCTTCCACAGGCGCTCGAGGGAGTAGAAGTGGCGTTCCTCGTTGTGCTGCACGTGGACGACGACATCGAAGTAGTCGAGCAGCACCCAGCGGTTCTCACGGTCGCCCTCGCGACGCACCGTGTGCAGGCCGTGCTTCAGGAGCGTCTCCTCGATGGCGTCGACGACCGCGCCGACCTGGCGCTCATTGTTGGCGCTGACCACCAGGAAGATGTCGGTGATGGCGAGATGATCGGAGACATCGAAGGCGACGATGTCGCGTCCGAGCTTGTCGGACGCTGCTTGCGCGGCGAGGCGGGCGGTGGACAGGGCGGTTTCAGTAGCAGTCACGTGGTTTCCGGTTCGAGGGTGAGGGTGGAGTCGAGGATGGGTGCAGCGTTGCCCGGCTGGTACAGGCCACGCTTGGCGATGTACTGCACGATGCCGTCGGGCACGAGGTACCACGTCGGCTGGCCCTGCTCGACGCGCTCGCGACAATCGGTCGACGAGATGGCCATGGCCGGAACCTCGAGCAGGGTGACCTTGTCGGCCGGCAGGTGGTCGATGTCGCTCTCGGTCAGGGGGACGCCGGGCCTGGAGACGCCGACGAAGTGGGCGAGGTCGAAGAGTTCGTCAGCGCCACGCCAGGTCAGGATCTTGGCCAACGCATCGGCGCCGGTGATGAAGAAGAGTTGCGCCGCCTCGCCGCGCTCCTTGTGGATGTCCTTGAGCGTGTCGACGGTGTAGGTGTCGCCGGGACGGTCGATGTCGACGCGCGAGACGGAGAATCTGGGGTTGGACGCGGTCGCGATCACCGTCATCAGGTAGCGGTCCTCGGCGATGGAGACGCGGCGTCCGGCCTTCTGCCACGGGACGCCGGTGGGCACGAAGACCACCTCATCAAGGTCGAAGCGGGCCGCCACCTCGGACGCTGCCACGAGGTGCCCGTGATGGATCGGGTCGAAGGTGCCGCCCATCACGCCGAGTCGATAGCCCCGACCGGGCTCGCGTCGGGCAAGGCCCACCCTGATCATCAGCTGTGGGGCCGACCGCCACCGACGCCACGCACGACGAGCAGGGCACCGAGGAGCACCACGAGCATCGCCACGCCGGCGACCCACGTGGGCACGAGGCTTTCGAGGAGGATCATGCGCGAACAATACCCAACTTCGCCACGGGCCCGACGACCGTCGTCACGAGCGGGTCTGACCGTCGCCGTTCACCACGTACTTGGTCGACGTCATCTCCTGCAGGCCCATGGGGCCGCGCGCGTGCAACTTCTGGGTCGAGATGCCGATCTCGGCGCCGAAACCGAACTCGCCGCCGTCGACGAAACGACTCGACGCGTTGACGAGCACGACCGCGGCATCGACCTCGGAGGTGAAGCGGTCGGCGTTGCGGGAGTTGCGCGTGACGATGGTCTCGGAGTGGCCCGTGCTGTGCGTCCTGATGTGGTCTAGCGCCTGGTCGAGGTCGGCGACCGTCCTGACCGAGAGGTCGAGCGACAGCCATTCGGACGCGAAGTCGTCCTCCGTGACGGGGACCACGGCCTCGCTGTGTCGACGGGCGGTGTCGTCGCCGTGGACGGTCACCCCCGCACGCACGAGGGCGTCCAGCGCGACGGGATAGAACCGGTCGGCGACGGCCTCGTGCACCAGCAGCGTCTCGAGGGCGTTGCAGACGCTCGGACGCTGGGTCTTCGCGTTGAGCATGATGGCGACCGCCTGGGCGATGTCTGCGTCCTCGTCGACGAAGAGGTGGCAGTTCCCTGTGCCCGTTTCGATCACTGGCACCTGCGAGCCCGTCACGACAGCCTCGATGAGCCCGGCCCCACCACGCGGGATCAGCACGTCGACGAGGCCGCGCGCGGCCATCAGTTCCCCGGTGACCTCGTGCCCGCCCTCGATGAGCTGGACTGCGTCTGCAGGGAAGCCGACCGTCTCGAGGCCGGCGCGAAGCGCAACCACGATGGCGCGATTCGACTCCAGCGCCGACGACGACCCCCGCAGAAGGGCGGCGTTGCCCGATTTCAGGCAGATGGCGGCGGCGTCCGCGGTGACGTTGGGACGGGCCTCGTAGATGATGCCGACCACGCCGAAAGGCACGCGAACCTGGTTCACCCGGACGCCGTTCGCCAGCTTCCAGCCCCGCACCACGTCACCGACGGGGTCAGGCAGGGACGCGACGTCGCGCATCGCCGACACGATGCCTGCGACGCGAGCAGCGTCGAGGCGAAGCCGGTCGACCAGGGAGCTGCTCGTCCCGGCTGCCTCGGCCCGCGCCACATCGGACGCGTTGGCGGCCAGCACGGACGCCTCGGCCGCCGCGAGGGAGTCGGCCATGGCCTGGAGGGCGGCGTCCTTGGAGGCCCGGTTCTGAAGGCCGAGGTGTCGGCTCGCCTCGCGGGCGGCCCGGGCCTGTTGCGTCACAGTCACCATGCCATCGTAGGTCGTGGGGCGGGCCATCGGCCCGGGCATCCACCATCGGTCCGGGGCCGCTGCGTGCCTGATTCCGAGGCGCCCACTACCGTGGCGTTGTGGACACCACCCCGACGACCCCGCAGGCGGCTCGTGCCCTGACGATCGTGCAGCACGCGCTGTTCTGCCTGCTGTTCGCGGTGGCCGTCACGACCACGTGGCACTCGGGTGAGATGACGTGGGTCGTGGCGATGGGCTCCATCGCCCTCGCCGGTTGGTACCTGCTCGGCGCCGCACTGGAGCGCCGCAGCCGGGACGTGCGGCTCGGCGTCGTCTGGGTGAGCGTCATCACCCTGCTCTGGGGCCTGATGGTCGCTCTCAGCGCCGAGTTCGTCTGGCTCGCCTTCCCGTTGATCATGCTGACGATGATGATCGTGCCGTTCGCTGCGGCTGTCCCGATCTCGGTGGCGATCACGGCCGCCGTGCTCCTGCGCCTGATCAGCGACGGCGGCAGGGGCATGGGAATGATGCTGGGACCGGTCATCGGGGCCCTGATCGCCATGGGGATGGCCTCGATCACCAAGTCGCTGGTCATGGAGAGCCGGGCCCGTGGCGTGCTGCTCGCCGAACTCACCCGGGCCCACGAGGAGACCCTCGCGATGGGCAAGGACCTCGCCCGCGTGCAGCGAGAGGCGGGAGCAGCCGAGGAGCGGGCGAGGATCGCCCGCGAGATCCACGACACGCTCGCCCAGGGCTTCTCCTCCATCATCCTGCTGAGCCGTGCTGCGCAGACCACGCGTCCCGAGGACGTGGTGCTCGGCCAGATCGAGCAGACGGCCCGGGACAACCTTGAAGAGGCGCGACGGGTGGTCCACGCGTTGGCGCCCGCGTCCCTGGAGGAAACTCCCTTGTCAGGCGCCCTCGGACGCCTCACGACGCAACTCGGCAGCCAGACCGGCGTCCGCGCGACACTCGACGTCGAGGGCGATCCTGCGCCGGTGCAGACCGCAGTGGAGGTCGAACTGCTGCGGCTGGCACAAGGAGCGCTGTCGAACGTCCGGAGTCACGCCCGGGCATCCCGGGTGGGCGTGACCCTCACCTGGGACGCGGACGAGGTGCGCCTCGACGTCGTCGACGACGGCATCGGATTCGAGCCGGTCGACCTGCGGCCGAGCGACGCCGGCGCCGGCTTCGGTCTTCGCTCCATGCGCGAGCGCGTGGCCCGTCTCGGCGGCTCGCTGGTGATCGAGAGCGCCCCCGGGGAGGGGACGGCGGTCTCGGTCGCGGTTCCGCTGTCGACCGCCGACCCGGTGGGTCCAGCGTGACACGCGTGTTCGTGACAGAC
This sequence comes from uncultured Propionibacteriaceae bacterium, assembly GCA_937988865.1. GTDB lineage: Bacteria > Actinomycetota > Actinomycetes > Propionibacteriales > Propionibacteriaceae > CALKHV01. The sequence goes on along the minus strand of CALKHV010000099.1, from coordinate 6,013 downwards.
GACCACCCCGTCGTCCGCGCTGGTCTGGTCGCCCTCCTGGCCGCCCAGGAGGGCATCGACATCGTCGGCCAGGCGTCCACGGGTGAAGAGGCCATGACCCTCGTGGCCCACCTCGACCCCGACGTGGTTCTCATGGACCTCCAGCTCGGGGCCGGCATGGACGGGGTCGAGACGACACGCCGACTCCGCGCGGACAAGGCCGAACGTCGCGTCCTCATCCTCACGACCTATGACACGGACGCTGACATCGTCCGCGCCATCGAGGCGGGCGCGGCCGGCTACCTGCTCAAGGACGCCGACCCGGCAACACTGGTCGCCGGTGTGGTCGACGCAGCAGCGGGACGCACGGTTCTCGCGCCCGTCGTCGCGTCCCGACTGGACGCGCGGCTCTCGCGTCCACGCCAGGAGTTGACGTCTCGCGAGCTGGAGGTGCTCAGGTTGACGTCGGAAGGGCTGTCGAACCGGGCGATCGCCCGTGAGCTCTTCGTGAGCGAAGCCACCGTCAAGACGCACCTGGTTCACGTCTTCGAGAAACTGGGCGTCGACTCCCGGACGTCCGCGGTGGCCGAGGCCCGGAGCTCAGGCCTGATCCGCTGAGTGGAGTCCGGCCGGGCTGTCGGCCAGCAGCGACGTCCCCGGACCGCCCGGCGGCTTGATCACGTCGAGTCGCCGCAGCACGTAGACGAGCAGGTTGGCACCGGCCAGGATCGCCATCATCGACGCGGCCACCTTCACCGCATTGTCATTGACCGCGAAGGCCCAGTAGATCCACATGAACTGCAGCCCGAAGCTCACGGTGAGGAAGACCCACGAGAGCCCGCGGATGTCTCGGAGGCGCAGCAGGTCGCGCAGCTGGGCGAGCTGCCCGATGGCCTGCGGAATCGTGACCAGCGTGCCGAACGCCGCCGCGCCGAAGATGACATCGACGCCGAAAGCAGCGACGCCCGCGATGGTGCCCATCGCATAGGTCTGGAGGAGACCGAGGCCGCGATCGCGGCGAATCATCCTGAGGATGAGGATGGTGCACACGAAGAGTGCAGCGTTGGGGAGGGCGAGGTTCATCCGGTTCGTCATGACACCGTGCGCCACCCAGGGGATGTTGGCCGCGAGCATCATCTGCCAGCTCAGCAGCGACAACCCGGCGCTCGTCCTGACACGCAGCAGGCGGATGAGCTGGGGAAGCGAGAGCGTCGCGGTGAAAGCGGCTGCGAGCCAGCCCCAGATCTCGATGAACGTCATGAAGGCCTTTCCTCGACTACACGGAGTATTCGGGTGCTGCAGCGCCACGCCGGCGGGCAACGACCACGAGGGAGTCACGGTGCACGACCTCGCGCTCGTAGGCCACCCCCAAGGCTGCGGCGAGCTCGTGGGAGTTGCGTCCGAGCATGGCAGGGAGTTCTTCCGAACTGAACGAGACCAAGCCGCGCGCGATCACGCGTCGGGCGTGGTTGACCAGTTCGACGGGGTCACCCGCAGCGAAATCGCCGACGACGTCCGTGATGCCGGCGGCCAGCAGGGACGCCTGGCGCTCCAGCACCGCCTTCACGGCACCATCGTCCAGCACGAGCTGACCGCGCGTGTTCGACGCATGTGCGAGCCACAGCAGCCTGCGCGAGCGTCGCTTGCCGATGGGCGCGAAGGCGGTGCCCACCGCTCCCCCGGCCATCGCTTCGCCGGCCTGGTCGGCACCGGCGAGGATCACGGGGATCCCGGCGGAGGTGGCGATGTGGGCAGCCTGGAGCTTGGACGTCATCCCCCCGCTCCCGACGCCGGATGCACCCATCCGCGAGGTGTCGACCTCGAGGGTCGTCACGTCGTCCACCTGCTCGATCCGTTCGGACGCGGGATCGTCCGGGTGGGCGGTGTAGAGCGCGTCCACGTCACTCAGCAGCACCAGCGCGTCGGCTCGGACGAGTTGGGCCACGAGGGCGGCCAACCGGTCGTTGTCGCCGAAGCGGATCTCATGGGTCGCCACCGTGTCGTTCTCGTTGACGATGGGGATCGCGCCCAGCTGGAGCAGTCGCGAGAGGGTCCGGAGGGCGTTGCGATAGTTCGACTGCCGGGTCACATCGTCGACGGTGAGGAGCACCTGCCCGACGCGGGTGTCGTGGGCGGCGAAGAGCGCGCTGTAGTGCTGCACCAGCAGACCCTGACCGACGGACGCGGCCGCCTGCTGGTTGGCCAGGTCACGCGGACGCCGCTTCATCCCGAGCGGTGCCAGCCCCGCAGCAATGGCACCCGACGAGATCAGGACGACCTGGCGACCCTGTGCCCGGACGGACGCGATCGCGTCCACCAGTACCTTGACACGCTCGGTGTCGAGCCCACCGGACGCGGTCGTCAGTGACGACGAGCCCACCTTGACGACGATCCGTCGGGCGCGGCCGATCTGGGCGCGGGTGGTGGTCATTCCTCGTCCGTGACACCCGGTTCGAGATCGCCGTCACTCAAGCCCTGGGTGGCGGCGTTGATGATGCGCCACTCGTCACGGTGGACGCCTCCCCTGGCCTCGTGGTAGGACGCGTCCTGCTCGCGACGGCGCGTGGCGGCCGGACGCTCGTGCTCAAGTCGCGCGTCCTCACCGCGGCGGGCGAGCAGTTCGGCACCGATCTCGATCTGGGGTGCGAAGTCGAAGACGACCGCATCCTCGCCACCGATCGCCACGGCGTCTCCGGCGCGGGCGCCCAGCTCGAGCAGCTTGTCCTCCACGCCCAGTCGGTTGAGCCGGTCGGCCAGGTAACCGACGGCCTCGGCGTTCGCGAAGTCGGTCTGCCTGACCCAGCGTTCGGGCTTGTCACCGACGACGCGCCAGACGAATCCACCGTCACCGTCGCCCATCTTGCGAATGGTGAAGTCGGTCCCGCCCCTGATCGGGGTCGGGCGGATCACGATGCGCTGCGGCGCGGGAGGCGGCAGCGTCCGGCGACGCTCGGCCACGAGCTCGGCCATGGCGAAGGACAGCGCCTGCAGGCCCTCCCCCGACTTGGTCGAGATGACGAACGTCTGCAGACCACGGGCCTCGACGTCGGCGGTGACCATCGCGGCGATCTCGGCGGCGTCCGGGATGTCGGCCTTGTTGAGCGCGACGATCCTGGGGCGATCCTCCAGTCCGCCGTGGGCGGTGAGCTCGGCCTCGATCACGTCGAGGTCGGTGAGCGGATCGCGTCCCGGCTCGAAGGTCGCGCAGTCGACCACGTGGACGATGGCCTGGCAGCGCTCGATGTGACGCAGGAAGTCAAAGCCCAGACCACGGCCCTCGCTGGCGCCCTCGATCAGCCCCGGGACGTCCGCGACGGTGTAGGTGACGTCGCCGGCGACGACCACACCCAGATTCGGGACGAGCGTGGTGAAGGGGTAGTCGGCGATCTTCGGCCGGGCGCGGCTGATCGCGGCGATGAGGGACGACTTGCCGGCGCTGGGGAAGCCCACGAGGCCGACGTCCGCGACGACCTTCAACTCGAGCATGACGTCGCGGCTCCCGCCCTCCTCGCCCAGCAGGGCGAATCCGGGAGCCTTGCGGGCCGCGGTCGCGAGCGCCGCGTTGCCGAGGCCACCCTTGCCACCCTGGGCGACAACGACCTCGACCGTGTCGCCGGTCAGGTCGGCGATTTGCTCGCCCGAGGTGGCGTCCGAGACGATCGTGCCTTCGGGGACGCTCAGCACCACGTCGTCGCCGCGCGACCCGTTGCGGTGGTCACCCATGCCGGGCTGACCGTTGGACGCCTTGCGGTGCGAGCCTCGGTGGTACTCGACGAGCGTCGTGAGGTTGGGGTCGACGCGCAGGATGACCGAACCACCGTCCCCGCCGTTGCCGCCGTCGGGACCCCCGAGGGGCTTGAACTTCTCACGGTGCACGGACGCGCAGCCGTGCCCGCCATTGCCCGCGCTGACGTGGAGCGTCACGCGGTCGACGAAGGAGGGAATGGCCATGCGGATGTCCTTTGGGATGGCGCGTCAGGGATCCTGACGCGCGTCAGCTCACAAGTCTACGGGTTGGGGCTGTTCGCCCCGGACGCCACAGGGGCGGCCCCGTGACGGGACCGCCCCTGTGGAACGTGATGGGTGCTGATCACTCAGCGGCTGCCCCGACGGGCAGGATGTTCACGACTCGGCGACCGCGACGGGTGCCGAACTCGACGTTGCCCTCGACCAGGGCGAACAGCGTGTCGTCCGACCCGCGCCCGACACCGTCACCGGGGTGGAAGTGGGTGCCACGCTGGCGGACGATGATCTCACCCGCGTTGACCAGCTGGCCACCGAAGCGCTTCACGCCGAGGCGCTGGGAATTGGAATCGCGACCGTTCCTGGATGAGGACGCGCCCTTCTTGTGTGCCATGGTTCGCTCCTCAGCCCTTGATTCCGGTGACCTTGACCTGGGTGTACTTCTGACGGTGCCCCTGGCGCTTCCGGTAACCGGTCTTGTTCTTGAACTTGATGATCCGGATCTTCGGACCCTTGGTCATGCCGAGCACCTCGGCGGTCACCTCGACCTCATCCAGACCGGACTTGTCGGAGGTGACGGTCTCGCCGTCGACCAGCAACAGCGGCTGCAGCTTCACGCTGCTGCCCACCGCATCGGTGATCTTGTCGATCTCGACAACATCACCCACGGCAACCTTGTGCTGGCGGCCGCCACTGCGCACGATCGCGTACACGCCTGACCTACTCTCGTATCGTCTCTTCGGGTGCGGGCCCCGGACGCCTGGTGCGCCTCGTGAAACCCATGTGCTCCGGTCAGCGAAGGACGCCGACGCACAAAGCACCGAGGTCCAAGATTACGGCGTCCGTGCGGACCGGTCAAACCGGAACCGGCCCGCTCGACGCTCAGTCGTGGTGCGGCTGCTCGGGACGCCCGCCCCGGGGGTTCCCACGGCCGCCACCGCGGCGCTCACCACGGTCTCCGCCGTCGGACGGGGCCTGGGAATCGACAGGCTCCTCATGACGGGCGTACCCGCGTCCACCGCAGTGTTCGCAGGGTTCGGTGAAGGCCTCCGCAAGGCCGGTGCCGATCTTCTTGCGCGTCAACTGCACCAGCCCGAGGGACGTGACCTCAGCCACCTGATGGCGCGTCCGGTCGCGGCCGAGGCACTCGACGAGGCGACGCAGCAACAACTCGCGGTTGCTCGGCAGCACCATGTCGATGAAGTCGACCACGATGATCCCGCCGATGTCGCGCAGCCTCAACTGGCGCACGACCTCTTCGGCCGCCTCCAGGTTGTTGCTGGTGACGGTCGCCTCGAGGTTGCCCCCCGTGCCGGTGAACTTGCCCGTGTTGACGTCGATCACCGTCATGGCCTCGGTGCGGTCGATGACGAGCGACCCGCCCGAGGGCAGGAACACCTTGCGCTCGAGGGCCTTCGCGATCTGGTCGTCGATGCGGTACTGCCCGAAGGGGTCGCCCTGGTCGTCGGTGCTCCACCGCGTGAGGCGGTCACGCAGGTGAGGTGCGACGTGGCTGACGTACGCCTCGATGGTGTCCCAGGCGTCGTTGGTCTGGCCGTTGCCGGCGATCACGAGCTCGGAGAAGTCCTCCGTGAACAGGTCACGGACGATCCGCACCGTCGGGTCGGGTTCGGCGTAGAGCTGTTGCGGGGCCGAGCCCTGCTTCACCTTCTTCTCGATGGCCTCCCATTGCGCCTTCAGCCGGTTGACGTCCCTCACGAGCTCCGCCTCGGACGCCCCCTCGGCCGCGGTGCGCACGATGACGGACGCCTCGTCGGCGATCAGTTCGGCCAGGATGTCCTTCAGGCGTTGACGCTCGTTCTCGGCGAGTTTCCGCGAAATGCCCGACAGGTGGCCGCCGGGTGAGTACACGACGTAGCGTCCGGGCAGGGAGATGTGGTTGGTGAGTCGCGCGCCCTTGGCGCCGACCGGGTCCTTCGTGACCTGGACGAGCACCGTTTGGCCGCTCCGGAAGACCTGCTCCACCTTGCGACGGTCACCGGTGACCCCGAACGAGTCCCAGTCGACCTCGCCGGCGTACAGGACGGCGTTGCGTCCACGACCGATGTCG
>CALKHV010000098.1 GCA_937988865.1 uncultured Propionibacteriaceae bacterium | reverse complement strand
GCTCTACGTGAACCGCGACCGACGCTTCGGAGGGGCGATTCCGAACGAGACCGGCCCCCGATGACCTGCGATCGCCACTAGCTGCGCACTTTCCGTTGGTCTACCCACGGCACGTGCGCAGCCAACGACCGCTCAGCCCCAGAAACCTCCGGGAGCGAAGACCTCAGCCACCAGCTCGTCGAAGATTCCCGCCTCGCGGGCCACATCGAGAGCTGTGTAGCGGGAGCGGTAGTACATCGCCTTCGGGAAGGTCGCCCGCACATCTTCCCTTGTCAGACCGATGTGCTCCGGACGCGACGGCGCACCGACACGCTCCAGCATGTCCTGCAGCACCCGCGCGGGCATGAGCTGCGCCTCGACGCGGGCGCGCACGGCGTCCCAGTGCGAGGCGATCCGGCCGAGCCGATCACGCAGGCCCTCCTCATCGACGTACTTGACGCGCGTTTCCTTGATCGCGTTCGCCACCAGGGGCCCGCTCAGGTGGCGCGCCACGTCGGCCTCAATCTCGGCCCACGTCGGATAGCGGTTGACGGCCGCGTCGATGTCGAGCTGCGACAGGTCCCGAGCCAGCAGGGCCTCGGTGAAGGCGGTCATGGTCAGCGTCCCGATGCCGACCTTGAAGCCGTGCGACAGCGGCGGCTCCAGATCGGCACCCAGCCCCGCGAGTTCCCAGATGTGGCTGAAGTAGTGCTCGGCACCCGAGGCCGGACGCGTCCCCTCGTACACCTGCATCGCCAGCCCCGACAGGCACAGTCCCTCGACGAGCCCCTGATACGCAGCAGCGTCACCGGCTGCCAGCTCATCCGGGTGGGCCAGAGCCTCCCGGACACCGTCCTGCACCAGTTCCCACGCCACCGGGTCGATGGGCTCGACGCCCGCAGCGTCCGCGAGGATCCAGTCGGCGCCGCCCGGCAACTTGGCGAGCAGGTCACCGTACCCGGACGCGACCATCGGCGCCGGTGCGGCTGCCATCACATCCAGGTCAAGAATCGCGACCCTTGGCGCCGGGCACGGCATCGTCACCTTGAGCCCGTCGACCGTGATCGGCGCGCCGAATCCGGTGTAGCCGTCCATCGACGCGGCCGTCGCGATCACCGCATACGGACGCCCGACCTCGAAGGACGCCCGCTTCACCACATCGTTCAGGCTCCCCGAGCCGACAGCGACACCGCAGGCACCCGAGCCCTCGAGGGCCGCCCGCACCACGTCACACGTCTCCCGCGTCGGATGCAGCGACGGCAACCCCGGAAAGATGAGCGGAGCAACCATGGGCACCCCCGCCTCAGCGAGCAGCCCACTCACCCGCTCCCCCGCCGCCGCCCAAGTCGTCTGGTCGGCGACGATCAGCAGGGGCGCACCCAGCCCAGCCACGTGATGCGCGACGTCGGCGAGGACGCCGCGTCCGATCTCGACAACTTCGGTGTCGGACGCCAGCGCCACCGCCCGGGCCAGCAACGGGCTCGTCATCGTCAGTAGGCCCGGTTGACGGCCGAGACCACTGCCTTCAGGGACGCGGTCATGATGTCGGCGTCGATCCCCGCACCCCAGAAGACGTGCGCGTCGCCACCGACGGTGTCGACCTCGATCTCGACGTAGGCCGCGGCCTGCGCGTCCCCACCGGACGTCAGCGCATGCTCTGTGTAATCCAGCACGTTGACCGCGTACTCCAGGGAGGTCAGCGCGTCCACGAAGGCCGACACCGGACCGTTGCCCTCGCCCGAGATGACCTGCTCGACGCCGTTGACCTTCACGGTGGCCCGGATCGTGTGCACCTTGTTCTCGGACGACGTCACGCTCGAGACGAACTCCAGCGGCTCGGTGCGATTCAGGTAGTCGGCGGCGAAGATGTCCCACAGCTGGGCAGAACTGACCTCGCCACCCGCGTTGTCGGTGTGGGCCTGCACCACGCGGCTGAACTCCATCTGGAGGCGGCGCGGCAGGTCGAGCATGTGGTCGGTCTTCATCAGGTAGGCCATGCCGCCCTTGCCCGACTGCGAGTTGACGCGGATGACGGTCTCGTACGTGCGTCCGACGTCGTGGGGGTCGATGGGCAGGTAGGGGGCCTCCCAGTCGATCGTGTGGATGGTTTTCCCCTCGGACGCAGCACGCTTCTCCAGGGACTCCAGGCCCTTCTTGATGGCGTCCTGGTGCGAACCCGAGAAGGCCGTGTAGACCAGATCGCCCGCGTAGGGGTGACGCGGGTGCACGGGCAGTCCGGTGCAGTACTCGACCGTGCGACGGATCTCGTTGATGTTGCTGAAGTCGATCTGCGGGTCGATGCCCTGGCTGAACAGGTTCAGTCCCAGGGTCACCAGGTCGACATTGCCCGTCCGCTCGCCGTGCCCGAACAGGCAGCCCTCGACGCGGTCGGCACCGGCCATCACGCCCAGTTCGGTCGCGGCGACGGCGGTGCCACGGTCGTTGTGCGGGTGCAGCGAGACCGCGACGTTCTCGCGGTGACGCACATTGCGGATGAAGTACTCGATCTGGTCGGCGTAGGTGTTCGGCGTGCTCATTTCCACCGTCGCGGGCAGGTTGAAGATGATCTCGCGTCCCTCGCCGGGCTGCCAGACGTCGGAGACGGCGTTGCAGACCTCGATTGCGAAGTCGGTGGGGGTCTGGGTGAAGATCTCGGGGCTGTACTGGTAGCCGAACTCGACGTCGCCCAGATTGGCTTCGGCGTGCTTCATCACCATCTGCGTGCCACGGGTCGCCATGGCGATGCACTCGGCCTCGGAGATGTTGAAGACCACGCGACGGAACAGTTCGGCGGTCGCGTTGTACATGTGGATGTTGGCGCGACGAGCACCGATGAGGCTCTGGGCCGTGCGCTCGATCAGGTCTTCGCGCGCCTGCGTCAGCACCGAGACCTGCACGTCGTCGGGAATGGCGTCCGACTCGATCAGTTGGCGCACGAAATCGAAGTCAGTCTGGGACGCGGACGGGAAGCCCAGCTCGATCTCCTTGTAGCCCATCTTCACCAGCAGGTCGAACATCTTGCGCTTGCGCGAAGGGGTCATGGGGTCGATCAGTGCCTGATTGCCGTCGCGCAGGTCGGTCGACAACCAGCGGGGCGCTTGCGTGATGCGCTTCGAGGGCCACGTGCGATCGGGGACGTCGACGGGCACGAATGCGTGATAGCGGGTGAACGGCATGGGGCTGGGCTGCTGTACGGGCAGACCGATCTGGGTGGCAGTGCCGAAGGATGACATTTCCTGGGATTCCTTGCTGTGGGTTGGGTGCGCCAGACACGACGAGACTCCGCAGCGAGGGTAGCTGGCCGGAAGAGTTACCGGGCCCCGCTGCGGCAACCAAGGAGGAGAGTTGCCCATGCCATGCGGACGAGAGTAGCCGACGCATCGCCCCAACGGTGGGAACGGTCTCACTCTGCGGCCTGTCCCGCGTCCGCCGTGCTGGAGACGACAAGGTGGACGCGTGAGGCTGGCCAACGCGCATGTCCTGGATCTCGCCACCGGCGAGTCTGTCCTGCGAGACCTCTGGGTGCGTGACGGTCGACTCGAGCGGCTCCCCACCGAGGACGCCGACGAGATCGATCTTGATGGCCGATTCGTCCTTCCCGGCCTCTGGGACGCGCACGTCCACATGACCCAGTGGGCGATGCACTCCCGGCGCCTCGACCTGTCGTCCGCCCGCTCGGCCGCGCAGGCCGCAGACCTCGTCGCCACCGCCCTGCGAACCCACCCGTCGACCGAGCCCCTCCTCGGTGCGGGCTTCCGGGACGCCCTGTGGCCGGACGAGCCGACCGCCCATCTGCTCGATGCCGTCACCGGCCCCCACCCGGTCGTGCTCGTGTCGGTCGACCTCCACTCGGTCTGGGCGAACACGGCAGGGCTCGCCCACTACGGCGTCCACCACCCGACCGGTCACCTGGTCGAGCACGACGCCTTCGCCTTCCAGACGCGGCTCGCCGAGGTGTCGGTCGAGGTGATCGACGGGTGGGTCGCGGATGCGGCGCGGGACGCAGCGTCCCGGGGTGTGGTCGGTGTCGTCGACTATGAGATGGCGTGGAATCCCGAGGCCTGGCGCCGTCGGATCGCTTCCGGGCTGGACACGCTGCGCGTGAAGGCGGCGACCTATCCCCTGGAACTCGACCGTGCGATCGGCGAGGGCCTCCACACCGGACGCGAACTCGACGACTCGGGCCTCCTCACCATGGGGCCGCTCAAGATCATCGCGGACGGGTCTCTCACAGCGCGCACCGCGTGGTGCCACTCCCCGTACCCGATCCCGGGAGTGAACGGTCCGCAGGGCAGCCCCAACTACGAATGGGCCGAACTCGTCGACCTGGTCGGACGCGCGGAGCACGGCGGCCTCGACTGCGCCATCCACGCCATCGGTGACCGGACCGCGGCGATGGCACTGGACGCGTTCTCCGTCACGGGGGCCCGGGGCTCGATCGAGCACGCCCAGTTGCTCACCCCTGACGACCGCGGACGCATGGCCGCGCTGGGGCTCACGGCCAGCGTCCAGCCCGCCCACCTGCTCGACGACCGGGGCGCCGCCGACACACTGTGGGCCGGACGCACCGCGGGCGCCTTCGCCTACGCCAGCCTCAGGGACGCCGGCGTCCCGCTCGTGTTCGGATCCGACGCGCCCGTCGCGCCGCTCAACCCGTGGCTCGCCGTCAGGGCGGCCGTGACGAGGACAGGTGACGACCGGGAGCCGTGGCACCCCGAACAGCGGCTCTCGATGTCGGACTCCCTGGCCGCGTCGACCGGCGGGGTCCGCGCTCTGGTTCCGGGCGCACCGGCCGACCTCATCGCGCTCGACGTCAACCCTTTCGACGTCGATCCTGATCGCCTCTCCGAGATCAGGACATCAGTAACGATGGTCGCTGGCCACGTCACCCACAGAGCTCACTGATTCCTGGCTCTCGACGCGGCGGCGCAGGTTCCCACCCTATGGCAATGGAAGGACGCGTTCCTTGCCGATTTCGACACCGACTGCGCTTCGAACGGTTGGACGAGGCCGTGAATGGACTGCTCGAGCTCCACCGCCGGATCGCCCGAGTATTCCGCAACAGAGATAACTGCCGGCTACGCATGCTCCTCATCGGCGGCGGACTCAATCTGGATCCACCGCAGGTTTGAAGAGCCGCTCAACTCCCCGAGTTTGCTCATCTGTGGCCAGACATCAGGAAAGGGCAGGACCGGAAGACAGATCAACCGCCGGAAGGGCGCGTCCCTGTTAGCATGGCCCTGTGAGCGACTCGTGACGCTCATCCGCCAAAGGAGGAGCCCGTGCTCCGG
>CALKHV010000097.1 GCA_937988865.1 uncultured Propionibacteriaceae bacterium | reverse complement strand
GGATGGTCCGGATCGACTCGGCGTCGTCCAGGCCGCCTTCGGACGTGTAGGTGCAGGCCATGGTCATCGCGCCGAGACCGATGCGGGGAAATCTCAAGACTTCCGAGGAGTGCGTTCTTCACTGTCGTCCGTCGGATTGGCCGCTCAGGCGGTGGAGGCCGAAAGCGGTCAGTGTTGGCTCCCACGAACCAGTGAACCAACCGGGTGAGGCGGGAAACAGGCCCTGCGAGGGTGACCCTCGCGGGACCTGTCTGCCACTTGCATCGCGACCTGGACTGGCTTGCCATGACCCATCCGGCCCACCGCCGATGGAGACGACACCGACTGAGCCCTTCCAGCAAGCCATGGCGCCCGGCGCTGGTCGTCAGGACGCGGATGGCCCCAAGTGACCCTCTCCGGAATCTGATCGTCTTGGCTCCTTGAGCTCAACGAAGATCGTGTGGGTCGGGGTATCACCGATATTGGTCCCCGCATGCTCTTGGGCGTCCAGCCACCGGGCCTGGAATGCAGGCAACTCGACATCGAGCTCTTTTGCGCCTGACCGGAGCCGACGTCGGAAACTGCTCAAGGTGACCATCACGCTGTCGGGGTGCGAGTGCGGCTGCGTGGCGTCCCCGGGCTTGTCGACGTATTCCAGGACCCGCACGCGGTCGTTCTCGAAGACAAGGTGGTAGAGCTCGGGATTGGTGGTGATGGGGTCATCCATGGCGCTCCCTTCGGCTGGGCGGCACTCGGTTGAGGAGCACTCTGCTTCTTTCGCCGCCTCAGCACGAGCCTACGGTTCATGGGTCCTTCTGGAAACCCTCAACTAGCCCCCGCGGCGGACATCGTCCTCGGGTGAAGCCGGTCCCCACCCCTCGATTGAGTCCTGCCAATGAGTCCTCGACACCCTCAAGGAATCGCTCATTCAGGAACCGGCGCACTCGATGGCTCCCGGCACAGGAGTTCACGGCGGTTCGGGGATGGTTCACACTTCCCCCGAACCGCCGTCGTCCGTCGACGGGCCTGGTCAGCCGTCGATCTCCTTCACGACGTGGTCGGTGCCGAGAACGTTGGTGAAGTCCAATGGGAGCGAGTCGGCCCATTCGCGGGTAAGGATCGTGCTGGTGAAGGTGACATCCGGGCTGTTCATGCCCGATTGCATGATCTGGCCTGTGGCGTCCAGCACCAGCCAGTACTCGACGCCGGGACGTGACGTCGGGTCCGTGATCGCGGCGCGGTAGCCTGTCTCGCCCGTCCCGTCGAGAGCAATGGCGGTCACGACCACCGACGGTGTTGCTGTCTGTCCGTCCTTGGTGGTCACCGGGGCTTGCGGGCTCTCGGCGATGTGCCGCAGGACCGTGATGGCGGCCGCCCGCAGCGCTGCGGGCGCGGTCTCGGTGCGGAGGATCTCATCGATCGCCTTGAAGACCCGCTCGTCGCCACTGTTGTTGCCGGTGCCTGCGCGCAGTGCGGACTCCAGGGCATCAGGGTCGGACGGCAAGGACATGATGGACGCCTGACCCTGAGGAGTCAGCAACCAGAAGTCCTGGTCGCCGGTTCGACGACTCCACAACCACCCGTCCCCGTCGGTGTAGTCGTCGTGTCTGGTCCTGCCCACCTCGGTCGAACCGTCGCCGAGCACACTGTGCTGTTCCTCAACCCGCACGACGTGGAGCAGAACCCCCGTGGTCGGTGCCGGCGCGGCTGCCGCTTCCATGGCCACCCCGGCCAACAGGGCGACCGCCGAGCCACCGACGGCATTGAGAGGGGCGGACGTGGAGTAGTTGCGCATCGGCCCCAACCGTGAGGGGTCCGACACGGAACCGCCCAGAGTGGTCAGGGCCTGGGCAGTCAGCCCCACCACTGCCACAGCGGCGACCGCTGCCGCCACCATCGAGGGCCAGCGGCGTCGCTTCGCGGTGATCGGGACCACCGTTCCGGTGGCATGCAGGATCTCCTTGAACACTGACTCGCGTCGTTGGGCATCGAACTCGGCATCGATCGCTTCGTCGCTGGGACGGATCGACTCAATGAATCGCACGACGGTCACACCTTTCCTGAGAGGGGCCGCAAGGACATCGCGGCTGGGGATGGTTCGAGCAGCTCGGCAAGACGTTGTCGCGCACGCGACAGCCTCTTGGTGAAGGCGGCAGTTGAGCACCCGGCGACCTTGGCGGCGCTGGCGTGGCTCAACCCGTCCCAGCCGACCAGGAGCAGGGCTTCCCGCTCGTCGGGGGCTAGACGGCGCAGGGCGTCGAGGACTGCGTGTCGGTTGACCACAAAGGAAGCCGGATCCTCAAAATGGGTGCCGCGAGTCACGCTGAACAGGTCGTCGCTGAGCCTGTCGCGACGACTCTGTGCCCGATGGTGGTCCACGAGGATGCGTTTGGCGGTCACGATCAGCCAGCCCATGGGATCAGGGGACAGGGACTGCAGGTGACGCCACGCCTGCACGTAGACCTCTGCGAGCACTGACTCGGCGACGTCAGGGTCGGCATGACGACGCAGATAGGCGTACACGCGTCGTGAGGTCGTGCTGTAGAGCTGACGGAACTGCTCGTCGCCGGGCGCATTCATACCCTGTATACGATCCTGACCCACCCGATATGACATGACATCGGCAACTGTAGAGAGCCCCACTCCCCCGGCAGCGAGGCCAGGTCACCAGGCGAATGTGCCCCGGAAGCGTTCGCGGTGGGTCTCCGGACGCCTGCACTGCCACAGCAGAACACGTCTCGAGTCCGGATCACGTCCTGGCACCGGCCTGCTCGATGGGCCCGGGTGGTGGGACCTTGCTCTTGGTGGCAGTGCGAGACGTCATGGCTCCCGCTGGTGGGTCCGGCCGCACCCTGGGCACGTGCACGCGAAGGTGCCTGCACGCGAAACCGGCCCTGACTTGGTCGTTACACCTAGTCAAGGCCGGTTCATTGGTAGCGGGGACAGGATTTGAACCTGTGACCTCTGGGTTATGAGCCCAGCGAGCTACCGAGCTGCTCCACCCCGCGTCGCTCCGACAACGTTACCCGACCCACGGAGCTGAGCCAAATCCGATCCTTCCCGTTCGCCTGGGGCGAAGCCGGGCGCGCACCACCGCGTCCGGGCCAAGGTGTGGTACGAAAGGGGCCATGGCGCCACTGTTGCTGCACTATCCCATCGTCGAGCGCATGCTTGACAACGGGCTGAGGGTGATCGTGAACCCCGACCCCACGAGTCCCGCAGTGGCGGTGAACCTCTGGTACGGCGTCGGGTCTGCGGACGAGTCGGCGTCCAGGACCGGCTTCGCCCACCTCTTCGAACACCTCATGTTCCAGGGTTCTGCCAACGTGCCCAGTGGGGAGCACCTCGCGTCCATGCAGGCCGCCGGAGGCAGCGTGAACGCGACGACGTCATTCGACCGCACCAACTACTTCGAGGCGATTCCGGTAGGGGCGCTCGACCTGGCGCTGTGGCTGGAGGCTGATCGCATGCAGAGCCTCACGGTCGACCAGGACAACCTGAACAACCAGCGCGAGGTGGTCAAGGAGGAGAAGCGGCAACGTTACGACAACGTTCCCTACGGCGACGTCGTGCAATTGCTCCTCGAGCTCCACTTCCCCCCTGATCACCCGTACCACCACCCCACGATCGGGTCGATGGCCCATCTGGACGCGGCCACGCTCGATGACGTCCAGGGCTTCTACGGGGCGTGGTACACCCCGACCGACGCGACCCTGGTCATCAGTGGCGCCGTTGAGGAGGACTCCGCTTTCACCCGTGTGGAGGCTGCGTTCGGATCGCACCCAGGACGCCGCCCGCCCGACCACGCCCGTCCGTCACCGCTCCCGGCGCATCAGGGCGTCCCCCGGACGGTGATGCATCGACCCGTCCCGAGGGACGCCATCCACGTGGGATGGCGCTCGCCGGCTCCGACCCACCATGACCACCTGGCCCTCGACCAGGCTCTCGCCGTGCTGGGAGAGGGCCAGTCGGCACGCCTCCACCGGCGTCTGGTGCGCGACCTTGAACTGTCGGAAGGCATCGGGACCACAGACTTCGGACTCGCTCGCGGCACATCGATGGCGTTGATCTCTGCCCGCGCCCGCGACGGCGTCGAGCTCGGACGCATCGAGGAGATCGTGCTCGACGAGGTCGAGCGGCTTGCGTCCGAAGGCCCTTCGGACGCCGAACTCGACCGTATCCACGCCGGCTACGAGCGCGACTGGCTGCTCGAACTGGCCTCCGTCGATTCGCGGGCCGACGAGATCAACAACTTCGCGGTGCTGCACGGGGACGCGGAGGGCATCAACACCCACCTCGCCGACTACCTCGCCGTGACCCCGGACGCCGTCGCCCGAGCAGCCCGCGACTGGCTGGCGCCCACGGCCAGGGCCGTCCTCGACTATCACTCGGGAGATCAGGAGACCCTGCGATGAGCGCTCGACCGCGTCCCGAGGTGAGCCCGCCTGGTCCGTGGCACTTCCCGGACGCCCGGGTTCACGCCCTCGACAACGGCCTGGCCGTCTGGGTCTACGACCTGCCAGGCCAACATGTGGTCGCCAGCAAGCTCGTCCTCGACCTGCCCCTGAGCGCCGAACCGCACGAGCATGAGGGTCTGGCGTCGATCACGCTGCGGGCCAGTGACGAAGGCACCACGAGCCACCCCGGTGGCGAGATCAGTGAGTGTCTCGAGGATGTGGGAGCGACCTTCGAAGGGCATGCCTCGTGGTCATCGACCATGGCGATGCTGGAGGTTCCCCGGACGCGACTCCCCCGCGCCTTCGAGTTGTTCGCCGAAATCATCCGCACGCCCGAGTTCGACGAGTCCGATGTCGATCGCCACCGGGAGCTTCGCCTCGCCGAGTGGCTTCAGGTGAAGGCGAACGCCTCCTCGACCTCTTCACTGGTGCTGCGGTCGTTGTTGTACCCCGCGACGTCACGCGAATCGCGACCCGCGGCAGGAACCGACATTGGCGTCACCGGGATCGACCGGGACCTGGTGGCAGCCTTCCATGCCCGCAGGTGGGGCCCTCGCGGCTCGACGCTCATCCTCGCCGGGGAGTTCGATCACGACCCGCTCGACCTCGCCCGGCAGTGGTTCGCTGACTGGACGCCCGACACCGACGCCCCGGACCATCAGCCGAGCGCCTTCACCCCGGGATCGGCAACAGTGGTGCACCTTGTCGACCGGCCGGGGTCCGTGCAGGCCGAGCTACGCATCGGCGGACGCGGTGTCGACCGCCGCAGCCTCGACTGGGCACCACTTCAGGTCGCCTCCACCGCCATGGGCGGCATGTTCACGTCGCGCCTCAACCGGGTGCTCCGGGAGGATCGCGGCTACACCTACGGGGCGAGCCTGGTGGCGTCCCCCTCGCGTGCGGGCGGAAGCTGGACCATGGCGGCGAGCTGCCGCACCGAGGTCACCGCAGCCGCCTGCCGCGAATCGCTCGACCTGCTCGCGATGCCAGAACCGCTGACCTCCAGCGAAGTCGGGGACGCCGTCGCCTACCAACTCGGAGTCGCGCCGCTGCGCTACGACACCGCCGCTGGAATCATCGGACAGGCAGCGGCCGTCGCCTGCTCGGGCATGACTCCGGGCTACGTCAACGACCACTTCACTCGCGTCGCTGCGGTGGACGCCCAGAGCGCCAGTGAGGCGTTCTCTCGCTGGGTCACCCCGGACGCCATGCACATCGTCATCGTCGGGGACGCGGACGTCCTGCGTCCGGCGCTCACCGACCTCGGCTTCGAGGTGGTGGACGCCGGACTCTGACGCGGTGTCAGCGTCCGAGAGCCTCGTTGGCCTGCGTCACCTTCGTGCGGGCCGTCGTGATCTTGGCCTGGTACGTGGCAAGATCACCTGCCTGCAGGGCTGCGTCCGCCGCCAGGAAGTCCACCTGCGCAGCGGCGAGCAGTTCAGCAGCCAACTCTTCGCCGGTCGCGGTCGAGGGCGTCGTCGGAGTTGTGGGCTCCTCGCCGGTGTCGGCACCGGAATTGCCCTGGAACACCTGGTCGAGTGCTTCCTGGAGCGTGTCCCCAATGCCCACGTGCTCGCCGAAGCGGACTGCCACGAACGCCAGCGCCGGATAGCCCGCGGTCGATCCGGACCGCTGGGAGTAGATCGGCTGGACGTACAACAGGCCGTCGCCGACGGGAATCGTCAGCAAGTTGCCGTAGATGGCAGCGGCCGAGCCCTGGTTCAGGAAGGGCCGCAAACGCTGCGACACCACTTCGTTGGTGTTGATGGCATTGAAGGTCTGTCCCGGGCCGGCGATCTGCTGGCTGTTCGACAACTTGAGGACGCGCATCCGCCCGTAGTCGGGGCTTGAGGCGTCGGCCACGACGGCCAGATAGGCGCCGAGATTCTGGCGCTTGTTCGGCACGAACACCGCGGTCTGGCTGAAGACGGCCGAGTCATCGTTCGGCCACTTGATCGACAGATAGTAGGGAGGCTCCTGCATCGTGCCCGACTTCACCGGGTCGTCCGGCACCTCCCACAGGTCTGACTGCTGGTACCAGGTGCTGGGGTCGATCGTGTGATAGCGGCCCAGCACCTGCCGCTGAACCTTGAAGAGGTCCTGCGGATAGCGCATGTGCGCGAGCAGGTCGGCCGAGATGGCCGACTTCGGCTGCACGGAACCGGGGTAGACCTTCATCCAGGTACGCAGGATCGGGTCGGCCTCGTCCCAGGCGTAGAGGTCGACCTTGCCTGTGTAGGCATCGACAACGGCCTTCACAGCGTTGCGCACGTAGTTGACGTTCTGCTGCAGGTAGGCCTGCTGCTGCACGTTCGAGTCGCTGGTCGCGTCCCGCCAGTCGACGAACTGCGAGTTCGGGTAGCGGGCCGTGGTGGTGTAGCCGTCGAGGAGCCACACCAGGCGTCCGTCGATGACGGCGGGATAGGGGTCGGAATCCACGGTGAGCCAGGGCGCGACCTTGCTCACGCGCTCGGCCGGCGTCCGATCGAACAGGATCCTCGACGCCGAGTTCACACGGCCTGAAAGGAGGAGGTTGACGTCCATGAACCGTGCCGCGAAGAGCGCGCGGACGACCGGGTTACCGATCGCGACGCCACCACTGCCGGTGTAGGTGAACTTCTGCTCGACCCCGTTGTCACCACCGCCGGGCGTGTCGAGTTCAACCGGTTCGGCACCTTCCGGTGCGCCGACGATGGCGTAATCCTTCGTCTGTTCGCCGAAGTAGATGCGGGGTTCGTGCTCCTCGAGTGCGCCCTGGATCGGGATGTCGCCGGCGATCCAGCTCGGTTCGCCGTTGGCCTCCCGCTTGTTCCCGTACGCAGCCACCATGCCGTAGCCGTGGGTGTAGACGGTGTGGATGTTGTTCCAGCTCTTGTCGGGCACGCCGGTCAGGTCGATCTCGCGCGCCGCGACCACCGCGTCGGTGAACTTGCCGTCGATGGTGTAGCGATCCACGTCGACGACCGCCGGGAACGAGTAGTAGCCACGCACCTGCTGCAGCTGTTCGAAGGCCGGTGCGATGACCGCAGGATCCATGAGACGGATGCCGGGCAACGCCTCGGCGTCCGCCTTCAGCTGGCCCGCCGACACGGTGGTCTGCGCCGAGTAGTCCGAGATCTCGACCCTGTCAATCCCGTAGGCCGCGCGGGTGGCGGTGATGTTGTTGGCGATGTAGGGACGCTGCTTGTCAGGCTCGTCGGGCTTCACGTCGAACTGCTGGACGACTGCGGGGTAGATGCCGGCCAGGATGAGGGACGACACCAGCATGAGGACGAACGCCGCCATCGGCAACCGCCAGATCCGCAGCTTGGCGTTGGCGAAGAAGAGCAATGCACAGATGAACGAGATGACGGCCACCACGAGCTTCGCGTTGATCCGGGCGTGCTCGTCGGTGTACCCGATGCCGGTGAAGAGGGAGTTCGCCGAGACCGAGAAGCCGTTCCTGTCGAGGAGGGCGTCCAGTCCGTAGCAGACGAGCACGACGCCGAGAAGCACCGACAGGTGCGCCTGTGCAGCGGGGTCGAGGGTCGGCCGACGCATCTGGATCGACTGACCTTCGACGAGGACGCGGCGTTGCGTCGCTACGGCCTGCAGAGCGCCCAGGGACAGGTGCACGAGGAGCGCCACGACGGCGCAGACAATCGTGGTCGCCATCGCGTATCCGAGCAGGAACCGCCACCACGGGTAGTCGAACACGTAGAACGAGACGTCCTTGCCGAAGTACGGATCAGTGGTGCCGAAGGGCGTCGCATGGCGCCAAGCCAGGAAGACGTCGGCCTCACCCACGGCCGAGAGTCCGCCCAGGATGCCCAGGGCGATGCTGGGGATGGCGACCGCCGCGAGTCGGCGGACGTCGAGATAGTCGCGGTAACGACCGAGGGCGGCCGAACTGGGGGTGGCCATCCGCACACGCGGACGCAACTTGTACGCCGTGAGGATGGTCGCGGCAACGGAGAGTCCCATGATCAGGCCGAAGACCACGAAGAGGGCGATTCGCGTCCCGAGGAGCGTACGGAAGACCTGGGAGAAGCCGATGGACGAGAACCAGGCCCAGTCGGTCCACACCACGGAGACCAGCCCGATCACCGCCGCGAGGGCCACCAGGACCCCCAGGGTGACCGCGAGGGCGCGGTTCTGTCCGACTCGGACCTGACTGTTGCTCATGTTGTCCTCACTTCAACGTCTCGGCGAGGGCGCGCGCGAGCGCCGGCACCAGATCGGTGCCCGAGAGAAGTTCATCGGGTTGACTGACGAGCCGGGCGAGGCCCGCATGCTCGCCGCTCCGCAGGGCCCCCACCACGACGCGAATCTCTTCACGACGCGGGTGCTCGGCGACATGTCGGGCAGCGAGGTCGGGGTCTGCAGGGATCCCTGCCTCTTCGTCGGCCGGCAGGAACGCCCGCTCCACGCTGAGGGCGCAACCTGTGACGGTCGCCGGCCACTGCAGCCGGGAGAGGGCCGACAGGAGGTCTTCACCCCCGTGGAAGTCGTCCTGCTCGATGCTCGAGAGAGCGTCGGGGAAGGTCACACGCAGGTGTTCCGCGAGTGAAGGTTCAGCCCGCATCAGCTCATCGGTGCGCACCAGCGCGAAGAGGCGCGCCGGTTGGTCCCACCCTGTCGCACCCACGTGGCGTTCGATCTCGACGAGCGCCGCCATCAGTGCGTCGGACTCGTCGGTCAGCACGTGGGAACCTCCTTGGCGCCGTCGCCGTTCTGGAGCGTGGTCAGGGATTCGATCGCGTCTTTCAGGGTGGTCACCTTCACCAGCGTCAACGACGATTCAAGGCCCTCAAGATCCCGGCAGTTGTCTGCCGGAACGAGGAAGGTCTTCGAGCCGGCCTTCTCGGCCCCCCGGATCTTCTCCTGCAGCCCGCCGATCGCCCTGACCGTGCCATCGGCGGTGATTTCTCCGGTGCCGGCGACTTTGTTCCCCCCGAGGATGTCCCCAGGAGAGATGAGGCTGTAGATGGCCAATGAGAAGATGAGGCCGGCACTGGGCCCGACGACCTGGGGGTCGATGCCGAAAGTGATCCGGGGATCGTATCGATAACCGGTGCCCATATTGACGCCAATGACCGGGACGCTCTTGTCCTCGTTGGACGACACCGTCGTGATGGTCTCGTTGAGCGAGCGGTCGTCGCGTAACACGGTCACGACGACCGGTTCCCCCACCGCATGGGCGCGGATCGCCCGCCTCACGTCGTCGAGACTCTGCACGGCGACGGCGTCGACCTTGACGACGAGGTCACCAGGCATCAGCTTGTCGTTCGCAGGCCCGGCGATGACCACGGACTCGACCATCGGCATCTCGGTCACGGGTTGACCGGCTGCGCGGAGGGCGGCGACCACAGCGTCCGACTGGGAGGTGTCCATCATGAGCGTCTCTTCGGCCCGGATGGCCTCGACACTCTTGCCCTTGGGGTAGACGGCGACCCGCGGGAGTACGTCGCGGTGAGGCAGCCAGTAGCTGAAGACGGCCTCGGGAAGGTTCAACTGGCTGTCTGCCCGGGTCACCGAGACGGTCGTCATGCGTAGTTCACCCGACACGGGATACGTGGGGAGGCCTTTGACGCTGATGGCCGGTTGGCCCTGGAAGGTTCCCAACATGTCGAGCGTGCTCCCGGGACTCCACGTCACATAGGGCACCGGCAGGAGCGCGATCAGCGCGGCCAGAACGATGAAGAGGATCGCAGAGACGATGGCTGTCCACGTCTGTTTCGTCACCCGACCCATGCCGAGCACCCTACCCCGAGCGCCAAAGCGGACGCGCTCACTCCCGCTGTGGCACGGGTTGGCCGACTGGGGTTCAATGGAGTGACACCACGATCAGGAGGACTGATGTCCCAGGACCGCTTCCCCGACAACGGCGACCAGCCCGGAGAACCAGGTCGAGAGTTCGCCGAGATGCTCAAGGCCTTCGGCATCGAGTTGGGGCCGGACGGGCAGATCGACCTCCCGTCGCTGCTGAGCCAGATGCAGTCCCGCATGGGGGCCATGGGCATGTTCCCCCCTCCGGGCAGTGAGTCCGGGATCCATTGGGATCGGACGCGTCAGGGGGCCCGTCAAGTGACGGCATCCCTCGGCCCTGACCCGACACCCGGGCCCGTCGAACAACGTCGCATCGCGGACGCCGAACGGCTCGCAGAACTGTGGCTCGACACGACCTGCGACTTTCCCCAGGTGCCCGCCCGGGCTGTCGCCTGGAGTCGGGCCGAGTGGGTCGAGACGACGATGAAGAGCTGGGAGATCGTCGTCGAGCCGATCGTGGCCGCCATCGCGCGGGCCATGGAGGGCCTGATGTCGACCGACCAGGAGACCCCGCCTGAGCTCGCCGGCATGACGGCGATGCTCCAACCCATGCTCAAGTCGATGGCCGGCTCGATGTACGGGATGCAGTTCGCGCAGGCGCTCGGTCAACTCTCGGGACGCGTGGTCTCCGCGACGGAGATCGGACTGCAGTTGCTTCCGTCACCACAGGTCGCGCTGCTGCCGACCAACGTTCAGGCGTTCGCTGACGGACTCGACCAGACGATCGACGACGTGACGCTCTACCTCACGCTGCGTGAAGCCGCGCGCCAACGGCTGTTCGCCTCGGTCGGCTGGCTGGCTCCCCAGATGCACGCGTTGCTGGCCCACTTCGCCCGAGAGATCACGATCGATGCGGGCGCGCTGGAGAGCGCTGTCGACATCGACGACCTGACACAGATGGATTCCGACAAGCTGGCGGAGATCGCCCAGGCCTTGCAGGGCAAGCTCTTCGCGCCCGTGCGCACCGAGGTGCAGCAGGGCGTCCTCGACCGGTTGGAGACACTCCTCGCCCTGGTGGAGGGGTGGGTCGACGAGGTCGTCGCCCAGGCTGCCGGGGCGTGGATGCCTTCGGCGTCCGCACTCGCCGAGACCGTTCGGCGTCGCCGCGGCACCGATGGTCCCGCCGAGTTGGTGTTCGGCGCCCTCGTGGGTCTGGAGTTGCGTCCGCGGAGGGTCCGGGACGCAGCGAACCTCTGGGCGGCGCTCACCCAGGACCGGGGGGTGGCCAGTCGGGACGCGGTGTGGCACCACCCCGACCTGATCCCGACGTCCGCCGACCTCGATGATCCCTTGGGCTACGTCTCGGGCGACCACAGCAATCCCGCGACCGACGACCTGGATGCAGAACTCAAGTCGCTCCTGGAGGGCGAGGGACGCGGAGAGGGCTGAGCGTCCGGTCTGGTGTGGTGTTCGCTGACCGCAGAGGGTGGCTGTGCGGGCGCGCTGCATGACTGCCTTGGCACGTCGGCTGACTCATCAGCAACTCTCGTCGTCTCCCGCCGATTCGCCGGCGTCCCACCTGTCGGCCGACGATGCTGCCTGACCGTGGACCCAACCCTCGAGGAACGCCTTCGAGCGGTCGGTGTGGGGGTAGAGGTGCACCAGCTGCTGGAAGCTCTCCGAGTGCCCGTGGACGACCAGATGGGCGAGTTCGTGGACGATGACGGAGTCGATGACCCAGTCGGGCATCGACTGGAGTCGATGACTGAGGCGGATTCGACCCGAACGGGGTGAACACGACCCCCAGCGATGCCGCTGGTTGGTGACCCAGACCACCTCGGACGCGCGAACCTCATGGCCGACGAAGGGATCGAGCCATAGCCGGGCAAGCCTGATCGCCCGGTCCTGGAGTTCGCCGGCGACGAGCGTGGCCTCGCGGCGCGCCTCGCTGTCCAGCACCTGTGCCACCAACCGACCGACCCAACGCTCTTCTTCGTCTTCGCTCATCCGGGCGGGGAGCATCACGAGAATGCGGTCGCCCTCGCGGCGGGCAGCAACCGTCCGGCTGCGGCGGGTACTTCGGCGGACCTCCACCTGGGGCGGGTGCGACAAGCGGACGTGATGCTGCGGATCTGGGTTCACCCGGCATACTCTCGCACCCGGCGATGACACTTTCGAGTGCCCTTGTGAATGGCAACTCGAGGGGGCGGGTCGAGGGTTCCGCCGAGTCGCCCGGCCCTGCTTGACGCCGCCGAGCGCCAGGCACTAGCGTTCCCACCACGAGGCCCTCGACAGGTCGATCGCTCGCAGGGGAAGGCAAGCGATCTCGACCGTTGAGGGCCTCTCCATGCTCGATGCGGACGCGGCGACGTGCCGTCCCTTTGGTGGGCCGTCAATTCAGTTCATCGCGGAAATTGGGCGGTTCACGGTCGGCGTGCCACGAGTTTCTTCCCTCGTCGGGATAAAGTACCCCCGTACCCGCCCTCGGGGCGGCCCTCGCGGCCGTCCCCGCTGGGCGTTACCCCGTCAATGCAAGGAGGAACCCATGGCAAGCGAGACGTACGAAGGCGAGTTCTACTGCGTGAAGTGCAAGGCCAAGCGCACCGCGAAGGGCGACGTTGTCGTCAACGAGAAGGGCACGCGTATGGCCAAGGGCAAGTGCCCCGAATGCGGCACGAACCTGAACCGGATTCTCGGCAAGGCCTGACACCAGGTTCACGAGGGGGGTGGATCATCCGATCCACCCCCCTCTTGCATGCCCTGGCTCGGGTGGGTGTGGTCCGGGACCCGCAGGTTGTTGTCCTGCACGCGCTTGTGTCGTCCCTCGACGGACTGCACGGTCAGGCCGTCTGACGGGCATCCCCACACCGCCACGATGGCAGCATGCTCGAACTTCTCCGATCACCCGAAACCCTGCTGGGTCACGTCATCGACCTCGGCGGCGGGATCCTGCGCCTTCGCCATCCTGATGGTCGCCTGCTGACCCTCAAGGGGGTGGCGCCCCGGGTCTTTCACCTCCTCGACCGCGCCACGCACGGTCGTAGCCTCGGCCCGACCCTGCCCGAGGACGCGGACCTGGCCACCGCGTTGAGGCGAGCGGGGTGTCTCGTCCCGAAGGTCACCCCTGCGTCACGGGTGTCCCTCATAGGCTCCGGCCCGCTCGCCATCCTGCTCGCGGTCGACCTCGCCACTCGATCGATGACCCGGGTGTCGTGCCTCGACCATGTGTCCCCCGGGGACGCCGACGGATTCGATCCGGGCGCGCGGCGGTCGGTGCGGGCCTACTTCGACGGCCGAACGGTGCCAGAGCAGCTGAGCCTGTCCCAGCGTCCATGGGGCGACCTGCGGCGCTGTGACACCGACCTCGCGATCGTTGCTTGCTCAGGCATGGAGGCCGACCGGCTCGTGGCCGCGCACCTGACCGCGGCCGGCATCGTGCATGTCTTCGCCTCCGCCGACGCGTTCTCAGCCACGATCGGGCCACTCGTGGTCCCTGGCCGGACTGCCTGTCTCAACTGCACCGACATCGAGCGGACGCGCGACGACCCCCGTTGGCCGGCCACCCTCTCGAAGCTGTCGACCCGGTCTGGAGGTACGCACGCCGGACTGGCGCGCTGGGCGTCCGCGACCTTGCTCACCGAGGTGGACTGGTGGCTGGAACACAGCGCGTCGAGGCTCACGTCCACGAGTATCACGGTATGCAGGCAACGCGTGGGGCCCGGCTCCCGTGACTGGGAGCCGGACCCCACGTGCGCCTGTCGTGGCCGTGCCGACGCGGGTCTGGACGTCGCCGCCTGACCTCAAGCCGCCTCGCTCGCAACCAGCGGGGCCTCGACCGGTGTCTTGCGCGGACGTCCTCGCGGACGCTTCCTCGCGATGACCTCGCCGTTCTGGAAGAGCTCGCCACCCCAAACCCCGTGGGGCTCCCGCCTCGTCAGTGCACCCGAGAGGCACATGCCCCTGGACGGGCAGTCGCCGCAGATCGCCTTCGCCGCATCGATGTCGGCAGGTGCCTCGGCGAAGAAGAGGTTCGGATCGGCGTCCAGGCACGGAGCCTGGGGGGTCTGCTCGAGCAGGCTCAACACCCCGGCCCACACGCCAGCACTGAGCCCGGCGACGGGCGGGTGCAGCATGGTGGTGTCGTCCATAGCCGTGAACATGTGTGTCTCCTGGGGCCTGTGTCGTCGCCGGGAAACACGAGGGCCGTGGTCCCGGATGTCCGGTCCCACGGCCTCGGAGTGCAGGTCAGCAGCTCGTCGGTGGGTCCGAACGGTGGATGGAGTTGTCGCCATGGGTGCCGCGCTCAGCGCCGGCGGCGGGGGTGACGAGGGCAAAGGGCACGCCGAAGTCGCCACGTGTGCGACCGGCGTCGCCGTGCGACGGCCTGCCCGACCAGTACAGCGTTGTGGTGATCACGACGACCCCCTCTCCATGACGTGCGGGGCTGGGCCCCGGGAAATCCAACGTTCGGTGTCGCTCCACCGGGCGTGACCCAGCGAGAACGACGTGTTCCACACTAATCTCGGCCCGCAGGCGGCGCAACCTATTTCTGACAAGGGGTTTCACCGAACCACGTCACTCCGGGTGACGCGCCAGCACCTGCTGGAGCGCCGCGCCCCATTTGTCCCACTTCGTCGTGCCGATACCGCTCACAGCCAGGAATTCGGCCCGCGTGGACGGTCTCGCCTCGGCGACGGCGATCAGGGTCGCGTCCGTGAAGACCACGAACGCAGGGACGCTTTCAGCCTGCGCGGTCTCGAGTCGCCAGGCCTTCAACGAGGCCAGCAGCGCCTCGTCGTAGGAGGAGGCGCAATCGGCGTGGCGCCCGAGCTTACGATCTGTCCCTGTGGAGAGCGCGCGTCCACAGACACGGCACATCGCCGCAGCCTTCTCAGCCCTCGTGGGGCGTGACTTCTCGGCACTGGGCAGGACCGCGACCCCTGAGACGCGCTCCAGGAAGCGGGACGGGCGGCGTCCGCGTCGACCTGACCACGAAACCCGCAGATGCGTCCGGGCTCGCGTAATTCCCACGTACAGCAGTCGGTGTTCCTCGGCCAACTGTTCGTCCGTCTTCGCGAGGACGAACGGGAGGGTTCCCTCGTGGACGCCCACGAGCGCGACGGCATCCCACTCCAGCCCCTTGGCCGCATGCATGGTCGCAAGCGTCACCCCCTGGCCCACGGGGGCGTGCTGACGGTCGGCCCTCTCGACCAGCGCGGCGACGACCACGCCGAGGTCGGCGTCCGGGGTCTGGTCGACAATGTCGGACGCGAGGTCGACGAGGGCATTCCACGACTCCCACCGCTCCCGCGCCGCGCCGCCACCCTCGGGGACCGAGTCGTTCCACCCCAGTCCGGCCAGGGCGTCCCTCACGCCGGGAAGCGCCGGATCGTGGGGAGCCGCGTTGGCAGCCCCTCGCAGGGTCGCGAGAGCCTGCCTGATCTCGGGCCGCTCGTAGAATCGCTCGCTCCCCCTCACCTGATACGGGATGTCCTGGTCTGCCAGCGCTGCTTCGAAGGCCGGCGACTGCGCGTTGATGCGGAAGAGGATGGCCATCTCGCGCCACGTCACCCCCGATGCGTACAGCGCGGACAACCACTGGGCAGCGCCGCGGGCCTCCTCCGCCTCATCTGCGGCGGGCGCGAACACGGGATCCGGGCCGGGGCGTCCCTGTGCCACCAAGGGTGGCGCGACGAAGCCCCGGCGTCCGGGTCCGGACGACATCACCTGGTTCGCGAGGGTGACCACCTGGGGTGAGGACCGGTAGTCGCGGACGAGATTGACCACACGTGCCCCCGGATGGGACGTCTGAAAGCCTGTGAGGTAGGACGGTCTCGCGCCTGCGAAGGCGTGGATCGACTGTCTGGGGTCGCCCACCACGCACACGTCGCCGGCGTCGCCCAGCCACAGGTCGAGCAGAGCCTGTTGCAGGGGCGACACGTCCTGGTACTCGTCCACCACGAAGTGGCGGTAGCGGGACCGGACCTGCGAGGCGACGTCGGGGTGCTCCGACAGCAGGGCGGCAGCGCACAGGAGGATGTCGTCGAAGTCGATCAGGCCGCGATCAGCCTTGACCTGCTCATAGGTGGTGAAGACCCGCGCGATGGTCTCGGGGTCGGTGGAGGCGAGTAGTCGACCGGCCGACCGGGCCAATGACGGGTACTCCCCCGGCGTGACGTTGGAGACCTTCGCCCAGGAGATCTCGCCGCTCAGGTCACGCAGGAGGGCGGTGTCGACTTTGAGTCGGTGGCGACCTGCGGCGTCGGCGACGAGGGCGAAGCGCTTCTCGGTCACCTCGGGCAGCTGCGTCCCGTAGGCACCCGGCCAGAAGTGCTGAACCTGACGCAGCGCCGCCGAGTGGAAGGTCCGGGCCTGCACGCCACCCACGCCCAGTGCGTGCAGGCGGGCGCGCATCTCGCCGGCGGCACGGGTGGTGAAGGTGACGGCGAGCACGCGGCCGGGATCCTGCACCCCGGACGCCGCAGCCCAGGCGATGCGATGCGTGATCGCTCTGGTCTTGCCCGTGCCCGCCCCGGCAACGACGACGACCGGTGGACCGATCGTCGTCGCGACGACCCGCTGGTCGTCGTCGAGGGCGGCCAGGATCTCGTCAGGGCTCGGGATGTCCACGAAGCGACACCCTAGGCCCAGGCGATGACAAAGTCGTCGGCCACCCGGACGCACGACGCCACGGTCGTCAAGAAATTCGTGTCAGTGGCACCCCCTAGGGTGATTGACATCATGACCATGCTGTCCTCTGCCCCCGTCGCTGCCACTGTCATTGCCCCTGTCCCCGGCGGCCCACGATCCTCCGGCCTCCACCTTCACGTCGCCCGGGACCACGCCACCCTCGTGGCGGCCGTCGTCGCGTCCCTGGGCGCGTCGGACCACGATCCGTTCGGTGCCATTCCTGTCGTCGTGCCCGGGCAGGCGCAGCGCAGGCACCTCTCGCAAGCGATCGCCCTGGACGCCGGCATCTGTGCGGGCTTCGACTTTCTGAGCATCGGCGCGCTGAGACGACAGGTCCAGTTGGCCCTGCTCGGCATCGATCCCGGAAGGGACGCCTGGCGCGGACGCGGGATGGCTCTCGCCGTGCTGGACGCCATCGACGAGAACCTTTCCGAGCCGTGGCTCTCACCGGTGGTCCGTCACCTGAGAACCGCGACCGAGCGACCGGGGCGCCGCATGGCGACCGCCCTGCGACTCACCCGCAACTTCCGCGAGTACGTCCAGCGGGCTCCATCCATGCTCCTCGACTGGACCGCCGGCAACGACGTCGGCGCGGACGGTCGCGACCTGCCTCCGACCGCGGCCTGGCAACCGCCTCTGTGGCGTGCAGTGCGGGGCGTCATCGCCCAACCAGACCCGGTGGAGCGCCACGCAGCCCTCCTGGAGGCGCTCCGCTCAGGCCCGGTTCCCGGTCTGGACCAGACCGTTCACGTCGTCGATCTGCTCGGCGCCCAGACGCCCGATCGCGTCCTGCTCGAGGCCCTCGCGACGCATCACGACGTCCAGCTCTGGATGGTCGAACATGAGGCGTCGAACCCGGTCCACCCGTTGGCTGCGTCCTGGGGCAGGGCCCGGCGTGACGTTCTCGCCCAGTGGCGCGCCTCCGCGGCCGACCTGGATGTCCTGGATTCCCGGCCTCCATCGGCAGGCCACCTTCTCTCCCTCGTCCAGGCCGACGTTGCGTCCGGCACGGTCGGAAACACACGTGCGGATGACCGGACGATCGAGATCCACGCGTCCCACGGCCCGGATCGTCAGGTGGAGGTCCTCCGCGATGTCCTGTGCGGCCTCTTTGACGACGACCCCACCCTCGAACCCAGGGATGTGATCGTCGCCTGCACCGACCTCGACGGATTCGCTCCCCACATCCACGCCGCGTTCGGCCTGGCCGAGGCGTCCGGTTCCGGTGCGGCCCAGCATCCGGGGCATCACCTGCGGGTGCAAGTGGCCGCATCGTCCACGAGCGTGTCGAACCCGGCCTTCGTCCTCCTGCGCACCCTGTTGTCCCTCCCTGGCAGCCGGGCCACCTCCCAGGACCTGGTCGACCTCTGCTCCCACCCGCTCGTGGCCCGCAGGTTCGGGTTCAGCACCGATGACCTGGCCTCGATCACCGTCCTGGTTGAGCAGTCGGGCGTCCGGTGGGGCCTCGACCGCCGCCACCGTGCCGCTGTCGGGCTGGGAGACGTCGTCCAGGGCACGTGGACCCACGCCCTCGACCGCATGCTGGCCAGCGTGGCGCTTCCGGCAGAGGCCGACTCTGCCCTGGGCGACGTGCTGGGCATCGCGGCTGTCGACTCAGGCACGGTCTCCCTGCTCGGACGCCTGGCCGAACTGGTGGCGAGGGTCGACCGGAGCGTCACCGACCACGGGAGCCCGGCGTCAGTGTCCGTCTGGGTCGACCGCTTTCATCGAGATCTCGATGATCTGGCGTCCGTCCCCCTGGAGGACGCATGGATCCTCGCCCATGCTCACGGCGAGCTCGCCGACCTCGCCGACCTGACCGGGGCGCGTGCCTCCCTGCTCACCGCCGCAGATGCGCGCGCGTTGATTGACGGACTCCTCCGTCCGGCTCGGGCCCGGGCCAACCACGGCAACGGTTCGCTGCTGTTCACGAGCCTCGATGACGTGGCCGGCGTCCCCCACCGGGTTGTGTGCGTCCTCGGCATGGACTCCGACCACTTCCCACCGCGACGATCGGTCGACGGCGATGACCTTCTGGGCGGGCGCCCACGAAACGACGGCACCGACGGGCGCGCACTGGCACGACAGCGACTCCTGGACGCCCTGATGGGCGCGGGCGAACGGTTCGTGGTGGTCTACCAGGGGAGGGACGCCCGCACGAACGCTGAGCATCCCGTCCCTGTCGTCCTCGCTGAGTTGTTCGACGCCTGCTCCCCACACCTGACCGGAGGCGCGCTCGAGGTGGTCGAACACTCGCTGCAGCCCCAGTCCGAGTCGAACTTCGACGCCGCAGGGCCGAGATCCTTCGACTCCGCGGCATGGGTCGGCGCCAAGGAGCGGGCGAAGGCGCTGGCACATCCGGCCGGTGGGTCAAGGGTGCGGGTGGTGGACTTCAGTGGGTCGGCCCCACCACTTGAGGTGGACGATGTGGAGCTCGCCTCATTGGTGGCCTTCTACAAGCACCCCGCCAGGGAGCTCCTGAAGGCGACGATCGGCGTCAGCCTGAAGGAGTACGACCGTGGCCTCCCCGACGAATTGCCGCTCGAGGTCGACGTCCTCGCAACCTGGGGTCTGGCCAGCGACTTCCTGTCCGACGGCCTCACGTGGGACGAAGTGGTGCGACAACGTCGGCTCACGGGCGCCCTCCCGCCCGGCCTGCTGGGCAGCAAGGAGTTGGCGCAGGCGCGTGACCTTGCCGGCGCGATCGCCGAGCGGGCCCGACCATTCCGGACCACACCAGAGCGACTCGTCGACGTTGCGGTCGACCTGCCGTCCGGCCAGCGAATCAGTGGCACCGTCACGGCAATCGGATCCACGCTGCTCGACGTCACGCCATCGTGGATCTCCGGTTCCCACCTGGTGGACGCCTGGCTGCGACTGGTGTGCGTGGCCGCCACCGATACCCCGGCCACAGCAGGGAGTTGGAGGGCTGTACTCGTCGGCAAGGGGCACAGGAACATCGCTCTGACCGCTCCCGACGTGGACGTCGCGCGCAGCATACTGGGCGAGCTGGCAGCCGTTCGCACGGCCGGACTGCGTTCACTCGTCCCACTCCCACCGAAGAGCACCGAGAAGCTGCTCCGCGTGGGACGGACGGCACCGATGGACCCGGATGTCGACCAGGCCGCAAAGGCGTGGGTCAGGGAGTGCGACCAGGACTGGGCGGCACTGGTCGGCAGCGAGGACTGGGCCGATCTCGCCGGCGTCAGGTTCACGTGCCCGTCGATCTGCCATGACTGGGGGGTCGTCGAGCTGGCCGAATGGTTCTGGGGACCGGTCGGCGTGGCCCACTCGCTTGGAGTGAGGGTATGACCGACATCGTCGAATTCGATCTCACCGGACCACTGCCGACCGGCACCTGTCTGCTCGAGGCCAGTGCCGGGACCGGCAAGACCTATGCGATCGCGGCGCTCGCGACTCGCTACATCGCCGAGGGCCACTTCACCATCGACCAGCTGATCATCGTCACGTTCGGACGCATGGCCACCGCCGAACTGAGGTCGCGCGTCCACGGCCGACTACGTGCGACGGCGCGTGCCCTGCAGGCTCGCCTGGCCGGCACCCCACACCCCGGAGAGGACGGGATCGATCGACTCATCTGCGAGGTCAGCCCCGCCGAGCAGGTTCGTCGACTTGAACGGCTCACGGCAGCTCTCCTCGACATCGACTCCGCGATCATCGCGACCACCCACCAGTTCTGTTCCCGCATGCTGAACGAGTTGGGGCTGCTCGTCGACCACGACGCCACGACGAGGTTCGTCGAGAATCCCGATGACCTGGTCGATCAGGTCACGAAGGACCTCTACGTGGCACGTTTGAAGAATGAGCCCGATCCGGTGGCCTTCGAGCTCATGAGTGCGCTGGTGAAGCAGGCGATCGAGCACATCCACCTACCCGTCCACCCCCCCGACGGGGAGAACCGGGAGAGGGTCGAGCTCGCGCGCATCGCGAGGGATGAGGTGCGGCGCCGGATGCGCCAGCAGGGTCTGTTCACCTTCGATGACCAGGTTTCCCGCCTCGCTGACGCCCTCGCCGACCCCGCCACCGGCGCCACCGCGCGGGCAGTGCTGACGTCGCGATTCCCCGTGGTCCTGATCGACGAATTCCAGGACACGGACCCCTTGCAATGGCACATCATCAGGGACGGATTCGTCGGCCGGTCGACCGTGGTGCTGATCGGCGACCCCAAACAGTCGATCTACGCCTTCAGGGACGCGGACGTCCGGGCCTATCTCGACGCCGTCTCGGCCTGCGACCACCACTTCACATTGGCGACCAACCGTCGCAGCGACAAAGGCGTGGTGGACGGCGTCCAGGAAATCTTCGCCGAGGCAGCGCTCGGGGACGAGCGGATCATGGTCCGTCCGGTCACGGCCGCGCGCACCACGTCCCGACTGCACTTTCCGGTCGACCGACCCGTCGTACCGGTGGTCATCCGCTTTCCCCGCCAGGACGCCTCGGTCGCCACCCGAGTCGACGCCGTGCGTCCTCTCGTCGACGTCGACCTCGTGCACCTGGTACGCAACATCCTCGCCATGGGGATCGGGCTTGACACCGCAGAGGGGACGCGGCCCTTGACGGCGTCCGACATTGCCGTCCTGGTGCGCACCAATCGTCGCGGCGCCGCGATCCATCGGGCACTCGTCGACCATCGTGTTCCCGCTGTCTTCTCGGGGACGAGCAGCGTCTTCACCTCAACCGCGGCCAGCGACTGGCAGTCGCTGCTCCGCGCGCTGGTCGATCCTCGCCGCCCCAACCTCATCAGGGCTGCGACCAGCAGCCTGGTCGGTACGCCACTTGTCGACCTGGCGTCCGAAGATGTGTCGACCGAGGTCAGCATCGCGGTGAAGCGGCTGTCGACCTTGCTGCACGAGCACGGCGTGATGGCGGTGTTCGAGGCAGCGAACAGCATCTTCGGTGTGCAGGCCAGGGTGCTGCAGGACGCCGGCGGGGAACGCCTGTTGACCGACCTGCGACATGTCGCCCAGTTGCTCAACGATGCATCAGTCCGGGATCATCTGGCGCCGCAGGCTCTCGTCCAATGGCTGGGTGACCGGATCGCCGAGAAGCCACGTGAAGGGTCTGATGAGCGCTCCCGGCGACTCGAAACCGATCGGGACGCCGTCCAGATCATGACGGTGCACCGAGCCAAGGGCCTGGAGTTCCCTGTCGTCCTGCTGCCCGAGGCGGCTGACTGCTTCCACGGCGACGATCAGGCGAAGCCACGCACCCTGCACGTCAACGGCGTCCGCGTCCTCGACACGGGGCAGGATGCCGACCGCCCCTCACGACACGCCGATGCCCTGCGCGAGGACGGGGAGGAGGAGCTGCGCGATCTGTACGTTGCCATGACGCGCGCCACGGGCCGACTGGTCATGTGGTGGGCACGCACCACTGCCAACACGCACGAATCACCCCTGCATCGCCTGCTCGCGCGTGACCGCATCCCGGGGGTCACGCCCGACCTCGGGTATCCGTCCGCCAGAGACCCACTGGACGCCGGTCTTGACCCCTCCCTCGTCGACGTACGCGCCTACACGCCCGTCACGCCCCCGGCGACAGTCCGGGCTCCCGAGCCGGCGCGTGCACTGGCGGTCCGGGAATTCCGGCGGAACATCGACCAGACCTGGCGACGCACCTCGTATTCAGGCCTCACCAGCCAACTCCACGGGATGCCGTCCTCATTCGTCGAGATGGACGAGCCGCCCCTGGAGAATGAGCCCCTGCCCACTCTGGACCCCACGGCGGTGGCGTCCGCGCTGGCACCCCTCCCGGGGGGAACCGAGTTCGGAACGCTCGTCCACGCCATCCTCGAACAGGTCGACCCCGGGGCAGCTGACCTCGCGTCCGATGTCGCCGGCCTCGTCCGACACTGGGCGAGCCGGTCGAGCGTGGGTGACCTCGATCCGGACGCGCTCGCTACCGGTCTTGTGCAGGTCCTCGAGACACCCCTCGGTGCGCTGGCTCCCGGCGTCCGGCTGCGTGACATCGCCCGGCGTGACCGGTTGGCGGAACTCGACTTCGAACTTCCGATGGGACGCGGCAACGTCCGCACGGTGAACGACCTCGCCTCCGTCTTCACCGAGCACGTCCCCGCCTCGCACCTGCTCGGCCCCTACGGCAACCATCTGGGTGCCTCTCCCGCCGCCGACAGGACGCTCCACGGCTTCCTCACCGGTTCGATCGATGCAGTCCTGCGGGTGGGGACGGAACCCCGCCACCTCATCGTCGACTACAAGACGAACCGCATGCCCGTTCTTCCCGGGGAAACACTCACGGTCGACCACTATCGGCCCGAGGCGATGGCACGGGCGATGATGGACGCCCACTACCCGTTGCAGGCGCTGCTCTACGGGGTCGCCCTGCACCGCCACCTCGCCCGTCGACTCCCGGGTTACGACCCGGACGTGCACCTTGGCGGGGTGGGCTATCTGTTCGTCCGGGGGATGGCGGGAGCGGAGACACCGGTCCATCAGGGCATGCCCACGGGCGTCTTCACCTGGCACCCCTCCCCTGACCTGATCCGTGCCGCGTCCGCCGTCCTCGAGGGAGGCACACGATGACGTCCCATGACGTGTCGGTGCTGGCCACAGGCCGGCTGGCGGCGTTCCAGGCAGCAGGCGCACTCGCGCTCGGCGATGTGCACACCGGGCTCACCCTCGCCCGACTGACCGGTGAGACACGCGGCGGGCCGGTGCTCGCGGCCGCGCTGACGGTTCGTGCCCTTCGCGGGGGGTCAGTCTGCCTTGACCTTGCGGAGGTCCGCGCCAGTGTCGAGGCAGCCATCCTCGACCCGGCCCTCGAACAGGACGCATCCGGCCTTGTCCTCGACTGGCCCGACCACTCCGCCTGGCTGGACGAGATCCGCAGCAGTCCCATGGTGGTGGTCGGTGAGAGCACGTCCGGCGTCCACCCGTTGCGACTGGTGGGCTCGACCTTGTACCTCGAGAAGTACTTTCGCCAGGAGGGCACCGTCCTCGAGCAGCTGGGACGGCGGCTCGACAGCCCCTCGCCGGCCGTTGACGAGGGCCTCCTCGCGGACGCCCTGGCCACCCTGTTCACAGGGGAGGGCCTGGCCAGCCGGGAGAAGGACTTCCAACGAGTGGCTGCCGAAGCGTGCGTCCGTTCGCTGGCTGCCGTCATCGCGGGAGGCCCGGGCACCGGCAAGACGACCACGGTGGCCAAGCTGCTGGCCACCCTGCAGACCCTCTCCACCAGACCCCTGCGGGTGGCCCTCGCCGCGCCGAGTGGGAAGGCCGCCGCACGCCTCCAGGAGTCGGTGGCGATGGAGGTCGCCAACCTTCCTGACTCGCACCCTGCGCCCGTCATCCCCCGCGCGGTCACGCTGCACCGACTGCTGGGGGCACGGGGTACAACTGGGGAATACGTCCACTCGCGCAGTGCCCCCCTCTCCCACGACGTGGTGGTGATCGATGAGATGTCGATGGTGCCCCTGCCCATGATGGCCAGGCTCGTCGATGCCCTGCGTCCCGATGCGAGGCTCATCATGGTGGGCGACCCGGACCAGTTGACGCCCGTCGACGCGGGAGCGGTCCTGGCCGACATCGTCGGCGCCTGGACGCAGAGCGACCCGCGCAGCATCGTTCACCTCGAGCACAACTGGCGCAGTCACGGTGAGATCCCCGAACTCGCTGCAGCCATTCGCGCGGGGCAACCGGACGCTGCCCTGGACGTCCTCCGGCGCGGCGAGTCGGTGACCCTCGTCGCCGACGAGGGTGGGAACCTCGCGTCCATCCCAGGACTTGCGGCCGACATCGTCGGGCCGGGTGCCGTGATGTATGACTGTGCCCTGCGTGGGGATGCCCCGGGCGCGCTCGCTGCTCTGAACGAACACCGTCTTGTCTGCGCCCATCGCGAGGGTCCCTTCGGCATGGCCCGTTGGGGACGCATGGTCGAGGAACTCCTGCGTGCGTCCTGGGGTGCCGATCGCCCTGCCCCGGAAGCAGACCCAGCCTGGTACGTCGGCCGTCCTGTGATGGTGTTGCAGAACAACCCCGACCTCGGCATCTGGAACGGCGACACGGGCGTGGTCCTGCTCACTGGCCAGGGCCTACGAGTCGCGATCGGAGACCAGTCACAGTCGCGCCTGCTCTCGCCCTTCCTGCTCGACGGGAACGAGAACCTGTTCGCCATGACGGTGCACAAGTCCCAGGGCAGCGAATTTGCGCAGGTCACGCTCGTGCTGCCCCCCGTCGGATCCCCGTTGTTGACGCGCGAGTTGTTGTACACGGCCGTGACGAGGGCGAAGAGCGGAGTGAGGATCATCGGAACCGAGGAGGCGTTGACCGCAGCCATTGCGACCCGTGCCCGCCGGGCGAGCGGTCTCCAGGACCGTTGGGGTCGGCTCGAAAGGCAGGGCGGGCCTCGGACGACGAACTGAGTCAGGCGAGGTCGCCCGGGCGAGGGAGCGAGCCGCGCTCCCAGAGGGAGATGATGCGTCCCGCAATGGACCCTGCCCCAGGGGGGAGCAGTTCCCCGGACGCCAGCGCCTGCCGCAGGTCGTCTCGTGAATACCAGCGGCCCCACTCGATCTCTTCGCCGTCAGGAACGACGTCACCGGTCCCCAACGCCGTGTAGCCCAGCATCAACGACCGGGGGAACGGCCAGGGCTGGCTGGCGAGGAAAGTCATCGCATCGATGCGGACGCCCACCTCTTCCAGCACCTCGCGGATCACGGCGTGTTCGGCCGACTCCCCTGCCTCGACGAAGCCCGCGACCAGCGACGCGCGACCCTCGGGCCAGGACACCTGGTGTGCAAGGAGGAGGCGGTCGTCGGCGTCCACCACGGCCACGATGACCGCGGGATCAGTTCGCGGGAAGTTCTCGGCCCCGCAGCCGTCGCACCGCCGGGCGAATCCGGCCGACACCAGGTGGGTGGAATGACCGCACCGCTCGCAGAAGCGCGCTCGATCGTGCCAGGCCAGCAACGCCACGGCGAGGGTCGCCGTCTCCCTCTCCGGAGAGTCGATGGCCTGGTCGCGCAGCGTGGAGGCAGTCTCGCCCACCTCACCGCGCATGGCGAACCAGCCGGTGCCGTCGGCGCGCCCCAGAAAAATGTGGCGATCCGGCTCGAACGCACCGCCCGCAGCTGGGTCGGAGGCGGCTTCGAACCGACCTTCGCGGTCGACAACCAGCACCTTGGCTGACGGCCAGAGTCGATCAAGCACGTCCATGTCGGTGCGCAGTTCAGCGCTGCGGTCGAGATGGGGCTGGAGGTCCCACGTGTCGAGGATGCGAGGGTGAGGGGTCACGGTCAGCAGGCTACCCCCGGGCGACGAGGTCCATGAGTTGAGCACGTCCGGGCAGATCACGCGGACGCTCGACCACCCCGGACGCCAGGTGCACGAACGCAGCGTCCACCCGCTCGGGCTGCACGCCCATGGCCTCGGCCCACGCCGTCCGGTAGATCGCCAGCTGCAACGGATCGGACGGCTGTCGGGAGGTCTTCCAGTCGACCACGAGGAAATCGAACTCACCGGACGCCGCATAGATCGCATCGACGCGGCCGCGCACGACGATGTCACCCAGCACGAGCACGAAGGGCTCCTCGACCGCGTAAGGCGTTCGCTCGGCAAACTCGCTGGCCTCGAACGCCAGGATCAGCCGGGCCAGGGCTTCGTCCGGAACGTGCGCACCAGGCCCGATCGGCTCGAGGTCCAGGGACACCTGCGGCGCGAACCGTGCCTCGACCCACTCGTGGAAGCGCTGCCCGAGTGAGGCTCCCTGGCTGATCTGCCGCGGCATCGGACGTACGAGGTCGCGATCGAACGCCTCGCGATCGTGCGCAGCGGCCATCAACGCCGACGCCGAGAGGGATGCGGGCAGCTGGACCGCCGCCGGGCGTCCGCGGTCTGCGGCCTCGGCGAGGAAGAGTGCGAGATCGCGGTCCCAGCCGGCGACAACGTCGGCCTCTGTGGCGGCGGGGAGCGCGTCGAGGCCATGGACTCCCCGGAGACCTTCCCGGGCCTCTGTCACCAGGGAGACAGCCGCCAGCCGCCGTTCGAAGCTGGCCCGGTCGGGCTCCAGCGGCCACGGCGTCCCCGCGTCGACCGCCTGCTCCGGATTGGTCTCAGACACCGGCTCGGCGAAGGCCCGGCCCTGGGCTTCTGCCCCGCCGAACAACTCCTGCGCGTAGCTGGACGGAGTCCGTGACTTCTTCCACAACGGACGCCAACTGTGCGCCGTGCCGATGATGCGCTTGCGCGCACGAGTGATGCCCACGTACGCAAGGCGATCCTCGCTTCGCCGTTGTTCGGCCGCCAGGTCATCGGAGTAGGTCTTGAACTCCTTGTCGCCGACCCGGGGCTGCGGGATCGCATCCCGGTCACCCCGCAACGCGCTCGGCAACGCAGCAGGATTCCTGATCCAGTTGTCGGTGACCCGGTCGGACGGGAACACCCCCTCGGTGAGAGAGGGAAGGAAGACGACGTCCCACTCCAGCCCTTTGGCCCGGTGCACGGTGAGCAGCTTCACAGAGTCCCGGTCGGTGGGGACAGCTTGCTCGAGCCCGACCCCGTGCGCGAGCTCGGCGTCCAGATAGGCCAGGAGCCCGGACAGGGACGCGTCCCCGTCGACGTCGGAGTAATCGGCGATGCCGTCCAGGAACCTGGCGAGCTGGTTGGCTCGCCCGTGCTGGACGAGTTCCCTGGTGCTGCGCAGCTCGACCTCCAGTCCCAGGGTCGCCACGATGCGCCGCGCGAGGTCGAGCACCGGCTCGTCGCTGTGTCGGCGCAGGCCCACGAGTTCGACGCGGAATCGTTCCAGCCGCTCTCTCGCCTCGGCCGAGAGTGGGGTCTCGCCGAGGTCCTCGACGGCGTCCAGAAGGCAGATCGCGTCACTCACGTCGACTTCAGCCACCGCGGCCATCAGGTCGCTGTGAAGGTCGGGCTCGTGGTCGTCGCGGCGACGACGACCGGACAGTTCGGCGGCCCGGCGTCCCAGCAATGCCAGGTCTCGTGGCCCGATCCGCCAGCGTGGGCCCTGGAGCAGCACGATGAGGGATGGATTGGCGGTCACGTCATTGAGAAGGGTGAGCGTGGCGACCACGTCAGCCACCTCCGGGAGTTCGAGCAGACCACCGAGTCCGACGATCTCGGCGGGCACGTTGCGCTCGGTCAGGGCGGCGTAGATCGGTGCGATGTCGGCATTCCGTCGAGCCAGCACCGCGATCTGACCCCACGCGGTAGGGGCATCGCGTCCATCGAGCACCGTGTCGTGCGCGACGACGACCTCATCGGCGATCCAGTCGACCTCGTCCGCCCAGGTGTCGAAGTACCGGGAGTCCACCTCACCGCCGGGGCTGTCGGCTGGCGCGACGAGCCTGGTCTCGGCCTGTCCTCCCCCGAGTTGGGGGTCACTCCGCAACCCGTCTGCCACCCGGTTGGCGACGTCGAGGATCAACTGGCCGCTACGCCGGTTCACGCGCAGTGTGTAGGCCCTGGCCGGCCGTCCGTCCGACGAGCGGAAGTGCTCCGCGAACTGCAGGATGTTGCTCGCAGCCGCACCCCGCCATCCGTAGATCGCCTGGAAGGGGTCTCCCACAGCCGTCACCGCGTGGCCGAGGCCGCCGTCCCGGGTCGTGCCGCTGAAGAGTCCGCGCAGAAGCTGGGCCTGCGCCGACGACGTGTCCTGGTACTCGTCGAGGAGTACGACGCGGTACTGCTCGCGCAGCGCCACCCCCACGCTGGGCACTCTCCTCACCAACTCCGCCGCCATCGACATCTGGTCAGCGAACTCCACGAGCCCGAGGGATCGTTTCAGTCTGCGGTACCGGTCGACGAGGTCGAGCAACTCCAGCCGTTCCTGGCCACTGACGTGGGCGTCCCGAACGGACGCGTACACGGCGCCTCGGGGCGTGCGGGGAGCATCCTCGAGCCGTGCGCTCCACCCTGCCCAGTGCTCCTCGATGTCACTGCGCGAAACGAGGTGGGACGCCATGTCCGCGTCAAGCTTGAGGACACGCTCGGTGACGCTGGCCGGGCGCAGTCGCGAGAGGCTCTGGAACGGCCCCGGCGCGTTGACCACGACACGCGAACCCAGCCTGTATCTCGACGCACCGGTCAGCATCCTCGGATCTGACTCGAGGCCGATTCTGATCCCCTGTTCGCCGACCAGGCGGGCTGCGAACGAGTCATAGGTCATCACCTGCTCCTCGCCCTCGTCGTCCGGGCCCTCGCCCTGGACGCCTGCACGGATCAGGGCGGTGCGCACGCGGGACGCCAACTCCGACGCCGCCTTGCGTGTGAACGTCAGGCCGAGGACTTCGTCGGGGCGGACCAGCCCGGACCCGACGAGCCACACGACGCGAGCGGCCATGACGGTGGTCTTGCCCGACCCGGCTCCGGCGATGACCACGGCGGGCTCGAGCGGTGCGGTGATGGCCTCCAGCTGTTCGTCCGAGAAGCCGATCCCCAGAACCTCGACCAGATCGTCCGGCGAGGTCAGGGCCCTCCGCGTCAAAGGCACTCCTGTGGTGGTCATGTCAGATCTCCTTGCCCTTCGCCCGGATCGGGCAGCCGAACGAGAATCGGCAGTAGCTGCACGCGCTGCACGCGCGGGCCGGGAATTCCTCGGAGCGCACGATCCGGGAGCCCGTCGCCAGCCTGTCGTGCACCCAGGTGTCATGCCCGCTCGACGATGGATCGCCCGCCAGACGGGGCGCGTCGTCGAGCGAAGGTTGAGTGAAGACCTTGGGCAGAGAGCTGTTCGCCCCTGCATCCAGGCGCAGGAAGACCAGTTCGCCGCCTCCCGCGCGCCGCTCACCCGGCGCAACATGCTCGAAACCGCCCAGCTGGACCGCCAGCTGATAGGCCCCCAGTTGGTCGGACGCCTCCGCCTTCGCCTTGGTCGGGGCCTGGCGACCCGTCTTCAGGTCGACGATCACGAGCCTGCCCTGGGCGTCGCGCTCCAGCCTGTCGACCGTCCCCCGCAGGACGACCCGCTCGCCCGGCAGGGGTACCTCGACGCTGAACGCAACCTCGACCCCCACGAGCTCGCGTGCCGTCGGACGGGACGCCCACTCCACGTAGCGCTCGAGCGCCGTGGTGGCCTCGGCCTTCTCGGACGACTCGAGCCAGGCGGCGTCGAACTGGATGTGCTGCCACACTTCGTCCAGGTGCTCGGGCAGCTCCTCGGGAGTCATCTCGTCGGCGTGCTGGGCCAGCACGTGGACCACCGAACCCAGATTGGCCGCCTGACCGTGTTGACGTTCGGCCCTGGCCTCATGGCTGAGGAACCAGTGGCGCGGACAGTCGAGCAACTTCTCGAGCGCCGACCCACTGAGTCGGACCGGCTCGTCGACGCCGACCAGGGGCGCGTCCGCCTCGGACGCCCGTGCCACACCCCACCACCTCCCGGGGTCGGCCGCAGGAGCCACCAGCGCTCCCCGGCCGTCCCGGGCGTCCGCCAACACCGCGAGCCGAGCGGCTGCGGCCGCTCTCAGGTCGAGAGCGACCTCGGCATCGACGACGTTGCGTCGCAACTCCGCCACGAGCCCGTCCACCGTCAGCGGACGCGCGTCAGCCCTTCTGGGCCCCAGGTGTTCGACGTCGACGCCCAACTCGGTCAGGAATCTCGAAGGGGCGTTGGCTTCGCCCTCCCCGCCCTCGACGGCGCACACCAACAATCGGTCGGACGCCCGACTGCAGGCGAGCAGGAAGAGCCTCCGCTCCGCCGCCAGCAGTTCACCCGCAGACGCCCCCGCCAACAGCCCGGCGCGCGACAGGCGCTCGGGTTGCAGGATCGTGTGCCGGTGCCGAAGATTCGGCCACGTGCCCTCCTGCACATCGGCCACGATCACAACCCGCCACTCCAGCCCCTTGCACCGGTGTGCCGTCAACAGTCGGACGCCACGTCCCGTCAGGTCGGATTCGCGCGCTGTGTCGGCCGGGATCTCCTGCGACTCGACGGCTTCGAGGAGCGCGTCCAGGCCGGCGACACCGAAGAAGTGCGTCGTGCGTCCTGCGAGATCGACGAGCGAGCAGACACCATCGAGATCGCGATGCGCCCGTTCGCTGTCCTCACCCCCCGACAAGGCCAGCGCTCGCAACCGCCGCGGCCAGGTCGTTCCGTCCCACAGCGCCCACAGCGCTTCGTGCGCGGCGCAGCCCGCCTGCACCCGGACGCTCACCGCGTCCAGCAGGGCGGACAACGCCCGGACGCGCTCAGCCTCCGGGGTGTCGACGGTGTCGACCAACCCGCCGCCCTGCACCGCCTCGGCCAGGAGGATCGCCGATGGACGGCCGATGGCGAACTCGCCGACATCGTCGGACTCGTCGCGCTGTGCGGCGTCCGCAGCGCGCAGCACACGCGAGAGCCTGCGCACAGCCATCGAGTCGAGGCCCCCGAGGGGCGACTTCAGCAGCAACAACGCATCGCCGGGGTCGAGCGCCTCCCCGCGCGCCCGGGCCCGGACCGCACGCATCGCCAGTAAGAGCGGACGCACCGACCGCTCGGCGGACAGGGCGATCTCGTCCCCCGCGATCTCCACCGGGACACCAGCGGCGAGGAGTTGACGCGACAGCAACGCGAGCCCGGCATGCCCTGCCCGCGACACGACGGCCATTTCGTGCCAGGGCACGCCATCGATCAGGTGGGCGCGGCGCAGGACGTCGGCGATGTGCTCAGCCTCGGCACCGACCGAGCCGAAGACGATGGCCCGAACCTCACCCGACACAGCGCCGGGCGCGGTGGCGGCCGGCCGCACCCCACCTGCCTCGGGAAGCCGTGAGGCCACGCCGGCACAGGCTCGCGCCACCGAGACGGACGTCCGGTGGACGACGTCGAGCTCGACGCGCGTCACGGGGACGCCCGGACGGGCGAACCGCTCGGCGAAGTCGCGCACCGCCCGGGGATCGGCCCCCCGGAAGGTGTAGGCGACCGTCGACGGGTCGGCGAACGCCCTCACTCTGCAACCCGCTCGCGAAAGGTCTGTCAGGAAGCCGATCTGGGACGCGTCCAGTTCTGCGAACTCGTCAACCAGGACGTGTGTCACGTCGCCGGCGACGAGGTCGCCGACCTCGGGCAGGGTCAACAGCACGCGCGCCCGGTGGATCAGCTCCGCGTAGTCGATCACGCCCTCGAAACCGATCACCGTCAGGTACTCCTCGAGGAACGCCCCGACCGCCATCCAGTCCGGACGCCCGGCCGCCCCACCCGCCTGCACCACATCAGCGGGGTCGAGCCCCAGTTGCCGTGCCCGCGCCAGGATCGCCCTGACTTCGGCGGCGAAGCCACGTGTACCGACGGCCTCGACCAGGTCGGCCGGCCAGTCCGACACGTCGTGGTGAGCGAGCAGTTCGCGCACCCTGAACTCCTGCTCGGGTGCTGTCAACAACGTCAGCGGACGCCCGCCCGACGGCCCGTCCGCGTCGTACCGCCTCAACAGGCCCAGACAGAAGGCATGCATCGTCGATACCTTCGGCTGGCGCTGTGCTCCTCCCACGGCCCGGACGATGCGTCCACGCAAGGCCTGCGCAGCGGGACGCGAACCCGCGAACACGGCCACCTTCTCCAGCGGCGTCCCCGAGGCGACCAGTGAGGCCACCGCTTCGACGAGCGCGGACGTCTTGCCCGTGCCCGGCCCACCCACGACCAGCATCGGACCAGCCGGGTCGTGCGGGCGCAACGCAACGCGCGCTGTCGTCGTCAGGGGTGAAGTGGGCACGGTCCCCATGCAATCAGGCGCCGCTGACATTTTCCACGCGGCAGATCGGCAGCCCTCGTCGACGCCGGTCCTGCCCGGCGCTGAACCTATTCCACCCCGCCCGGCTGTGTGAGAAGCTGACGGTGCTACCGGCGCCCGTTCGCCACCGCACCAGGCGCGTGTCGGGCAGGAGCAGGCGCGGCACGATCGCGCACGGCAGGCGGGTCGTGAGGTGCGACCCCGGCACTTTGTACGAGGAGAAATGCCATGGCACAGGGAACCGTCAAGTGGTTCAATGCCGAGAAGGGTTACGGCTTCATCGCCGTCGACGGCGGGTCCGATGACGTCTTCGTCCACTACAGCGCGATCGAGTCCAGCGGATTCCGTTCGCTCGAGGAGGGCCAGAAGGTCGAGTTCGACGTCACGCAAGGCCCGAAGGGCCAGCAGGCCGACCACGTCAAACCACTCTGACGCACTGACGTCGACACCCCCCGAGCCTTGGCTCGGGGG
Organism: uncultured Propionibacteriaceae bacterium; assembly: GCA_937988865.1. GTDB lineage: Bacteria > Actinomycetota > Actinomycetes > Propionibacteriales > Propionibacteriaceae > CALKHV01. The sequence continues at coordinate 4,974 of CALKHV010000097.1, read as the reverse complement.
GTTTTCGGCCATCTGGGCCCCTCTCGGCGATCACCCACGAGGTCGCGCCGCCGGTTAAGGTGGCGCCGTGAACCCCGACGTCCCGACCGACCTCCGCACGCTGGTCGACGGCCGTTCGCTCGCCGTCTCGAACCTTGACAAGGTCCTGTTCCCGAGTGGGTTCACCAAGGCCGAGGTGATCTCCTACTACCTCGAGATCGCTCCGTTCATGCTCCCCCACCTCGCCGGCAAAGCCGTCACAAGGCTTCGCTTCCCCCACGGCACCGACGCCGCCTCGTTCTATGAGAAGAACCTCCCCGCCGGCGCGCCCGAGTGGGTACCGACGATCGAGGTGGACGCGTCCGACACCGCCATCAGCTACGTCACCGTCCCGGACGCCGCCACCCTCGTGTGGCTGGCCAATCTCGCGGCGCTCGAACTCCACGTCCCGCAGTGGCGCGCCGGTGACGTTCCCCCGCGTCCCGACGGCTCACCCATCGTCCTGGACGGACCGGCCGGCCCGCTCTCGGACTCGATCGTCGTCGACCTCGATCCCGGCGACGGCACGACGATGGTCGACACCGCACGCGCTGCCCTGCTCGTCGCCAACGAACTGGCCACCGACGGGCTCGTCCCCTGTGTCAAGACCTCCGGCAACAAGGGCCTGCAGGTGTACGCGCCCATCACCCCGACCCCATGGCAGTCGTGCGTGGCCTACGTTCGAGCCATGGGCGAAAGGCTCACCTCCCGCCACCCGGACCGGTTCGTCGTCGTCATGAACAAGCAGGTCCGCACAGACCGGATCTTCGTCGACTACCTCCAGAACCAGGCTGCGCGCAACACGATCGCGCCCTACTCACTGCGCGGACGCGCCGCTCCCGGGGTGTCCACACCCGTGACGTGGGACGAGATCGCCTCGGTCACCCGCCCGGACGCACTGCGCTTCTCCCCCGCCGACGTGCTCGCGCGCGTCCGTGAACACGGCGACCTGATGGCCGACCTGCTCGACCCCGACCACGCGACACCGCTGCCACCGCAGGGACACTGAGCCGGCCGCTCGGAGCGGTGTCTGGCGCGCCCCTTGCGCGTCGTGGATGATGGGCACAAGGCCCCGACCCGCAGAGGAGGACGGATGACCCACGAGGCGTCCCAGTTCCCGCTCGCCTCCCTGCTCGGGCAGTTGTTGCCCCAGGTCGAAACCCCAGCCGGCCCGCCGGCGGACGCCTATTCGCTCACCTCGTCCGACTGGGTCGCCGCAGCCACCGATCGAGGGATGCGCAAGCCGACCAATCAGGACGCCGTGCGCATCGGTGCACGGGACCGGACGCGGCCACGACCCTCCGCCGTCCTCGTCGTGAGCGACGGCGTGTCCACCTCCCTCGGTTCGGACGTCGCAGCCCGACGGGCCGCCGACACCGCCTGCGACCATCTCGTGGCCTTCCTGACCGAGCACCCGCTCGCCGAGACGGGCGAGATCGAGCAGGCCTTGCTGGAGGCGTTCGCGTCCGCTCGGCAGCGCGCCCAGACGGTCGAGGACGGCCGGCCCGCAGGGTCATGCACGCTGATCGCCGCCGTCGTCGCGGGCGGGTCGATCGTCGTCGCCAACATCGGCGACTGCCGCAGCTACTGGATCGGGGACGACGGATCAGGCGTCGTGTTGTCGACCGACGACTCCGTGGCCCAGGCGCGCATCCTGATGGGCGTGCCCCGCGACGAGGCCGAACGCGGCTTCCAGGCCCACGCGATCACCAACTGGCTGGGGCCTTCATCACCGCACGACCCACCCACCCTGCGAACCTTCCTGGCCCCGGGAGCGGGATGGTTGGTGGTGTGCAGTGACGGATTGTGGAACTACGCGTCAGCACCGGACGCCCTCGCGTCCGCCCTTCACGAATCCGACGAGACCGGTGCACCCGTCGACCTGGCGTCCGGGCTCGTGCACTGGGCCAACGCCCAGGGCGGCCACGACAACATCTCTGTTGCAGTGGCCCGGATCGACGGCCCGCAACCGCCCCTGTCCGAGCAGCCGGACGCCGAGTTGTCGCACCGGGTAGGTTGACCACGTGGAGATCAAGATCGGAATCAAGAACGTCAATCGCGAGATCAGCCTCGAGACCGCAGAGTCGAGCGAGTCCGTCGAGAAGAGCCTGCGCCTCGCACTCGAGGAGGACGGCGTGCTCGCGCTGACTGATGACAAGGGCCGAAAGGTCCTCATCCCCGCCCGCCAGATCGGCTATGTCGACCTGGGGCAGGAGCACCAGCGTCCCGTCGGCTTCGGGACCGTTTAGCCGATCAGACCCCATTCGGCCATGCGCCTGGCATGGCCGGTCTCGAGGTGCGGGAACCACTGGGACACCACCGAGATGTCGTCCGACGCACCCGTCACGAATCTCGCCAGGTCGAGATGCCGCGCGATCACCTGCTGAACGAGCGCCAGCATCTCGGCGAGCAGCCGGCGTCCATACAGGGATGCCCGGTCCCGCTGCGTCGGATCGGCACCCAGCGACTCATGGATGAGGGGCACGAGGAACGCCTCGCCGGCGGGCGACGCCTCGTCCAGGGCATCCGCTGCGGACGCCGTCACGTGAGGGCGGACGAGCTCGGTCACGTCACGGCTCAGGCCCGCCACCGCGCACCCCCGAATGAGTCCCTCGAGCCACGTGGTGGGTCGGGTTCGCTGTTCGAACTCGCGGACCAGGGTCTCGAAAATCGGCAGGGCGGACGCCTCGGTCGGCGTCAGACCGGCCGGTGCCACCAACCGTTCCGCCGCCCCCGTGGCCAGGGACAATCGGACGGAAAGATCGGGAGCGAGCTGCGACAGGGCAGCCAGTTGCTGCCCCGCCACCAACCCGGACGCGGCCAGCAGCGCCCGAACCTCCGCCCCACCGGCTCGTCCCCAGTCGCCCTGTTCCACCGCTTCGCTCATGCCCGCAGGCTAGCGCGCGCGGCCGGTCACCCGTCCCTCGACAGGCGCTCGATGGACGAAGGCGCTAGAATTGGCTGGTCAGTGAGGCTCGACGTCGTCAGTCGGACGTCCGCAGGCCCCGCACATGGACGAGATCGGCTGCAGCCACAGCGCGCTGGTCACCGTGCATGCGACATCCACGACCCAGACGGTCGCCACGACGCGGCCACAACGAAGAGGCACGCAACTGTCCGAGAACATCATCACCGAGAACATTCCCGCCGGGGCCGTCAGCCCCGACGATGACCGCCCCGAAGCTGATCCGAAGCTGACCTTCGACGACCTCGGCGTGATCCCCGAGATCCAGGAGGCCCTGGCCGAGGTCGGGATCACGCACCCCTTCCCCATCCAGTCCCTCGCGATCCCCATCGCGATCGTGGGCACCGACATGATCGGCCAGGCCCGCACGGGTACCGGCAAGACACTGGCGTTCGGCATCTCGCTGCTGCAGCGCGTCCTCATCCCTGGTGACCAGAACTTCGACGAGCTCACGCACCCCGGCAAGCCCCAGGCCCTGGTCATGTGCCCGACCCGCGAGCTCGCGCTCCAGGTGACCCGCGATCTCGCCATCGCGTCCACCGTGCGCAAGGTTCGTGTGATGACCGTCTACGGCGGCGTGGGCTACGACGAGCAGCTCGACACGCTCGCCGACGGGATCGACGTCGTCGTCGGCACCCCCGGACGCCTCCTCGACCTGGCCAATCGCCGCGACCTCGATCTCTCCCACGTGCGAGTCGTCGTCCTGGATGAGGCTGACGAGATGCTCGACCTGGGCTTCCTGCCCGACGTCGAGCGGCTCATCGCGAAGACGCCCGTCGACCGTCAGACCCTGCTGTTCTCGGCGACGATGCCGTCCGCGATCGTGTCGCTGGCCCGGACGCACCTCACGCGTCCGATCAATGTACGGGCCGAAGGTCACGACGCCAAGGCGACAGTGCCCGACACCACCCAGTTCGTCTACCAGGCACACGACCTCGACAAGCCCGAGATCGTCGGACGCCTCCTCCAGTCGGACGGTGTCGAGAAGGTCATGATCTTCACGCGCACCAAGCGTGCTGCCCAGCGGCTGGCCGACGAGCTCGAGGACCGCGGTTTCGAGTCCGGCTCGATCCACGGCGACCTCAGCCAGGTCTCGCGCGAGAAGGCGCTGAAGCGCTTCCGTGAAGGCAAGATCCGCGTCCTGGTCGCCACGGACGTCGCGGCTCGGGGAATCGATGTCACAGGCGTCAGTCACGTCGTGAACTACGAGTGCCCGGATGACGAGAAGACGTACGTGCACCGCATCGGACGCACCGGTCGCGCCGGCGCCAAGGGCGTCGCCGTGACGTTGGTCGACTGGGCCGACGTGACGCGCTGGAATCTCATCAACAAGGGCCTGGAACTGGGCATCGACGAACTCGTCGAGACCTACTCCAACTCACCCTGGCTGTACACCGACCTCGAGATCCCCGAGGGAACGAAGGGACGCGTACCCGGCAGCACGCCGAAGGAGCGCGAGCCCCGCGAACCCCGCGACGCAGGCGGACGCGGTCGTGGCCGACGCGACAGTGGCGCCGCACAGCGTGGGCCGGCCGAGCGTCAGGAACGTCCCGCCGAGAAGGGCGAACGCACACCCCGTAGCCGTCGTCGACTGCGCAACGGTGAGATCGTCGACGGGGCGGCGGACGCCACCACGTCCTCCGCACCGGTGACCTCGCCCGCTCCTGAGGCGTCGACCCAGACGTCGGACGCACCGCGTCGCCGCCGTCGTTCCCGTGGGGGTCGACCCACGGCGGAGGGCACGCCAGCGTCCGAGTGACAGGTGCCGCCAACGGCTGTGCCCTCCTTTGCTGGAGCGCAGCCGCAAGGGCGTAGCCTCCTTTGCTGGAGCGCAGCCGCAAGGGCGCAGCCTCCTCTGCGGGAGCGCAGCCGCGAAGCGGCGATGCGCGCGACAGCACGGGGGATCCAAAGGGGGCGGAGCCCTCCTTTGCAGGGCACAGCACGGGGGATCCAAAGGGGGCGGAGCCCTCCTTTGCAGGGCACAGCACGGG
>CALKHV010000096.1 GCA_937988865.1 uncultured Propionibacteriaceae bacterium | reverse complement strand
CTCTACGGCCTCTACACCCTGCTCGACTGCCCGTGGATGAACGACGTGATCGCCGACCAGAACGCCGCCCACAAGGCCCTTCAGTTGGCCGTCGCACCCCGATTCGGGCTGCACGTCCCCAGGACGATCATGACCTCGGACGCGGACGAAGCCCGCGCCTTCGCCGACAGCCTCGGTGTCGAGAACGTCATCTACAAGATCTTCGCCGCCACTCACCAGGTCTGGCGCGAGACACGTCGACTCACGGATGCAGACCTCGCGCACCTCGACCAACTCCGCCTCGCCCCGGTCATCTTCCAGGAGTGCGTGACGGGCGTGGCCGACATTCGCGTCACCGTCGTGGGCGACGACCTGTTCGCGATGGCGATCGACGGACGCGATTCCGACGACATCGACTTCCGGTTGCGGATGGGCAAGACCGGGACGTGGGCGACCACCCTCCCCGACGACGTGGCGAGCGGACTGCGCAGGATGATGTCCCACTTCGGTCTGGCCTACGGCGGCGCGGACTTCCGGCTGACTCCCGAGGGCGAGTACGTCTTCCTCGAGGTGAACCCGGCGGGGGAGTTCCTCTTCGTCGAGCGGGGAGGCAACCATCCCATCACCGACGCGGTGGCGGGGTGGCTGGCGAACCCACCGGTCAACCGATCTTGACGACCTCGACGGCTGTCTCGGCAACACCGGGTTGCACGGGGTAGGACTGCACTGTCAGGAAATCGCCGACCGACACGAAGTCGGTCTCGGCGACCCTGACGTGCGCGAACACCGTCAGGGCACCGGCGGCGACGAGATCATCGGGGGCGTCCACGATGACGCTGCCGAGCGCGGCAGATTCCGGGGCGTCAGCGGACGGGGCAACGACACTCGTCTCGGCATGGCAGACAGTGACGGCTGCGACGTCCATGAGGGACGTGTCTCGCACCTCGACGACCAGGGGGGTTCCCTCGGCGGGGGGCGCGTCGTGGGTGAGGACAGTCACGGTGAGCTGCATGCATCCATCGTAGTTGTCCGTTCCACGGTTGGACATGGCGAAGGGCGCCGCCCGCTGGTGCGGACGGCGCCCTTCGTGTCAGACAGGTTGTGCTCGAACTGCGACTACTTGACCGGAACCAGGACGGCTTCCGGCGCGCCCGCGGCGTTGTCCTGCACCACGAGCATGATGCCCTTCGGCTTCTGGGCGGCGATGCGAGTCGGATTGACCGCAACCTGACCGGTTGCGCCCTTGGCGCCCGGAGCAACATCGAACCAACCGCCGTCACCGATGGCCCGCGCCCACGGGTTGTACAGGGCCGAGCCGGTCGCGTCGTCCCAGAGGGCCGAATCCTCCCCCGAGAAGGACGTCACGACGTATTCGAACTGAGCCGTGATGCCGAGGTCGCTGGCGTACACGGGCAGCAGCACCGTCGAGGTGTCGGTCTTGGCGTCCGCGAAGAATCCGGAGGCGAAGAGACCACCCGAGTTCACGTCGTAGGTGAAGACCTCGGTCAACCCGTCATGATCACCGGTGCGCAACGCCCCTGAATCCGTCGCAAACACGATCATGTCGGGGTTGCCGTCGCCGTTGTTGTCCACAGCGATGTCGACCTCGTTGAGCGAGTGGTTCGAACTGCGGTCCCAGTTGTTCACCGCGAACACCAGCAGCTTGTCGGCCCCGGCAGTGAACGACTGAACCCCCACCGCCCTGATGTCGAACCCATTGGCGAGGGGAGCGCCCGCGTCCTTGGCGTCCGAGAGGCCCCACGTGTACACATCCACGCCCGCGGGAACGTCAGTGCCATTGTTCTTGAAGGCCAGCTTGACGCTACTGGACGTCCGGGTTGACGAGGCGGTCAGCTTCGACTCCGCACGCGGGACGAGCAGATAGGGAACTGAGACAACGTCGTATCCGGACGTGGCCACGATGCTGCCGGAGACCTCCTTGAAGTCGAACTGACTGCCCACTGAAGCATCAGCGTTGTAGACGTCCGCTGCCTTCACGACGAGCGTCACCCAGACCTTGGTGGAGCTCTTGGCGGGGACCGTCACCGACTTGGCGCTGAGTGCGACCTTCGCCGGCGCCGACTCAAGGGTGGGCGCAACGGTCACGGCGAACTTCTTCGCCCGTGCCGAGTTGTTGACCAGCGTGACGCTGCGGGTCGCCGAGTACGACTTCGCCACCTCGGCGAACCCGAAGTTGAGGCCGTTGTCGTTGACCCAGCTGCCGCCAACCTTGATGGCATCACCGCGCGCGACCACCGAGGTGGTGACCGACTGCTTCACGTCCACGAGCCCCTGACCACCGAGCGTGAGCCGGTAGTCGAGTTGGCCGCTCGGGTCAGCCGTCGAGCTGATCGCTGCCGTCAGGTCGGCCGTCTTCCACGTCGGGTGCGCCTGCTTCACCAGAGCCGCCTGGCCCGCGACGTGCGGGGCAGCCATCGAGGTTCCCGACATGATCGCCGGGTCGCTGCCCGTGCCCACGGCGACGGACGCGATGCTGACACCGGGGGCCGACACGGTCGGACGCAGGCTCGAGTCTCCGTTGCCGGGGCCGCCTGAGCTGAACGAAGCAAAGGTGCGGAAGCCCGGGTTGTCCATTTCGGAGGCTGCCAGGGTGACCGTGTCACCGTTGGCCGCCGCCAGTGCGTACCCATCGTCACCATCTGTGTCGATCATCCCTCGCACGCCGAGGAACGGGATGGTCACGGTGTAGGCCTCACCCGTGTCGGGATTGGAGAAGATCGCTCCTTCGTAGGGCGGGAAGTCGGTCGAGGTGTTGATCATCGCGACCGCAGCAGCCCCGGCCTGCTGGCCGTAGATCGCCTTGGCGACACGAGCGCACACGCCCCGGAGCGGGACTCCGATCTGGTTGCCACCGGCCACGATGCCATTGCTCGTGTAGGCGTCCACTGAGCATCCGAGAGACTCGTCCTCGTCTGGCGTCGCCAACTGGTCCTTGAGGACGACCACCGTGAAGGGACCAGTGGGAAGGGACGAGACGCCGTTGGCGTTCATCGCGGGGATGGTCGCACCACCCTGCAGTGTGATGACCGCCGAGGGGAACGTTGCCGAGCTGTCGGTCGCAGCGACAGAGATGACGCCCTTGCCGACTGCCGGCGAACCCGTGATGTAGGGATTCTCACCGGAGTTGCCGGCGGACGCCACGACCACAACCCCAGCCGCCACAGCATTGGCGGACGCGACGGCCGACGGATCGGTCGAGCGTCCGAACGGGGAACCGAGCGACATGTTGATGACGTCCATGTCGTTGGCGACCGCCCAGTCGATGGCCTCGACGGTCACATCGGTGGAGCCCTCACAGCCGAAGACACGCACGGCGTAGAGGTCGACCTCGGGCGCGACGCCGGGCCCGACCTTGAAGGTCCGGCTGGGCGTGGTGTCGTCGTAGGGGCCTGCATAGGTGCTGCCGTCGGCGTTGACGCCGGAGCCACCGATGGTGCCTGAGACGTGCGAACCGTGGCCCTGGCAATCGAGCGGGTTGGCGTCAGGATGAGGAACCAGGGCGGCCGCCTCATCAGAGGCCGCATCGTAGTCGTCACCGACCAGGTCGATGCCGCCCTTCACGCGAGGGGCCGCGGGACCGAAGAGAGCCGGGTCGGCCGGCGCAGTGCCAGCCGCGTGCGCCGCCTCGTAGGCCGCGACCGTCCCCGGTCCACCGAAGTCGGCGTGGGTGTAGTCGATGCCGGTGTCGATGACCGCCACCTTGACGCCCGCGCCCGTCTTGCCGGTGTTCTTCCACACCTCGGGAACGCCGAGGAACGGCACACTCACCGAGTTCTCGAAGCTCATGATCTCGACCGGACGCAGGGCGACGACGCCTTTCTGGCCAGCGAGTGCCGTCAGTTCGGAACGCCTGACGGTCACCTTGACGCCGTTGTAGGCCGACTGGACCGACGAGATGACCTTGCCACCGCGCCCCTGGACGTACTTCTTGACGCCGGCCTGCTGCGACTCGACGGTGGCCCTGGCGGCCTTCTTCTCGGACGCTGAGAGCTTGCGTCCCTTGTCGGCCTGGACGACGGCGACCGGATCGGCCGACATCTGAACCATGACACGGACAGTCGCGTCCTTGTTGAGGGACGCGGGTGTGAAGGAGCTGTCGATCACACCCTTGGTCGTGGTCTCGAACCGGTCGGCCGTGGTGGGCTGTGCCATCGACAAGGCGGGCGACGCCAGTGTCAGAACGCCCGCGATGGCGAGTGTGGGTAGTTTGCGCACGTGCTGTGCCTTTCCATGTGGGGATGGGCTGGCAGCTCCGGCGTGGGGCGCGGAGCTGGGCCCGTTGGTCGAAGGCTAGGCCCGCCACCGATCGCGGGTCAACGACATAGAGACATCTTGTCTCGACGTCGTGAGATCTACCCGCGGAAGGTGGCGCGGACGCTCTCCGGCCTCCCTCGACAAGGGTGGGAGAATCGGACGCATGAGTCATTCGGTGTCGACGTGCCCGGCTTGCCAGACCCGCAACCGCGTCCCGGACGCTGCCCAGGGCCTGCCCCGCTGCAGCCAGTGCCAGACCGCTCTTCCCTGGGTCGCCAAGGCCACCGACGACACATGGTCGACGGTGGCCAACAGCGAGCGTCTGCTGGTGCTCGTCGACCTGTGGGCCCCCTGGTGCGGCCCCTGCCGGCAAGTGGCGCCCCACCTCGAGAAGCTCGCCGCCGAGCACGCGGGCAAACTGAAGATCGTGAAGGTCAACGTCGACGAGAACCAGATCCTCTCGCGTCGCTTCAACGCGCAGTCGATCCCCTTGCTCGTGCTCCTCAAGGGGGGCAAGGAGGTCGGACGCCAGCTCGGCGCGCAGCCGTTGCCGCGCCTGCGGGCCTGGGTCACCCCCCACCTCGGCTGACGCTCACCGGGGCTCACGCGACGCTCCCACATCACGGACGCACAAGGCCCGTCACCGGCGTCACAAGTAGGCTCGGCGTCACCACGCGCGTCTGCGCGCACCCTTCCCCACGAAGGGCCTGACCCACTCGAGGAACCCCATGAAGAAGACCCTCACCCTGCTCCTGGCAGGGGCGCTCGGCCTGGCGACATTCGCCGGCTGCAGCAGCGACGACGCGGCGTCGAGCAACACCATCAAGATCGGCATCAACTACGAGCTCTCCGGGCCTGTGGCCACCTACGGCCAGGCAAGCCTCGACGGCATCAAGATGGCCATGGAGGAGATCAATGCCGCCGGCGGCATCAAGGGCAAGAAGATTGAGCTCAAGGAGTACGACAACAAGTCCGAGCCTGCGGAGGCCACGACACTCGCCACCAAGCTCATGACGTCCGACAAGGTGGTTGCCGTCCTCGGCCCGGCCACGTCCGGCAACTTCAAGGCCACCATCCCGATCGCGACCAAGGACAAGGTCCCGGTCATCTCAGGCTCAGCCACCGCCGACGACGTGACCGTCGACGACAAGGGTGTCAAGGAGTACGCGTTCCGCACGTGCTTCAACGACTCCTTCCAGGGCAACGCCATGGCGAACTTCGCGAGCAAGAAGCTCAACAAGACGAAGGCCGTCATGATCGTCGACAGCTCGTCCGACTACTCCAAGGGCCTCGCCGAGAACTTCAAGAAGACCTTCACCGCCAACGGCGGCACCATCGTCGGCGAAGAGGCCTACGTCACGAAGGACACCGAGTTCAACCCGATCCTGACGCGCATCAAGAACCAGGACTTCGACGTCATCTACCTGCCGGGCTACTACAACGAGGCCGGCAAGATCATCAAGCAGGCTCGCGCGCTCCAGATCACTGCTCCCGTCCTGGGTGGCGACGGCTTCGACTCGCCCGTCCTGCTCGAGCAGGCCGGGGCCAGCGCCCTCAACGACGTCTACTTCACGAACCACTACAGCTCGCTCGACCAGGACCCCAAGGTCGTGAAGTTCATCGCCGACTTCAAGGCGAAGTACAACTCCGAGCCGAACGCCTTCCACGCCCTCGGCTACGACACGATGAAGTTCCTCGCGGACGCGATCGGCCGTGCGTCCGCCGTCGACGGTGAGTCGATCAAGACCGCCCTCGCCGAGACCAAGGACTTCTCTGCGGTGACCGGAACGTTCAGCGTGGACGGCAACCACAATCCGGTGAAGGCCATCGTCGTCATCGGGCTCAAGGACGGCCAGCAGGCCACCAGCGAGAAGATCGAGTCCTGACCACCGCGGACGCCCCGCGTCCGCAACAATGACACGACTGCACGCGACTCACGGGAGGTGGGGGCACGCACGCCCCCGCCTCCCGTGAACCATTGAAAGTGAGGTGGACCCTTTGCAGGAACTCATCCAGCAACTCATCAACGGCTTGTCGCTGGGCAGCATCTACGCCCTCATCGCCCTGGGCTACACGATGGTCTACGGCATCATCCAGCTCATCAACTTCGCGCACGGCGACGTGTACATGGTCGGCGCCTACGTCGGCTACTTCTGCATGGCCCGTGCGCACCTCGGCTTCTTCACCTCCCTCGTGATCGCCATGCTCGTCTGCACGGTGCTCGGTGTGGTGATCGAGCGGGTCGCCTACAAGCCCCTGCGCAACTCCACCCGCATCGCCGTGCTCATCACCGCCATCGGCGTCTCGCTGCTGCTCGAGTACGGGATGATGTTCTTCGTCGGACCCGAGGTGCGTGCGTACCCGCCCATGCCGGGCTTCATGGAGGCCTCCTACAACATCGGCGGCGTCATCATCCGCGCCCAGCAGTTGCTGATCATCGGCATCTCGCTGATCCTCATGATCGGGCTGCAGTACATCGTCCGCCGCACCAAGGTCGGCAAGGCCATGCGCGCTGTCTCCCAGGACGCGGACGCAGCCCGCCTGATGGGCATCAACGTCGACAACACCATCTCACTGACGTTCGCGCTCGGCTCAGCCCTCGCGGGGGCTGCCGGCGTCCTCGTCGGTGTCTACTACAACTCGATCGACCCCCTGATGGGCATCCTCCCGGGCCTCAAGGCATTCGTCGCCGCCGTGCTCGGCGGCATCGGCCTGATCCCCGGTGCCCTCATCGGTGGCTATGTCATCGGTGCGGTCGAGACCCTGGTCGCCGGCTACGGCTTCTCGATGTACAAGGACGCAGTGGTCTTCGCGATCCTCATCGCGGTGCTCATGGTCAAGCCGACCGGCCTGCTCGGCAAGAACGTCCGGGAGAAGGTGTAGACCATGTCGAACCGTTACGCACGCATCGGCGTCCAGGTCGTGTTGCTGGCCCTCGTCTACGGCATCGTGTGGGCCCTCATCAACGCCGGCGTCATCGACGACTACATCCAGGCCACGATGGCCACGATCTGCATCAACATCATTTTGGCGGTCAGCCTCAACCTGATCACGGGGTTCACCGGGCAGTTCTCCCTCGGACATGCCGGATTCATGGCCATCGGCGCCTACACGACCGCCCTCGTGACGATGGAGTACCCGACCACCTGGGGCTTCCTGGGGGGCGTCTTCCTCGGCGCGATCCTCGCGGCGATCGTCGGCTTCCTGATCGGCCTTCCGACGCTGCGCCTGCGCGGGGACTATCTCGCCATCGCGACGCTCGGCATGGCCGAGATCATCCGGATCCTCCTGTTGAACTTCGACTTCACCAACGGCGCGGCAGGTCTCTCGGGCATCCCGTCCTTCGTGGGCTGGACGTGGCTCTTCGTGTTCACGGTGGGCACGATCGTCCTGATCTCGAACTTCCTCCACTCCTCGCACGGACGGGCCAGCATCTCGATCCGCGAGGACGAGATCGCTGCCGAGTCCGTCGGGATCAACGCAACCCGGGCGAAGACGCTCGCCTTCACGGTCGGCGCCTTCTTCGGAGCCATCGCGGGAGGGCTCTACGCGTCCTACTTCTACTTCATCAAGCCCGACCTCTTCGGCTTCCTCAAGTCGATCGACATCCTCGTCATCGTCGTGCTCGGCGGTCTGGGCAGCCTCACCGGGTCGATCATCGCGGCCATCCTGCTCGCGCTCCTGCAGACCTTCCTGCAACCGTTCCCCGAGTTGCGGATGATCATCTACTCCCTCGCCCTGGTCATGATCATGATCTTCCGACCGCAGGGCCTCATGGGTTCGCGTGAGCTCAACCTGGCTTCGCTGACGAGACTCACGCGGCGCGGACGAGCCGCCGAAGGGGCCTCATGACCGAGATCCTGAGCGTCAAGCAACTCACCCGCAACTTCGGTGGTCTCGCGGCCGTGTCGAACGTGTCGATGCACCTGACGCAGGGCGAGTTGGTCGGGCTCATCGGGCCCAACGGTGCGGGCAAGACGACGGTCTTCAACCTGCTCAGTGGCATCTATCCGCCGAGTTCCGGCACCATCACGTTCACGCGTGGCGAGAAGGTTCGTGAGCTGGGCGGACGCAAGCCCCACTCGATCTGCCGGGCCGGTGTCGGGCGCACCTTCCAGAACATCCGCCTGTTCAAGGACCTGACGGTGCTCGACAACGTGTCGATCGCACTACAGCCCAACGAGCCGAACAGCCTGCTCGCGTCCTTCCTGCACCTGCCTTCGCACCAGTCGGCAGAAGTGAGGATCCGGGAGCAGAGCCTCGAGTTGCTCGACATCGTGCACCTGCGCGACAAGGCGGGGGAGCTGGCCCGCAATCTCTCGTACGGGGAACAGCGCCATCTCGAGATCGCACGGGCGCTCGCGACGCGTCCCACGTTGTTGCTGCTCGACGAGCCCGCGGCGGGCATGAACCCTGCCGAGACGTCGGGGCTCACCGACCTGATCGCGTGGGTGCGCAAGGAGTTCGACCTGACCGTCCTGCTCATCGAGCACGACATGAGCCTGGTCATGCGCATCTGCGAGCGCATCTACGTGCTCGACCACGGCATTGTCATCGCGTCCGGCACCCCCACCGAGGTGCAGGCCAATCCGAAGGTCATCGAGGCCTATCTGGGCGAGGAGGTGGACTGATGTTCGAGATCCGGGACCTGAACGTGCACTTCGGCGGCATCCACGCGCTGAAGGGCATCTCGATGACGGTGGACGCGGGCGAGATCGTGACGCTGATCGGCGCCAACGGTGCGGGCAAGACGACCACCCTGCGTACTGCGTCCGGGCTCAAGAAGCCGACGTCCGGGACCATCGTCGTCGACGGGCGCGACATCACTGCGGCCTCACCGCAGGAGAGGGTGAAGCTCGGGCTGTGCCAGGTGCCCGAGGGCCGTCGTGTCTTCCCGCAGATGACGGTGCAGGAGAACCTCGAGATGGGGGCCTACCAGCGCAAGGACAAGGCCAACCTCGCGTCCGACTTCGATGACGTCTTCGGACGCTTCCCCGTGCTGAAGGAACGCCGCAAGCAGACCGCGGGGACGCTGTCAGGTGGCGAGCAGCAGATGCTCGCCATGGGACGCGCCCTGATGAGTCGCCCGAGGATCCTGTTGCTCGACGAGCCCTCGATGGGTCTGGCGCCGCTGCTGGTCGCCGAGATCTTCGACATCATCAAGCAGATCAACGAGGCCGGCACCACCGTGCTGCTCGTGGAGCAGAACGCGAACATGGCGCTGCGCATCGCCGACCGGGCCTATGTGATGGAGACGGGCTCGATCGTTCTGGAGGGCCCGGCGTCCGAGCTGCTGGATACTGAGGACATCAAGCGCGCTTACCTTGGAGGCTGACCCCGATGTTCGTCAAGACCCGCATGACGACGCACCCGTTCACCGTGACGCCGGAGCACAGCGTCCCGGAGGCGATGACGATCATGGAGACCCGCAACGTCCGCCAGCTGCCGGTGCTGGAGGACGGCCACCTCGTGGGCGTCATCTCCCACGGAGACATCGCAGCAGCCTCCCCGTCGCCGGCCACGTCGCTCAGCGCGAACGAGATCACCTACCTCATGGGCAAGCTCAAGGTCGGACGCGTGATGAGCAAGCACCCCATCACCATCTCGCCGGACGCCCTCCTCGAACAGGCTGCGACCCTGCTGCGTGACAACAAGATCGAAATGCTCCCGGTGATGGAGGACGCCCGGCTCGTCGGCGTGATCACCGAGAGCGACATCCTCGATTCGTTCATCGAGATCCTCGGCTTCCGCGACCCCGGTACGCGGCTCACCATCGAGGCCCCGGACGCACCGGGCGTGCTGTCGAAGCTCACCGGCATCACCGCCGAGTACGGGGCGAACATCAGCCACCTCGCGGTCTACCGTGGTGCAGGCGAGAACTCGATCGTCGTGGTCGGGGTGAACAGCCTGAACACCGCCGACATGGAGGCCGAGTTCGACCGGCACGGGTTCAGGATCCTCTCCAGGCTCACGAACGCCTGACCCTGCACATCTGACACGGCGCACAAGAAGGGGTGGCACCGGTTACCCGGTACCACCCCTTCGATCGTGCGTGATCAGCTACTACGCGTCGAGATCGGTCTCGACGAGTGCTGCGATGGCCGCGACGGCCTCCTCGCTGTCTGACTCGACCGTGACGAGCACGCCCTTCTCAGCACCGAGCGTCATGATGAGCAGCGGCGACGAGGCGTCGACGCCCTCCTCACCCTCGACGGACAGCAGGATCTCGTCATCGAACTCTCCAGCAGCCTCGGCGATGATGGCCGCGGGGCGGGCGTGGAGGCCGACCGAAGAGCCAACTGCAACGGTCTTGCTTGCCATGTGATTCCTTTCGTGGGTCAGGCCTGGACAGCCGCAGCGGCCGTCGGGTCCTCAGCGAGCAGCTTACGCGCATGCATGCCCTTCAAGACGGTGACCAGCAGACCGGCGACGATCGCTCCGAGAATGATGGCGAGCAGGAAGCCCCAGAACTTCGTGATGGCGAAGAAGACGAACACGCCACCGTGGGGAGCCTTGGACGCCACGCCGAGCGCCATCGTCAGTGCACCGGTGACCGCGCCACCAGCCATCATCGACGGGATGACCCGGATGGGGTCGGCCGCCGCGAAGGGGATGGCGCCTTCGGAGATGAAGGACGCACCCAGCAGCCACGCCGCCACACCGTTCTCGCGCTCCTGCTCGGAGTAGAGCTTGGGACGAAGGGTCGTGGAGAGCGCCATCGCGATCGGGGGAACCATGCCGGCTGCCATGACGGTCGCCATGATCTTCATCGACGCGGTCACCGAGCCGCCGTCACCGATCACCAGACCGGTGGTGGCGAACAGGTAGGCCGCCTTGTTGACCGGGCCACCGAGGTCGAAGCACATCATCAGGCCGAGCACGATGCCGAGGACGACTGCCTGGCTGCCGGACATTCCGTTGAGCATGTCGGTGAGTGAGGTGAGGACCCAGGCAAGCGGGCGTCCGAGGACGAAGAACATCAGCAGGCCGGTGATGAGGGACGCACCGAGCGGGATGATCACGACCGGCATCAGGCCACGCAGCCAGCGCGGGACCTTGAAATGCCCGATCCAGGCGGCGACGAGGCCGGCCACGAGGCCACCGACGAGGCCACCGAGGAAGCCGGCGCCGACGTAGCCGGCCACCGCACCGGCGACGAAGCCGGGTGCAATGCCGGGGCGATCAGCCAGGGCGAAGGCGATGTAGCCGGCAAGCGCCGGGACGAGGAAGCCGAAGGCCAACCCGCCGATCTTGAACAGGGCAGCGCCCAGGAAGAGCAGGAAACCGCTGTTCGGGAGGGCGTCCGTCTGGGCGGCCGTGAACATCAGGTCACCAGCTGCCGTCTTGGCGCTGACGATCTCGCTCAGCGACGGCAGGTTCAGGATCGAGTTCGTGCCGAGGATGTGGTCGGCGACGTAGGGGATCTGGTAGCTGCCGAAGAGGAAGCCGAGGGCGATCAGCAGGCCGCCGGCGGCGACGAACGGGATCATGTACGAGACACCGGTCATCAGCGCCTGCTGGAGGCGCTTGCCCCAGCTCAGCTGCGACTTCGCCGCACCTGCGCCGGAGTCGGCAGCCGCACCCGTGCCCGCAGCAACCCGCGGAGCGCTGGGGTTGTCGATGGCCGCCAGGGCGTCCTCGATCATCTTCTTGGGCTCGTTGATCGCGCGCTTGACGCCCGACTCGATGACCGGAAGGCCGGCGAAGCGTTCGCGTCCCTTCACGCCCACGTCAGTGGCGAAGATGACAGCGGACGCGGCCTTGATCTGGGCTGCGGTGACCCATTCGGTCGCCGTCGAGCCCTGGGGCTCGGTGACGACGTCGACACCCATCTCCTTGCCGGCGTTCACGAGGTAGTCGGCAGCCATGTAGGTGTGCGCGATACCCGTGGGGCAGGCGGTGATGGCGATGATCGACTTCTTGGGCCCGGAGGCAGCTGCTGCGGCGGCGGCGGCGACGACGGGGGCGGCCGCGTCAGCTGCGGGCTCCACGACGTCGCGGACCAGGCTGACGATCTCGTCGGCCGAACCGGCCGCACGCAGGGCGGCGAGGAAGTCGGGCTTGACCAGCGCGCGGGCGAGCTTGGTCAGGAGCTTCATGTGGTCGGCGCCACCGGACTCGGCCGCGGCGATCAGGAAGACGAGGTCGGACGCACCGTCCTTGGCGCCGAAATCGACAGGGTTCGTCAGGCGGGCGAAGCCGAGCGATCCGGTGTTGACGGCCGCAGAGCGGCAGTGAGGGATCGCGAATCCGCCGGGCATGCCGGTGGCCGACTTCCCTTCACGGGCGAGGGCGTCCGCAGCGAGGCCTTCAGCGTCCGCTCGACCGGTTGCAGCGACGATGCCTGCCAGTCCACGGATCACCTCGTCCTTGGTTGACCCGAGATCGACATCGAGGGCAACAAGCCCCGGCTCGATCAGCGATGAAGTGCTCATCAGTTTCCTTCCGATGGGGTGGTTGCGACGGCCGTGACGACGACTGCGTCCGGATTCGTCTGATCAGGGGCAGGAAGAGCGGAACCTGCCAGCGCCGCTGCGCCCGAGCCGTACGCCACGGCACGTCGCAACTTGTCGGGAGAACCGAGGTTCTCGATGTCGGCGAGCAGGTAGCCCGCCAGGGCTGAGTCGCCGGCACCCACGGTGGACGCCAACGTGATCGGTGGGGGAGTGGCGAGCCAGGCGCCTTCGGAGGTGACCAGCAGGGCGCCCGAACCCCCGAGGGTGACGAGGACTGCCCCGACGCCGCGAGCGGTCAACTCGTGCGCAGCGCTGAGGACGGGGTGCCAGTCACCCGCAGCTGCAGCGGCCTCGAGCGCGAGACCGTCCTGTCCGCTGAGCTGGCCCAGTTCCTCGGAATTGGGCTTGATCAGGTCGGGGGCCGCTTCCGGGAAGTTGGCGGCCAGGGCCTGCAGGGGCGCGTCCGAGGTGTCGATCGCGACCTTCACCCCGAGCGGACGCAGGGCCTTCACCATGCGTGCGTACCAGTCGACGGGGGCGCCGGGCGGGAGCGAACCCGAGAGCGCCACCCAGCTCGACGTCCGCGCCGAGTCAACCACCAGGTCGGTGAGCAGATCGACCACGCCCGCATCGAGTGCAGCACCGGGCTCGTTCAGTTTGCTCGTCGTGCCATCGGGTTCGGTCACCGTCAGGTTGGAACGCACCGGGGAACCGGTGGGCACGTTGCGGAAGGGCACGCCCAAGGCCTCCAAACCGCTGAGCAGGGGATCGTGCGGGTCGGAGGGGACGATCGCCAACGCATCCTGTCCGGCGAGGTGGATCGCCCGGGCGACGTTGACACCCTTGCCCCCGGGCTCAGTCGTGATGGTGGAGATTCGGTGCACCCCTCCACGAGTCAGCGGGACCTCGATGGTGGCGGTGCGATCGAGGCTGGGATTGGCGGTGAAGGTGACGATCATGCGATGACGACCTCGATTCCTCGTTCGGTGAGACGGCGGTGCTGCGTGGGCGTGATTCCATGATCGGTGACAAGCACCGACACCGCGTCGAGCGACGCGAAACTCGTTGTCGTCTCGGCCCCGATCTTGCGCGAATCGGCGAGGACCACGACGGTGTGCGCGGCCTTGACCATGGCTTCCTTGATGGCGGCTTCGTCGGGATCAGGCGTGGAGAGCCCGTGCATCAGAGACACCCCGTTCGTTCCCATGAACGCGACATCGACGCGCAGCCTTCGCAGCATCGACAGGGCCATCGGACCGACGCAGGCCTGCGTCACGCCCCGGACGCGTCCGCCCAGGAATTGCACGTCGACCCGGGTGCGCGTCGACAGGCTGGCCGCGACCGGGAGTGAGTGGGTGAAGCAGGTGAAGCGGGACGCCGGAGGAACCAGTGCCGCGAGGCGTGCGGTGGAGGTCCCCGCGTCCATCAGGACGGTTGCACCGGGCTGGGTGGGCAACCAACGGGTGGCCGCCGCAGCGATCCGGTCCTTCTGGCTGGAAGCGGCGCCTTCGCGATCGAGCAGGTTGAGGTCGCCGAGCAGGCTGAACTCCGAGGGGATCGCCCCACCGTGGACGCGCCGCAGGGCGCCTTCACGGTCGAGTGTCTCGAGATCGCGCCGAATCGTCTCCGGTGTCACGTCGAACTGCAGGGCCGCCTCGGCGACCGAGACCCGTCCGTCCGAGTGGGCTTGGGCAACCAGTGCCTGGCGCCGCTCCTCTGCGTACATCCATGACCTTTCACAACGATGTGAGTGAATCCAGGAGTGGAAGCCTGGGGGTGGACCCACACGATCGGGTCCCGTCTGTGTCTGATCATATTTGGTTATGTTGGTTTGCGCAAGTGGTTCCGAACTCGTGTTTTCACCCCGATGGCAGCGGGCATCGGCGAGAATGGGGAGACCAACCGGAGGGAAGACATGACCGAGTCCGAGCAAGCCATCACGAGCGTCCGCGGCACTGGCGTAGTGCCTGGCGTCGCGTACGCCCCCGTCGTCTGGACTGCACCCAGACCCCAACTCCCGGCGCACCTGCCGACGCTGGCGGAGGGTGCGCGTGAGGATGAGGGCGCGCGATTCACCACCGCAGCTGCGACGGTGTCGTCGAGGCTGGGGGAGCGCGCCTCGCAAGCGACCGGCGTGGCTGCTGAGGTCCTCGGGGCCAACGCTGCCCTGGCGAAGGACAAGGGCTGGCTGCGCGCCGTCGGCAAGTTGATCAAGACCGGCGTCCCCGCCTCCCTGGCCACCGCCCAGGCGACGGCAACCTTCGTGGCCCAGTTCGAGAAGATCGGCGGGCTCATGGCCGAGCGCGCCACCGACCTCAAGGACATCCGCGACCGCGTGATCGCCGAGATCCTGGGTGAGCCCGAGCCTGGCGTCCCGATGCCCGACCAGCCGTCCGTGCTGATGGCCGACGATCTGGCGCCTGCAGACACTGCCGGGCTCAAGCCCGAGCTGATCGTGGGCCTCGTCACCGAACTCGGCGGCCCGACCAGCCACACGGCGATCATCGCCCGCCAGCTCGGCATCCCCTGCATCGTGGCCGCAGCCGGACTGCGCGCCATCCAGACCGGAACCCTCGTGCTCATCGACGGCGCCGCGGGAACCATCGAGCTCGATGTCGACCCCGATGAAGCGCGCGCGCTCGTCGCCACCGACGCCGCCCGCCGCGAGGCGATCAGGTCGTGGACCGGCCCGGCACAGACCAAGGACGGCGTCCCCGTCGACGTGCTCGCCAACGTCCAGGACGGTGCCGGCGCGGGACGTGCCGCGAAGTCGCCCGCCCAGGGCATCGGCCTGTTCCGCACGGAACTGTGCTTCCTCTCGGCCGAGACCGAGCCATCCGTCGAGGAGCAGGCCCGCATCTACCGCGAGGTGCTCGCGGCGTTCCCCGGCAAGAAGGTCGTCATTCGTACCCTGGACGCCGGCTCCGACAAGCCGCTCAAGTTCGCCAACATGGAGGAGGAGGAGAACCCCGCCATGGGCGTGCGCGGCCTGCGCATCGCCGCCGACAACCCCGGCCTCATGACCCGCCAACTCGACGCCATCAAGGCTGCTTCCGATGGCGCGGCCACGTGGGTCATGGCCCCCATGGTCGCCACGGTCACCGAGGCGAAGGAGTTCGCGGCGCTGTGCCGTGAACGTGGACTCAAGCCCGGCATCATGGTGGAGGTTCCCGCCGTCGCCGTTCGTGCGTCCCACTTCCTGGAGCACGTCGAATTCATGTCGATCGGCACCAACGACCTCACGCAGTACACGATGGCAGCCGACCGCATGTCGCCGAAGCTCGCCAAGCTGACCGACCCGTGGCAGCCCGCCGTGATCGCCCTCGTCGGCATGACCGCGTGGGCGGGCAAGGAAGCCGGCAAGCCCGTGGGCGTGTGTGGTGAGGCAGCAGCGGATCCGCTGCTCGCCTGCGTGCTCGTCGGCCTTGGCGTGACGAGCCTGTCGATGGCCGTCGCCGCGATCCCGGCCGTCGGCGCCCAGCTCGCACAGGTCACGCTCGAGCAGTGCGAGGTCGCCGCGCGAGCTGCCCTTGCGGCACCCGACTCGGCCACGGCGCGAGTTGTCGCGGCTGCCGCCCTCGCCACGGACTGAGCGTCCCGGCACGACGTGGGAGACTGTCCGGGTGAGCCGCAGCTTGTCGGGCAGTGAAGGCGTGGGAGTCGTCTCGACCTCGGTCGAGCGGCTCTTCACGCCGGCCCGTCCCTTGGTGCTCGCCAACGGTGAGGTGCTCACCGAGGTTGACGTTGCGTTCGAGACCTACGGGACGCTGAACGCCGCCCGCGACAACGCCGTGTACATCTGTCACGCGCTGACCGGTGACGCCCATGTCGCGGGGTACCACGAGGGCGCCACGAGTCCGGGGTGGTGGGACAACCTCATCGGCCCCGGACGTCCGGTTGACACCGATACGTGGTTCGTCGTGTGTTCGAACCTGCTGGGTGGATGCCAGGGCACGACCGGCCCCAGCTCGACCAATCCTGCGACCGGGCGTGCCTACGGGCTCGACTTCCCCCTGCTCGACATGGCTGACTTCGTGACCGTGCACCGTGCGCTGGGGGAGCACCTCGGGGTGCAGCGCTGGCACGCGGCCATCGGGGGATCGCTCGGCGGCATGCAGGTGCTCGACTGGAGCCTCCGGTTCCCCGAGGAGATCGAGCTCGCCGTGCTGGTGGCGTCCTCGAGTCGCCTCACGGCTCAGAACATCGCCTTCTCGGCGGTCGGACGCCAGGCAATCATGCGTGACACGTCGTTCCACTCAGGACGGTTCGCCGATGAGGGAACCTCACCCGACACCGGTCTCGCCATCGCCCGCATGATGGCCCACATCACCTATCTGTCCGAGGAAGCGTTCAACGAGAAGTTCGGACGCAAGTCCCAGCACGGCCAGATCGCCCGCGGCTTCGGTATCGACTTCGCCGTCGAGAGCTACCTCAACCACCAGGGCGAGACCTTCCTGTCGCGCTTCGACCCCCTCAGCTACCTCTACCTCACCCGCGTCATGGATTACTTCGACCCCTTCGCCGATGTCGACGCCCTCGATGCTGTGCGTCGACACCCCGTGAACTACCTCGTGATGAGCTTCGACACCGACTGGCGCTTCTCGACCGAACACTCGCGTCGCATCGTCCGTGCCTTGGAGTCGTCCGAGACGCCCGTCACCTTCCGCGAGATCGAGTCACCGTGGGGCCATGACTCCTTCCTGTTGGAGATCCCCGCCTACCACGACACGATCCGCGCCTTCCTCGAGTGTCCACGGGGGGTGGTGGACGCATGACCGACGGCGGACGCATGACTGAATTGCGCGCCGACCTCGCACTGGTCGCCGACCTCATCCCGGCCGGGTCGCGCGTCCTCGACCTGGGGTGCGGGTCGGGCGACCTGCTCGCCCACCTCATGACGACCAAACACTGCCGCGGCACCGGTGTCGAGATCGATCCGGGGGGCGTGCTCGCCGCGATCCGCCAGGGCGTCCCGACGATCGAGCTCAACCTCGACACCCAGCTGGGGCAGTTCCGCGACAGCTCCTACGACGTCGTCGTCCTCTCCCGGACGCTGCAGGCCGTTCACCGCCCCGGGGTGGTGCTCAATGAGATGACCCGCATCGCGCCCAGGCTCGTCGTGTCGATGCCCAACTTCGGATTCTGGCGGCACCGCTTGAGGCTCGTCGGCGGCCACATGCCCCGGTCGAAGGACCTGCCGTTCGACTGGCACGACACCCCGAACCTCCACCACGCAACACTGATCGATCTGGAGGCGTTCTTCGCGAGCCAGCGGCTCCAGGTCGAGCGACGCATCGTGCTCGACGAGGAAGGGCGTCCGCGTCCGGGTCGAGGGGCGAACCTGCTCGCCGGATCGGCGATCTACGTGCTCGGGCGAGCCTGAGGCCAGTCGATCGCCGCGAGCGCCGCGAGAATCCGGTCCATCGACCCGCCGAGGTCGTACCGGGCCTTCAGCTCGTCGCACGCGTCCAGGTCAACCGCGCCACGCGCGAGGCTGAAGGGCGGCAGGTCGAGGTCGTCGACGCACCGCACGACCTCGCGTGCGCGTCCGAGATAGTCGATGGAGCCCGCGATCTTCGCGCGAAGGGACGCGCTCATGCCGGACGCCGGATCACCCGCCGCCGCCAGGATGTCCTCGAGGTCACCGTAGGTCGCGACGAGGGACGCGGCCGACTTCTCCCCGATGCCCTTGACCCCCGGCAGCCCGTCGGACGGGTCACCCCGCAGCGTCGCGAAGTCGACGTACTGCTCGGGCAGGACGCCGTACTTCCCGGCGACCCATTCCGCGTCCACAAGGTCGTGCCTCGCGACCCCGCGTCCGACGTAGATCACCCGGGTGCCGCCGTGGGCCAGCTGGAACAGGTCGCGGTCGCCCGTCACGACGAGGTTCGCCATGCCGCTCTGGGCGGCCAGTGCTGCGGCCACGTCATCGGCCTCGTACCCGTCGATCCCGACAACCCACAGCCCCAGGGCCGCCAGGACCTCCTCGATGACGGGAACCTGCACCTGCAAATCGTCAGGGGCCTCCTCGGCCACGCCCGACGCGGCTCCCACGCCACCGGCCCCCACGAACGCCGCGCCCCCGGGGGCGACCCGATGGGCCTTGTACGACTCGACGAGATCGACGCGCCACGCCGGACGCCAGTCGTTGTCCCAGGCGCAGGCAAGATGGCTGGGATGGTACTGGTCGACGAGTCGCGCGAGTGAATCGAGCAGACCCCGGACGGCATTCGTCGGCGTCCCGTCCGGCGCCCGCATCATGGGCACACCGAAGAACGCGCGGAAGTACAGCGATGCCGTGTCAAAAATCATGAGCTGAGGGCTGATCACGCAAGGATCGTGTCACGATGTGCCCATGGAGAGCACGGATCAACACATCTTGGCGTTGCTGGCCCGCGACGGCCGCATGTCGTACACCGAGATCGGACGCGAGACAAAGCTCTCCACCTCGGCAGCCCAGCAACGCGTCCGCCGTCTGGAACAGCGCGGGGTCATCAGTGGTTACCACGCATCGATCGACCCTGAGGCCCTCGGGCGCACGCTGATGGCGTTCATCTCCATCCGGCCGCTCGACCCGTCGACGGACGAGGCAACACCGAGCCTGCTCGTGAAACTGCCCGAGATCACGTCGTGCTACTCGGTGGCCGGGGACGCGTCGTACCTCCTCAAGGTCCAGGTCGCGACCACCGCCGAACTGGACGCGCTCCTCACGAAGATCCGGCAGTCGGCCAATGTCACGACCGTCACCACCGTGGTGCTCACCACGATCTTCCAGGACCGTCCCCTGATCGAGCCCGAGTAGCCTGTGTCGATGGCATTGCGCTACGTGCTGGCGCTGATGGGCGGCTGTCTCCTCGGGCTGGGTTTCGCCCCGGTGAGTTCCTGGCTGGCCGCCCTCGCGGGGGTCGCACTCCTCACGATCGTCGTCACGCGCGTCCGCGGACGCCCGGCGTTCGGTCTCGGCTACGCGTACGGGCTGGGACTCGGGCTGACCACCATCACCTGGGTCTCGGTCCTGGGGTCGTGGGTCTCCGTGGTGCTGGTCGCCTTCATGGCCCTGTGGTCAGGGCTGCTTGCGGTCGCCCTCACCCAGGTGATGCGTCTGCCCTGGTGGCCCGTCTGGGCCGCAGCGTGCTGGGGTGCGGTCGAGTTCGCCGAGGGACGCGTCCCCTTCGGTGGTTTCGGATGGAACCGACTGGCCTACGCGATGGTCGACTCGCCCCTCGACGGCTGGCTCGGTTTCGTCGGCGTCCCCGGGACGTCCGTGCTGGCCGCGCTGGTCGCAAACCTGGCCGTGTGGGCGGTCAGCGTCCGGGGATGGAAGGCGGTCGTCGCGGGTGCGTCCGCGCTGGCCCTCCTCGGCGGTGGTGTCCTGCTCGGACGGGCCCCCATCCCCGATCCCACGGGCAGCGTCACCGTCGGCGTCGTCCAGGGTGACGTGGTCGGCCAGGCCGGCATCTCGGCACTCGGCTACGCGCGCAGTGTGACCAACAACCACCTCGCCGAGACCATCACGCTCATGGCATCAGTGCACCTGGGGGACCAACCCCGGCCCGATTTCCTGCTCATGCCCGAGAACACCACCGACATCGATCCCGCCGTCGACCCCACCACGGCGCGGCGGCTGCACACGGCAATCGACCTCGCGGGCGTCCCTGCCCTCGTCGGCGCCGTCACCTACGGGCCCGGGGACGACGAGCGCCAGACCACGTCGATCTGGTGGACGTCCGAGGGCTCGGGCGCCACGTACCACAAGCGTGATCTCGTGCCGTTCGGCGAATGGATCCCGTTCCGCGACCAGTTGTTGCCCCTGCTCCCGATCCTGCAGGAAGTGGGTCGCCAATCGGTTCCGGGCACCGGCCCCGGCGTGTTGGCGGTCGACCTGTCGGGACGCCCCCTCGACATCGGCGTGGCCATCTGCTTCGAACTCGCCTACGACGACACGATGCGCGAGTCGCTCATGACCTCGCCCGACATCTTCGTCGTGCAGTCGAACAACGCGACCTACACCGGCACCGCCCAGCCGCGCCAGCAGTTCGTCATCACGCGGGCCCGGGCCATGGAGGGGCAACGCGACATCCTCGTCGCGACGACCAACTCCTTCTCGGGCCTCGTCGACGCCCGGGGCAGCGTCGTCCACAGGACCGACGAGGGTGGCCCCGCGTCCTTCTCGGCCGTCGTCCCCACCCGGGACGCCGTCTCGTGGGGTACGAGGCTCTCGCCCCTGGTCGGGTGGGCGTCGGTGGCCATTGCGCTGCTGGCGATCGTTGCGGCGGGTGTAGCGCGGCTCTGGGGTCGACGCTCGCACGTCGGTAACATGGACACACGGCCAGCACCGGTCGTCAGTCCCCAGGAGCACAGTCATGGTTGACCACACCCCGTCGCTCGAGTCGATCCTCGTCATCATCCCGACCTACAACGAGGCTCCGAACATCGAGACCATCATCGGACGCCTGCGCGCCGCCGTCCCGGCCGCACACGTGCTGGTCGCCGACGACAACTCACCCGACGGGACCGGTGCGATCGCCGATCGCCTCGCCGCCTCCGACGATCATGTCCATGTGATGCACCGCAAGGGGAAAGAGGGCCTGGGCGCCGCCTATCTCGCCGGTTTCGCCTGGGCACTGGACGCGGGGTACGAAGTCATCGTCGAGATGGACGCCGACGGTTCGCACCAGCCCGAACAGCTTCCCCTGCTCCTGGACGCCCTCGCCACGGCCGACATGGTGAAGGGATCCCGGTACGTGAAGGGCGGTTCCGTCGTGAACTGGCCCGCCCACCGCAAGTTCATCTCGCGCGGGGGAAGTGTCTACTCCCGCCTGGTGCTGGGCGTCCCCGTGAACGACATGACCGGCGGCTTCACGGCGTTCCGGGCGTCCACGCTCCGCGCCATCGGACTCGACCAGATCGCGTCCGCCGGCTATTGCTTCCAGATCGACCTCGTCCGCCGGGCGCACGCCAAGGGCCTCGTCATCAAGGAGGTCCCGATCGAGTTCGTCGAGCGTGAGCTCGGCGTGTCGAAGATGGACCAGTCGATCGTCTCGGAGGCGCTCTACCGCACCACGGCCTGGGGCGTGCAGCACCGCGCGCAGCAGGTCTGGGGCCTCAAGGACAAGGTCCTCAAGCCCGGGGACGCCAAGAAGGTCGCCTCGGACGCCCGTGACAAGGTGCAACCCACGGTCGACAAGGTCATCCACGTTGCCGGGGACGCGCGCCACAAGGTCGCCGACGCGGCAGAGGACGCCCGCGAGAAGGTCGAGCCCGTGGTGAAGAAGGTCGTCCACGCGGCCGAAGATGCGATCGACAAGGTCCAGCCATCGGTCGACAAGGTCGTGGAGGCCGTCAAGCCGACGGTGGACAAGGTCGTCGATCATCTTCCGCCGAAGGTGGCCGAGAAGATCCACCCCGCGGCGCCCCGCCGGGGCGCTGACGACGAGTCCTGATGGCCGCCTCTGGAACGTCGGGGTCCCGATCCTGGGCGCTGCCTGCCCTGGTCGTGGCGATGGTGATCCTGCCGATCGCCGAGATCTGGCTCATCATCCAGGTGGGCCAAGCCATCGGTGCGCTGGCGACGGTGGCCATCCTCATCGCCGAAGCGTTCCTCGGGGCCTGGCTCCTGCGCCGCGAGGGCTCCAAGGCCTGGGCCGCCCTCATGGGGGCGATCACCCGGGGGGCCATCCCCACGGGCGAGTTGGCGGACGCCGCGCTCGTGCTCGTGGGCGGCATCATGCTGATGCTCCCGGGCTTCTTCACCGACATCTTCGGCCTGCTCTTCCTCCTGCCCTTCACGCGGCCCCTGGCGCGGACGGTGCTGGCCCTCTTCGCCGCACGGTCCGTGGCCAAGCGGGGGATCGACCTGAACCTGCTGCGTCCGCAATCCGGCACGGGAGCGGTGATCCCGGGCGAAGTGGTGCCCGACGTCGTCGTTGACGACTCCTCGTCACCACGACACGGCGATGTCATCCGGGGTGAGATCGAACCCTGACGGTTCGCGCTACAACTCCCGGCGACGGAAGGTGACCACGGCGGTGGCCAGCAACGCAGCTGTCAGGAGCACTGTCGTCACGATCGGCCAGGTCAGCGCAACCGGCTCTCCGGTGGCCAGTGACGTCGGGCCGTTCAACAGACCCAGGGGCGACCAGCGACGAGCCGGCCCCCACACCCCGACCAGCGACACCAGCACGTAGACCCCGAATCCCAGACCCGCGCCGGCCAGGGGCTGGGCCACGAGGCTCGAGACGAGCACCATCACTGCGATGAAGCACACGGCCCAGACCAGCCAGGCTGCCGTCGAGGCGACCAGCGGACGCACGGGTGCCTCGCCGAAGAGCCAGAGCGTCCCGACCCAGGTGACAACTGCTCCGATGACCGTCGCCGCGATCACGAACCCGGCGTTGGCCAGGAACTTCGCCAGCAGGAAGGCCGGCCGCGTGAGTGGCTTGGTGAGCACGAGGAGCGCCGTACCCGACTTGAGTTCACCGGCCACGACTCCGCCCAGCATGACGATGAGCGCGAACAGCACGAGTTCGCCGAGGTTTCCCGCCCACTGCAGGTAGGAGTCCCGCCACGTCGGATCGGGCACGGTGATGGTGATCCCGGACGTCTCCAGAGAAGAGAGCAGGAGCGGCGTGAGCCTGGCCATGACCGGGCTCGACACCGCCATGACGACGATGATGCCGACCAGCACCCAGACCCGCCACGTCCGCAGGAACTCGGCCACCTCCTTGCCCAGGAAGGTGCTCAGCCCGTTCACGCGACGGCCCGCCCGGACGTGATGGGCGCTGTGGGAAGTACCAGGGCGAGGAAGACGTCCTCGAGGCTGGCCTCGGCGATCTCGAACCTGACCAGGCCCAACCCGAAGTCGGCCACGAGCCGGGGGGCCAGGAGGCGGGCGGCGTCGGCGTCCACGAGGTCGACGCGCAGCCCTCCCGACACGTCCGGACGCACAGAACCCGTCCACGGTTGGGCGCGCAGTGCCTCGGTGAATGCCGTGGCGTCACCGGTGACCTCGAGGGCCAGGTGTGCACGCGAATGCCTCGCCTTGAGGTCATCCAGCGGGGCGTGCTCGAGGACGCGTCCATGGTCGAGGATGGCGACCTGGTCGCAGACGCGCTCGACGTCGGCGAGGATGTGGGTCGAGAAGAACACCGTGGCACGGCCGCGCAGGCCGGCCACCATGTCGAGGACGTCCTTGCGTCCGATGGGGTCGAGCGCCGAGGTCGGCTCGTCGAGCAGGAGCAGGTCAGGGCCGTTGACCAGGGCCTGCGCAATGCCCAGTCGCTGCCGCATCCCTCGTGAGTAGCCGCCGACCTTCTGTTTCACGCCGGTGAGCCCGGCCAGGTCGAGCAGGGCCTCGATCCTCGCGTCCAGCACGGAAGCGTCCAGGTCGAAGAGCCGACCGGACAGGCGGAGGACTTCACGCCCGGTCATCCAGGGATAGAACTCGGGCACGTCCGGAAGGTAGCCGAGACAGCGTCGCACGTCGATGGAGGATGCGCGTCCCCCCAGCACGGAGACCTCACCCGAGGATGCGGTCGTGAGGCCGAGCAGGACGCGGAGGGTGGTGGTCTTCCCCGCGCCGTTCGGGCCGAGGAAGCCGAAGACGCTCCCGGTCGGCACGTCCAGGTCAACCCCGTCCAGGGCCACGGTGCTTCCGTAGTGCTTGGTCAAACCCCGGATCGAGATGGCAGCGTCAGCCATCGCGCTCGCCGTAGAGCAGGTCGACGGCGCGGCCCGTGGCGTCCCCGCTCGGTGGGGTTCGCGGTACCTCGACGGTGGGGGGACGTCTGCCGAACAACAGGAACACGATCGGCCCGATGGTCTGGGCGGCCAGGATGATCACCAGCCACATCCAGCGATTCGCGCTGAAGCCGTCCTCGGGCGTCCTCACCCACGCGATGAGGGCGACGGCAAGGAGCGCGACCTCGAGCACGATGAGAACGCCGACGACGATCAGGAGCCAGAGCGGGAGGTCCGAGATGGGGACGTTCACGTGCTGCTTCCTTTCGTCCGCACGACGCGGGACCGTGCGACCACGACGGGAATGACCATCTGGGCGAACGCGGCGCCCGTTGCGGCGGCCATGCCGAGCGGCACGATGAGCCCCGCCCGCGGGCGCTTCGAGAACGTCGCCATCGTCGCCGAGGCTGTGACTCCGGCGACGTAGGTGGCCAGGGCCCGGGTGGCCAGTCGGGCCGAACCGCTCGTCGCGGAACCGGCGCGCACCTGCACGATCGGGGCCAACGCGGCCGCGGCCACCAGGCCGGCCATGACGCGCCGGCTGGGGGAGTGGCGGTCAGCGTCCCCGGACCAGGTGAAGTGGCTGGGCAACTTGTCGGGCAACTTTCCGACGCGGGACGCGAGGAAGACCCCCGTTGCCGCCGTGATCGCCAGCGGGGCGATCTCGGTGGCGTGACTCATCCACGACGGAACCGCAGCGTCGAGTTCCTCGCCCTCGTCGTCGGGACGCACCCAGCCGAGTCGGCTCGCCATCGCGCCGAAGTTCAGCGTCCACCCGACGCCGAACAACCTCGGACGCACGACATGCGGGTCGGACGGGTCCCAGATCGTCTCGCGGATGTGGTCGGCGGTCGGGACGCGCCAGTCATAGGGGAAGGGGCCGAAGCGGCCGACCCTGGGGGCCTGGCTCAGGAGGTCATCGAGGAGGGCGTCCGCGTAGACGTGGACGTCGCCCAGCTCATCAAGCTGCTCATCGAGACGGCCCTGTGCCTCGGCGTGCCAGAGCAGACTGCGCACGTCGTCGACCGCATCCACCCGGTCGCGCGGCCTGACCCGCAAGCGGAGCGCATCATCGAGCTCTGCGAGATAGTCCTCGACTCTCGTGTTCACCGTTCAATTCCTTCCAGCAAGGCGTCCAGGGCGCGACTGAGGGCTCGCCAATCATTGGCCAGCTCGGCCAGGACCCTGTGGCCGGGTGGGGTGAGTCGGTAGTACTTGCGGGGAGGCCCGACGGGCGACTCCCGCCAGGTCGTGTGCACGAGAGTCGAACGTCCGAGGCGCGAGAGCAGCGGGTAGACCGTGCCCGCCCCGGCGTCCAGGCCCTCAAGGCCACGCAACCGGTCGATGATCTCGCCTCCATAGAGCTCGCCCTCGCGCAACAGCGCGAGGATGGCAAGTTCGAGGGCACCCCGCCGGAACTGGGACGCATCGCTGACCACGACCACCTCCACCACTCGTCGACCCGAACCGGGGCTTCTACTGTGTTTCGCCTACTAGCTTGCACCACAAAGTAGCGGTCTGGCAAGGGGATCGGCGCACGCAAGCAACCGCCCCTTCCGCAGGGGGGCGGATGGGGCGGCTGGCCAGTGAGAGGGTTCAGAACCCGTCGCTGCGGCGCAACTCGAGTCGTTCGGCGAGGAGCTCCTCGAGTTCAGGGATCGATCGCCGCTCGCGGAGCATGTCCCAGTGCGTCCGGGGGGCTTTGACATCCTTCGCATCAGCCCGCTCACCGTCGCTCCGCAGACCGGGCTTGCCGCAGCGCGGGCATTCCCACTCCATCGGCGGCTCAGCCTCAGCCGCGAAGGTCAACTCGTAGTGATGGTCGTTCGGGCAGTCGAAACCAATCGACTGGCGGGCAGCGAATTCGATGCCCTCCTCGTCCTCGAAGCTCTTGGCCCCGAGGCCCATGCCACGTAGCGCACGATCAGCCATGGTTTCCTCCTTGCCCCCAACAACGCGTCGCGGAGCCCCTTTGTTCCCCAACCTAGCGATCGCAGCGCCCGAGGGCGAGGGGGTGGCGTCGGTGGAGTTGGCGGGCCAGGAGTGTGCTCCTAGACCCACCTGCCGCTGGACGCGAGGACGTCCTTGAGAATGTCGATCCGGTCTGACACGATCCCGTCGACCCCCCGGTCGATCAACGTCCGCATGGTGTCGGCGTCGTTGATGGTCCAGACGTGCACGACCATCCCGCGGTGGTGAGCAGAACTGATCAGCCGATCGGTGAGGGTGGTCATCGTGACACCCCGGATCTCGTGGGTGATGGGCAGCTGGAACGCTGCTCCGCGTGACCCGAGCCACCGGGGGACCTGGGGCACCGTTGCACTCCAGCCGATACCGATCCGACTGGCCGACGTGGCCACCTGGCGTCCCATCAGTCGGCGAAAGCGGTGGAGGCGTCGCGTCCCGAACGAACCCACGCAGACGCGCTGCTGGGCGCGGTGGCGTGTGATGGCGTCCACGAGGGGTTCGGTGGCCGCGTCGCTCTTGATGTCGATGTTGAAGCGGGCGTCGGGGAACGACTCGAACACCTCATCGAGAGTCGGGATCTGCTCAGTGCCACCGACGACTCCCCGGCGGACGCTGGCGAGGTCAAGGTCGGCGATGCGTCCCGACCGGTCGGTCACGCGGTCGAGGATGTCGTCATGGAAGGCGACGAGATGGCCGTCCCGCGTGGCGTGGACGTCGGTCTCCAGATAGGTGTAGCCCAACTCGACGGCGCTCCGGAACGCCAGGAGCGTGTTCTCCTTGCCCACCGTTCCCAGCGACGGCACGGACCCCCCACGATGCGCGAGGGCTGCGAACGGCAGGTCGAAGTAGGGATGCTGATCGGCGCGCATGTGTCTCTTTCAGCCTCAGCTGTGCCGGCGGATTCCGGGAACCATGTCGAGCCGGGTCGCCGCCCACTCCGGCACCCAGGTCGGCAGACCAACGAGCGCGACACCGGTGTACCAGAGCGATCCGGCCGCGATGGTGAAGACCAGCCAGAACAGGGCCTTCTGCCTCCGATCGGACGCCCGGTAACGCGCGAACTGCCGCTTGAACCAACTCATCACGTGGTGGGCCCATTCGAACTCGGACGCCCACAGAGCCAGCCCGAGCAGGAAGATCGGGATGCCGCCGGGCCCGGGCAAGGGGCCGGTGAGCATCGCAGCGACCATGAGGGCCGCCCCGCCGATGGCCACCGCCAGTCGATACCAGAACAGCGAGACCGGATTCGCTCGGATGCGTCGGCGCCAGCGGAACCGGTCGCCCTCCTCGGCATCCCAGAGCACGACGCGCCGCTCCTCGTCCTCCGTGTCGAGGGCACGCTCGGAGTGGCTCTCGGGCGGGTCCTGGGCGCTCATCGCCTCGGTCGCACCCGAGCCCTGGGGCTCCGTCGCACGCATGGTCACCACTGTGCCAGACGGATCTGGGCGAACCATCAGACCCTGGTCTTTCGCCCCGACAGGTGACGCGAATTCCGGACGCCGACACCGGGCTGGCACAATTCCGCACGTGACCACCATCGTCTCGATCCAGTCCCACGTCGCCTACGGCCATGCCGGCAATTCAGCGGCAGTCTTCCCGCTGCAGCGGCTGGGGGTCGAGACGTGGCCCGTCCTGACGGTCAACTTCTCGAATCACACCGGCTACGGCGCGTGGCGTGGGCCGCTGATCCCCGCGTCCGAGGTCTGGGACGTCGTCCGGGGCATCGACGAGCGGGGCGTCCTGGGTGGAGTGGACGCCCTGTTGTCGGGCTATCAGGGCGGCGCAGACGTGGGTGCGGTCATCCTGCAGGCGTGTGACCTGATCAAGGAACGGAATCCGCGCGCGATCTACTGCTGTGATCCCGTGATGGGCGACGTCGGACGCGGCTTCTACGCGCGTCCGGGCATCCCCGAATTCATGCGCGACAGCGTGGCACCCCGGGCCGACGTCATGACGCCGAACCTGTTCGAGCTCGAGTTCCTCACCGGACGCACGACGTCGTCGACCGCCGAGGTCATCGACGCCGCCCACGCACTTCGGGCCATCGGTCCAGACACGGTTCTCGTGACGTCGGTGACCGACGAGACATCCAGTGACGAGGTCATGCGCATGATCGTGGTCACAGGCGAGGGCGCCTGGCAGGTGGAGACACCCCTGCTGCATCGCACGTTCACCGGGTCTGGTGACCTGACCACGGCAATGTTCCTCGCCCATCTGCTGGCGACCGGATCAGCAGCGGACGCCCTCTCGGCCACGGCGTCCATCGTCTACTCGGTCCTGGAACAGACCGCGCGCCTCGACCAGTCCGAACTTGCGCTGGTCGCGGCGCAGGCCAACCTCACCGACCCGGCCTTCCGGTTCGAAGCGACCAGGCTGCCGTAGGGGACTCAGTTGCCGCAGGGGACTCAGTTGCCGTAGAAGATCTCGATGTCGGCACCCAGGAGGTTCAGGCGGGCGGGGAGGTCTTCGTAGCCACGGTTGATCACGTAGACATCGCGCAGCACTGTCTCGCCACGCGCCGCGAGGGCCGCGATCAACAGACAGACCGCCGGACGCAGGGCCGGCGGGCAGACGAGGTCGCGTCCGCGCCACCTGGTCGGTCCGTTGATGATCAGGCGATGGGGATCGAGGAGCTGCACGTTGGCACCGAGCTTGGCGAGCTCCAGCAGGTGGATGGCCCGGTTCTCGTACACCCAGTCATGCACCATCGTCTGCCCGGTGGCTGCTGCCGCGATCACGGCGAAGAAGGGCAGGTTGTCGATGTTGAGACCGGGGAACGGCAGCGGATGGATCTTGTCGATCGGCGCGACCAGTTCCGAGGGCAACACGGTGAGGTCGACCAGCCGTGTGTAGCCGTTGTGGCTCTTGTACTCGGGCGTGATCTCGTATTTCAGGCCCATCTCGGCGAGCACGGCCAATTCGATCTCGAGGAACTCGATGGGGCAGCGGGTGAGCGTCAACCTCGACTGGGTGATGATCGCCACCGTGAGCAGGGTCATGGCCTCGATCGGGTCCTCGGAGGGCTCGTAGACGATGTCGGCATTGATGTCGGGAACACCCTGGATCGTGAGCGTGGTCGTACCGATGCCCTCGATGCTCACCCCCAGGTCACGCAGGAAGACGCACAGGTCCTGGACCATGTAATTGGGGCTCGCGTTGCGCAGGATCGTCGTCCCGGGGGTCTGCGCGGCCGCCATCAGGGCGTTCTCGGTCACCGTGTCACCGCGCTCGGTGAGCACGATGGAACGATGGGGAGCGACGTCGCCGTCGACATTGCACTGGTAGTAGCCCTCCGTGGCCTCGACATTGAGGCCGAACGGCCGCAGCACCTGCAAGTGGGGCTCGACGGTGCGCGATCCCAGGTTGCACCCGCCGGCGTAGGGGAGGGCGAAATCGGAGTGCGAGCGCAGCAGCGGGCCGAGGAACATGATGACGCTGCGGGTCCGGCGGGCCGCTTCGACGTCCATGGACGCGAGGTCGAGCTCGGCCGGACGCACGAGTGTGAGGTCTGTGCGGTCGTCCGACCAGGTCGCCTTGACGCCGATGCTGGTGAGCACCTCGAGGATGCGATTCACCTCTTCGATCCGGGCGATGCCGCGCAGCACGGTGCGGCCACGATTGAGCAGGCTCGCGCAGAGCAATGCAACGGCGGCGTTCTTCGACGAGCGCACCTCGATCGAGCCGGACAACGTGGCGCCGCCCTGGATCCGGAGGTTCATCGTGCCGCCGCCACCGGCCGAGATGAGGGAGTGGTCCAGCGCCTCGGCGATGCGGTTGATCGTTTCGAGCGACAGGTTCTGGTTGCCGCTCTCGATGCGGGTGATCGCACCCTGGCTGGTGCCGAGCTGTTCAGCCAACTGGCTCTGCGTCAACCCGCGCTGCTTGCGGGCGTCACGGACGAGGCGGCCAATGCTGGCGGGAGTGGTTTCAGTCACCAGACCACGGTAACTCATTCGTGAGTTATTTTGCTCACCGGGCTGGTGATCTCCTCGTGGGGAGGCTCGACCCGGCGTCTGGTGAGGCGCCCGTCCGGCCCGCAGCGCAGCGTCCAGAACACTAGAGTGGGCGCCATGACCGCACACTTCGACGTCGTTGTCCTGGGCGCTGGCCCCGGCGGATACGTGGCCGCGATTCGCGCCGCTCAGCTGGGACTCAAGACCGCCATCATCGAGAAGCAGTACTGGGGCGGCGTCTGCCTCAACGTGGGGTGCATCCCCACGAAGTCACTTCTCCGCAACGCCGAACTCGCCCACATCTTCCATCACGAGGCCAGCACCTTC
This sequence comes from uncultured Propionibacteriaceae bacterium, assembly GCA_937988865.1. Lineage (GTDB taxonomy): Bacteria > Actinomycetota > Actinomycetes > Propionibacteriales > Propionibacteriaceae > CALKHV01. The sequence continues at coordinate 8,598 of CALKHV010000096.1, read as the reverse complement.
GGCATCGAGGGCGAGGTCACCTTCAACTTCGGCAAGGCGTTCACGCGCAGCCGTGCGGTCGCCGACCGGATGGTCAAGGGTGTCCACTACCTGATGAAGAAGAACAAGATCACCGAGTTCAGCGCCTGGGGTGAATTCGCGGACGCGAAGTCGATCCGCCTCAAAGGCGACAACGGTGAGGTCATCGAGACCCTGACGTTCGACAATTGCATCATCTCGGCCGGCGCAACGGCGAAGTTGCTCCCCGGGACCAAGGTGTCAGAACGTGTCGTGACGTACGAGGAACTCATCCTCACCGACACGCTGCCCGGGTCGATCATCATCGGCGGGTCTGGCGCCATCGGCACCGAGTTCGCCTACGTGATGGCCAACTTCGGGGTCGACGTCACGATCGTGGAGTACCTCGACCGCATGGTGCCGCTGGAAGACCCCGACATCTCCCAGGAGATCGCCAAGGCCTACAAGAAGCTCGGGGTCAAGGTTCTCACGAGCACCAAGGTGGACGCGGTCGACGACACCGGCGACAAGGTCCGCGTCACGGTGAGCCCGGCGAAGGGCGGGGACTCGACCGTCCTCGAGGCCGACAAGATGCTGCAGGCCATGGGCTTCGCACCGCGCGTCACCGGCTACGGACTGGAGAACACCGGCGTCCAACTCACCGATCGCGGAGCCATCGCCATTGACGACTTCATGCGCACCAACGTGCCGGGGATCTACGCCATCGGCGACGTCACGATGAAGCTCGCGCTCGCGCACACGGCTGAGGCGCAGGGCGTCGTGGCCGCCGAGACGATTGCCGGCGTCGAGACCATGGCGATCAATTACGACATGATCCCGAGGGCCACCTATTCACAGCCCCAGATCGGCTCATTCGGCTACACCGAGGCGCAGGCGAAAGAAAAGGGCTACGACGTCAAGGTCGCCAAATTCCCCTACTCGGCGAACGGCAAGGCGTGGGGTCTGGGCGAGGCGGTCGGCTTCGTGAAGATCGTGGCGGACGCGAAGTACAACGAGATCCTCGGCGCCCACATGGTGGGCCCCGACGTCACCGAGCTGCTGCCTGAGCTCACGCTGGCTCAGCTCTGGGACCTCACCGCCGACGAGGTTGCGCGGAACATCCATGCGCATCCCACCTTGTCAGAGGCCATCAAGGAAGCGGTTGAGGGCATCGCCGGGCACATGATCAATTTCTGACGCGTTTTCAGAACCTCAGGAGATTCTTCGATTCGACGCAGCCTTTCCACTCTGGACTCGATGCGACGACGCGTGGTAGAAAGTTCTTGACAGGTCAGTCTTTCGACTGTCGGGCTGCAGCCCCCCGGCATTCCCCCATGGAATTTTACGAGCGCGTTCTTGGCGCGCCCCCCACTCGTCACCTGTGCGCTTCAACGCGCACTCATTCGACACATCGCGCGGTCTATTGCTGCGCGCCCGTCGATTGGCGCATTCCATCTGGAAGGAATCTGCATGACTTCAACTCTTCGCAGGGGATCGACTCTTGCCCTCACAGTGGGCGCGATGCTGTCGTTCTCCCTGGTCTCATTCGCCGACGTGTCACCGGCGTCCTACAGCAACAATCTCGACCCGGGGGCCGAAATCACGATCACCAAGACGGTGACCACCCCCGAGATCCCGCCCAAGCCTGACATCGTCCTCCTCGTCGACAACACCGGCAGCATGGGCGGCATCATCGACACGGTGAAGACCAACATGGCCAGCATCGTCACGACCGTCAAGGGCACGCAGCCAGGTGCACAGTTCGCAGTGGCGTCGTACCGTGACGTTGACGAGGCCGGGACGTTCGTGCTCCAGCACGACCTGACCGCCTCCGAGTCCGACACCACTGACGCCGTCAACGCGATCAGTGCCGGCGGCGGGGGCGACACCCCGGAGGCGCAGCTGAACGCACTCAATGAGGTCGCAACGGGCGCCGTCACGTGGCGCGCCGACTCCTCGAGGATCGTCGTCTGGTTTGGTGACGCACCGGGGCACGACCCCAGTAACGGTGTCACCGAAGCGATGGCCACCACCGCGCTGGGCGCCGCCCATGCAAAGGTGATCGCCATCAATGTCGGGAACCTCGACGGATCGGGTCAGGCCACGCGCATCGCGGCAGCCACCGGCGGCGTCTATGACCCGTCCGGCGCTGGCGACATCGTGGGCGCCATCCTTGCCGGACTGTCCAACCTTCCGGTCGAGGTCACGCCCATGGCCACGTGCGACGCCGGACTGTCGGTCACCTTCGACAACGCCAGCTCGACCGTCACCAGCGGCGAGGACGCGATCTTCGAGGAGACGATCAAGGTAGCCAGTGATGCCACGCAGGGTGCCACCCTCACCTGCACGACTGACTTCTACCTCAACGGTGAGCCCGGCGGGGACGGATTCGTCCAGACCGTCAGCATCACCGTCAACGACGTCACGCCTCCGACCGTCGCCTGCTCACCCGGGCCCAACCCTGCCGGGAAGATCACGTCCCAGGCCCTCAAGAACGGCTTCTACACCATGACCGCAGGCGACAACCTACCGGGCGTCACAGTGATGGTCACCGATCTCGGCACCGGGACTGAGTACGGCGCCTACGATCCGGGGACCACCATGAAACTCACCAAGGCCTCCGGTTCCACCAGTTCGGCAGTTCCGGGCACCGGTGCCGTCAACTGGCAGTTCAACTTCAAGGGCAACGCCCAGTTGACCGCCACCGACGCTGCGGGCAATTCGACCTCGGTCGTGTGCACGGTCCCGTCCGCCAACAAGTAGTCCCCAGCAATAGTCCCAGGAAGGGATCCTGAGCCCTGGCAGGATGTGCCCCCGCCGTTCTCCGGCGGGGGCACATCCTCGTGGAGGCACTGGCGGCACCCTCCGTGCTGGCCGGATATGCTCCCGGGCATGCTCGAAGTGCCGGCCAACACGATCGTCGTGGCGGGCATCCTGGTCCGTGAGGGACGCGTCCTGGCCACGCGTCGTTCGCGTCCCGCAGCCCTGGCCCGACGTTGGGAGTTCCCGGGCGGCAAGGTCGAGGCGGGGGAGTCCTGCGAGGACGCCCTGGTCCGCGAACTGTCCGAGGAACTGGGCATCAGCGTCATGGTCGGCGATGAACTCGTGGGCCCCACCGCCTGCTGGCCCATTGACGACAGGCACTGCATGCGGGTCTTCTGGTGCCGGACCCCTGACGAACCGTTTCCCGGGGACTCCCACGACGAACTGCGCTGGCTCACCCCGGACGCCTTCGAAGCGCTCGACTGGCTGCCTGCCGACGTCCCGATTGCGACGGCCGTGGCCGCCGTCCTGGCGCCCACGCAGGCGTGAGAGGATCTTCCCGTGTATGTACCGGCGCATTTCTCCTTGTCAGATGAGCGCATCGTCGACATCCTCGCGTCCGTGCGGGTCGCCGATCTCGTCACTTTCGGCGAGGCCGGACTGACGGCTACCCGCGTCCCGATGGTCTACGACCCGAGCGTGGGCGACCGTGGCGCCCTCATGTGCCACCTGCAGCGGAACAACACCCAGTGGACGCACATCGCACACGAGGCGCTGGTCATCGTCAACGGCCCTGAACACTACGTCAGCCCCACCTGGTTCCCTGACGGCCCTCCCACCGCTGTGCCCACCTGGGACTACATCACGGTGCACGCCCGAGGGACGCTGGTCGCCCACACCGACCCCGAGTGGTTACGGACGCAGGTGTCCCTGCTCAGCGACCGCTTCGAGCCGACCGACGACACCCGCTGGACGCTGGACGACGCGCCGACCGACCACGTCGACCGCATGCTGCGGGCGATTGTTGGGGTCGAGATTCGCCTCACCACCTGGGAGGGCAAGGCCAAGATGAGCCAGAACAAGCCGGTCGGGAACCTGGAAACCCAGGTGTCGCGACTCGGCGCGCACCCGGCTGCCGCCTTCAAGCGGGACGTCTCGCTGCCCGCAGCACGCGCCAAGCAGGAATTGGTCGACGGCGTCCGAAATCGACTGCAGAAATCATGACTGGCACAACCTGGAATGGAAAGGTGTCCGCCATCCATTCCCGTGGGCACCGTTCGCGGGTTAGGCTGAGGGTTCCGAGGTGCGTTGGGGGACGCACCACGACGCGGGGGAATTGATGATCGACGTAGATGAGCCGGAGCGCAGCCGGGGCCCACTGGCCAGTCTTGGCCGTTGGCTGTCCCTCGGAGCGGTCGGCCTCGCAGCCCTCGCCGTCCCCGTCGCAAGTGCTTTCGTGATGCCGGGGAACGCCCTGGTGGCCGGTGAACTCACGGCAACACCCGCCGCGTCGACGAGTTCCGGCATCGTCGACCTCACCACGTGGGCGCCGCTGAGCGGTTTTGGCCCCAGCCCAGCGCTCAGCACCGCCGACATCGTGTCGCAACTGCTTGCGCAGTCTGCCGTGCCCGTCGCCGCCGAAGGCGACGAACCAAGTGTCCTCATCACACCCAGGGCGAAGACGAGCACCGAACCGTCTCGGGCCATCGGGTGGCCGGTCGCGATGCACATGATCTCGTCGCCCTTCGGGCTGCGCACCGATCCCCTGACCCGCACCACGCGGTTCCACACCGGCACCGACTTCCCGGCGGGATGCGGCACTCCCATTCAAGCGTCCCTCGATGGAACCGTCAGCGGCGCCGGCCAGGCGGGGGCCTACGGCAACCGCATCGTCCTGGAGCACGGTCAGCGCTATGGGGGCAACTTCACCACCACCTACTCGCACCTGTCGCAGATCAGCGTCAGCGAAGGGCAGTCGGTCACCCGAGGCCAACTGATCGGGTACGTGGGCACGACCGGACGCTCGACCGGCTGCCACCTCCACTTCGAGGCGATCATCGATCACACCCTCTTCGACCCGATCCCCCTGCTCCTGGGCGAACAGCCGTCCGGCGTCAAGTGGCCGGTGGGTCTGTTCATGCCCTACGGGACGAGTGTGAGCCTCGACGCCAGCCCCACCCCCGACCTGAGCGGTAGCCCGACCCCTGGCCTGTCAGTGAGTGGCAGTCCCAGCGCGTCCGCAAGCAGCCCCGGTGCAAGCGCATCATCGACCCCGCCCAAGCCCAGCGGGGCGTCCTCGACGCCGGCCCACTCGTCGACACCGTCCGGGAGCGTGACCAGTTCCGCGCCTCCGAGCACCACAACTCCGCCTGCGAGCGAAACGACGACGCCAAAGGAGACCACGCCGCCGCCGAGCGAAACCACGCCTCCTCCCGCAGAGACGACGTCTCCACCGAGCGAAACCACGCCTCCTCCCGCAGAGACGACGGCACCGGCGGAGACCTCCCCTCCGCCTGCCGACCCGACGGGTTCGGCCACACCGTAGGCCGCCTGAACCCCTGCGCTCAGGGGCGCGTCGCCAGGCCTGACTGCACCGGGTCGGACGCCCAACTCGCGAGGAAGTCCAGCGCCGCCTGCGTGGGGGAGTCCGGGAGTGCGGTGTAGACGAAGAGGGTGAGTCCCGGATCGGCCGGCAAGAGCATCGCCTCGTACGTCAGGTCGAGTTCGCCCACGACCGGGTGGTGGAGCTTCTTCCTGCCCGTGCGGTGGAAGCGCACATTGTGGTCTGCCCAGCGGACGCGGAAGTCCTCGCTCCGCGTCGACAACTCACCGACGAGTTCGGTGAGGGCAGCGTCGAACGGGTGGCGTCCGGCTTCTGCGCGCAGCACAGCGACGATGTCGTTCGCGACGGTGGTCCAGTCGACGTAGAAGTCGTGGGCGCCCGCGTCAAGGAAGCAGAACCGGGCGCTGTTGCTCGGCTGGGCCGCGCTGGTGAGCACGGGTGCGTACAGGGCGGCACCGAGGGTGTTGGACGCCAGGAAGTCGAGACGGTCGTTGCGCACCCAGGCGGGCGCGCTGATCGCGTCCAGGACGCGCTGCAACGACGGACGCACCTTCGTGGCGACCGACTTGCGGCGCGCTCGCGCCACCGACAGTGAGCCCATGTTGGCCGTCCGAGCCAGGTCGAAGAGGTGCTGACGCTCGGCGTCGTCGAGCTGAAGTGCGAGTGCCAGCGACTCCAGCACACCCTCGGACGCCCCACCCAGATTTCCCCGCTCGAGGCGGGTGTAGTAGTCCACACTCATGCCCGAGAGCATCGCCACCTCTTCCCGACGAAGGCCGGCGACGCGGCGGTTGCCACCGTAGGCGGGCAGGCCGGCCATCTGCGGCGTGATCTTCGCGCGCCTCGAGATGAGGAACTCGCGTACTTCGGTGCGGTGATCCATGCCACCACCGTAGACGGGCCGACGGCTTCGGGGCAGGCAGTGCCAGTGCCTCCCACGCGTTCCCATTGGGGCCTAACCTCGACAGTGAACCGACGAATGGCGTTCACACCGCCGAATCGCTCCTCTGAAAGGCCCCACACGATGGACTACACACGACTCGGGAACTCCGGACTCAAGGTCAGCCGCATCGCACTCGGATGCATGAGCTTCGGCGACACGGCCTCCGGCTTCAACGAGTGGTCGCTCAACGAACACGACTCGGCACCCTTCTTCCAGCAGGCAGTCGAGCTCGGCATCAATTTCTGGGACACCGCCAACGTCTACTGCCTCGGCAGCTCGGAGGAGTTCGTCGGCCGCGCCATCAGGAAGTACTCACGCCGCGAGGACATCGTGCTGGCCACCAAGGTCTTCTTCAAGATGCACGACGGGCCCGGCGGCCAGGGGCTGTCGCGCAAGGCGATCATGGAGAACATCGACGCCTCTCTGGCACGACTCGGGACTGACTACGTGGACCTCTACCAGATTCACCGCTTCGACCCGAGCACGCCCGTCGAAGAGACGATGGAGGCCCTGCACGACGTCGTGAAGTCGGGCAAGGCGCGCTACATCGGCGCGTCCTCGATGTGGGCCTGGCAATTCGCCAAGATGCAGTACACCGCCGACCTGCACGGATGGACGCGGTTCGTGTCGATGCAGGATCAGTACAGCCTGCTCATGCGTGAAGAGGAGCGCGACATGTTCGGGCTGCTCGCCGATCAGGGCGTCGGGGCCATCCCCTACAGCCCGCTGGCGAAGGGTCGCGTGACGCGTCCCTGGGGGCAGACGAGCGCTCGCATGGACGTCGACCCGGTCGGCAAGCGTTTCGACATCGATTCGGACGCGCCCATCGTCGACGCCGTGGCCGAGGTCGCCGGTGCGCGTGGACTGCCGATGGCACAGATCGCCCTGGCCTGGGTGCTGCAGAACCCCGTTGTCAGCGCGCCGATCGTGGGGGCGACGAAGCTCCATCACCTCGCTGACGCTGTGGCGGCGCTGGACGTCCACCTGACTCCAGAAGAGACCGAGGCGCTCGAGGAGCACTACGCCCCCCACCTGCCCAGCGCGTTCTGACCATGCCCGCGAGATACCTCGTGTCGAACCCGTGCCAGGACGCCTGTGGGACGGTCACGACCGATCGCACGGACGAGGGCGCACCTGTGTACCGCTGCCCGGGGTGTGACTCCGAGTGGATCGAGCTGGGGGAGCGGACGCCCCCGGACGCGAACGAGGGTCAGGCGTCCGGCCCCGGTTGATGCGCGGGTCGGCGGCACGGGCAGGAGCATGCCGAGCCGCGCCCTGGACCAACGTCGGCGCGGAGAAGTCGCCGTGAGTGGACGCCGGGGGCGCGAGCGTCTCTGGGACCTCGCCGAACGGATTCACCCGGCTGTGGAGGCGAGATCATCGGCCTCGGACGCATGCTGGGCCTCAGCGTCACCCAGAATCCTTGAGAAAGATTGAATTTTCTCCAATCGTCTACAATCATGGACTCATGGAAGGCCACATCTACACCCCCGGGGCAGGGCACATGCCCTTCGAACTCGTGGGACGCGAAGACCTGCTGACCGCGTGGTCGGTGCAGGTCAACGACGTGCGCGCGAGCGGACGCGTGGCAGCTCTCGACACCGTGCTGGTCGGTCCACGAGGCATCGGCAAGACCGCCACCATGCAGGGCATGCTCAACGTGGCGACCCGGCAACACATGGTCACGATCTCGGTGCAGGCCGTCAAGGACCAGGTCGGCATCGTGACGTCGCTGCTCAGCCACGCCGACCGCCAACTGTCGGAGCACTCAGGCCCGTGGCTGAAAGCAAGGCAAGCGTTCGAGCGGGTGGCCGGGGTCAGTCTGGGAGTGGCAGGGGTGAGCGCGAGCCTGTCGACGCGTCCCCAGGACCCACCCGCCCAGGCGACCCCTTCGAACCTCGCGGCCGCCTTCGCGGCCCTGGCCGACGCCACCAGGGGTGACCACGGCGGCGGGGGAGTCGTGATCGCTGTCGATGAACTGCAGGTCGCCACCCCTGCTGACCTGGCCCTGACCGCAGCCGCCCTGCACCGCCTGAACGTCGACCACCCGGAGTCCGTGGTGATGTTCGTGGCCACCGGGCTGCCGAACGTCCCCGACGTACTGCGGATGGCCGGGGTGACACATCCCGATCGCCTCTTCGACATCCAGCCCGTACCGGGCCACCTGACACCGAACCAGGCCCGGGCCGCGATCATCGAGCCCGCCGCGGCGCAAGGTGTCGTCTGGCACCCCGCAGCCGTCGCGGCCATCGTCGACGTGACTCAGGGCTACCCGGCGCACCTGCAACTCTTCGCCCACAAGACCTGGCAGGTCGCACCCGGACCCCAGATC
>CALKHV010000095.1 GCA_937988865.1 uncultured Propionibacteriaceae bacterium | reverse complement strand
GACGGGGTCGGATCCACCGCTCGGCTCTACACGCACGAATGGGGCCTCCACATGGAAGGGACCATGGAGGCGATCGAGGTGGTTCCGAACGAGCGCATCGTCGTGAAAGGCTCGTTCTTCGGCGAGCACCCGGTCTGGACGTACACCTTCGCTCCCGAGGCGAGTGGGACGCGGGTGACCGGTCAGGGTGAGTGGCACGTGAAGATCCCGGGCGTGGGCAAGGCCGTTGCAGGGAGCATCGCGAAGTCGCACGTCGAGTTCCTCGAGAGTGCACTGGCCCACCTGAAGGAGCGGGTGGACGCCACGTGATCGGACGCCACGTGATGTCGGGTGAGGCGTCAGTTCAGGGGCTGAGGTGACGAACGAGGCGCCTCAGCCTCGGTTCATCCGATCGGCTCCGCCGGGTCTGCGACCGGCAGCACGACCTCGTTGTGGCGCAGGAACCACGGCGTCCATGGTGGGTCGAAACGTGCGAACCGCGGGGGTCCGACGACCTCGAGACCTGCCGTGCTCACCGCCGACCGGAGTGCCGACAGCTGCTCGTCGTAGATGCGCTCGGTCGAGCGTCCGTCATGCCACCAGCGTGGCACCCTCAACCAAGCGCGTCCCGGGCAGGTCAACCCCCGGGCCGAGCCCGAGCCGGCGGTCGTCAGGTTCGAGCCAGGTCACCGGACGCGAGGATCTCCAGGAGCCTCGACGTGACCCGGGCTGCGGGCATCCCGTCCAGCACGTCGTGATCGAAGGTGAGGGTGAGGTGGGCGATCCTGCGTTCCGAACCGTCCAGGAGCGGACGCACACCGATCCCGCCGATCGTCACCGCAATCGTGCCGGCCCCGGGCGACAACCCCCAGTCGACCGTGTCCTGCTCGAATCCGACGTTGTTCACCCCGGCGACGCCGTAGCGCAGGGCCCACACGATCCGTTGGCTGGCCCACCGCATCACGAGCGGGGTCACCGCCACGGGAATGCGCTCGAGCCAGCGCTGGCCGGCCACGACCCTCGGTGCGGACGCCTGCTCAGCGCGGATCTGTCGCGTGGCCTCGGCAAGATCGGTGGTGTCGGCGTGATGGAGGGGGAGGTAGCCCACGGCGGGCTGTCCATCGATCGTCCGCTCGACCAGCACGACGACGATGACATCGTCGAGCAGCACGAGTGTGCGTCCACGCCTGAAGGCGTTCGCCTCGGGGAACTCGGCCAGGGTGCGTCCGAGGCAGATCGCCACGTAACCGGCCAGGGAGGGCTTCTCACCGGTGCGTTCCCGCTGCCCGGCGATCAGTCGCAGCGGCTCGGTCAGGTCGGCCTCGACCAGGGCGAACATGAGGTGGCGTTGGCGCGCCATCTCCTGGCCCGCGGCCAGGGCAAGCCTGGCGCGGCTGAGCTTCTGCACCCGGTAGCCCTGGTGTCCGGCCATGGCCGTTCCCTTCCCCCGAACCACGCTACGCGGGCCCCGCGACGCACGCCATCCCTGCGCCTCGGGCACTGCCGGTCCTAGCCTTGAAGCAGGAGCCCCCCACTCCGGGGACTCGTCAACTTCAAGGTCACTGGAGCGGTCATGGGACGCATCAGCAGGATGGCCGTACTCGCCGGGATGGTGCTGGCGATGAACGGCGCGATCGAACCCGCCTTTGCTGCGGGCGAGGTGACAGGGCGGTTCGTTGAAGAGACGGCACCGGCGGTCTACGAGACGATCACGGACCCGACGACGGGCGAGGCCACGGAGGTCCTTGTCTCGCCCCCGGTGTACTCGGGGCTGACCGGAACGGTGGTGGCTTACGCGCCCACTGTCACCGGCCGACCGAGACGCGTCGCCTCCGTCGCCACGGGGCCCGACGGCAGCTTCGCCATTACCGGGCTGACGCACAACGTCTTCCTCAAGCTCGTCCCCGCCTCGGCCGACTGGCAGACGGGATGGCTCTGGGTGGAGTACATGGCGACCGAACCCGGCTTTGCCAGCTACGTCCAGTTGTCGCCTCCCACGGTCTACGACGTGACCCCCGGGACGGACGTCGGGAAGGTCAAGACGCTGACCGCCCTGGCCAGCGGCCGGGTGGTGGATTCGGTCACCGGCGACGGCGTAGCGCGAGCGAGGGTGAGCTACGGTTCGGTGGACCTCACCGGCAAGGCCCTCACCGCCACCACGAACGCGTCCGGGTACTTCACGCTGAGGGGACTCAAGGGCGATGAGTTCGCCGTCCGCGTCGCGGCAAGGGGATATGTGGGCGGATATCTGGGCTGCGACTACCTGCTCCACGCGATCTGGGGGGACGCGTGCTCGCACGCGGGCGGCCCCCTCGTCTCGGATGTCACGATGGTCCACGCCTAGGAGCCTGCTGAACAATCACGTCCCGGCTGCGGCGCGCCGACACCACCACGAACGCCCGGAACTCCGCGTCCGGGCATGCGGGGTTCCCGCCTCGCGCGGGACTCAATGTGACACACTTTCTATTAACTGCGCCTCGACGAAGAGGCCTCCTGGCACGAGAGTTGGGCTCCATGAGCATCGAGCAGTATCCGGACGTCCTCGACTCCATGCGTCGAGCACCCTTCAACCTGGACGACAGCGACATCGCATGGGTCGAGTCGACGCTGGCGGGGTTGTCGACGCACGACAAGGTCGGTCAGCTCTTCTGCGGCATCGGCGGCGACATGAGCCCGGAAGGGCTGCAGCGGACCCTCAGCGTGTGCACGCCCGGCGGCATCATGTACCGTCCGTGCACCGTCGACGAGGCCGTCGCCTTCAGCAACCTCCTGGCCGAGAAGATCAACATCCCCCTGCTGGTCGCCGCCAATCTCGAACGCGGTGGCAACGGCATCGTCCGTGAGGGCACCACCCTCGGCTCGCCCCTCGAGGTCGCCGCCACCGACGACATCGACATGGCGCGCAAGCTGGGCGAGGTCTGCGGACGCGAGGGCGCCGCGGTCGGCGCCAACTGGGCCTTCGCCCCGATCATCGACATCGACTACAACTTCCGCAACCCGATCACGAACATCCGCACCTTCGGGTCCGATCCCGACCGCGTCCGCGACATGGGTGTCGCCTACGTCAACGCCGTCCAGGCGCACGGCGTCGCCGCGTCCATCAAGCACTTCCCCGGCGACGGACGCGACGAGCGCGACCAGCACCTCGTCACCAGCATCAACGACATGTCGATCGACGACTGGGACGCCACCTACGGCGCCGCCTACTCCGCGTCCATCGACGCGGGTGCCCTGACCGTCATGGTCGGCCACATCATGCACCCCGCCTATTCGAAGGCGTTGCGTCCCGACCTTGCGGACGCCGACATCATGCCCGCCACCCTGGCCCCCGAGATCATGGGTGACCTGCTGCGCGGCAAGCTCGGCTTCAACGGACTCGTCGTCACCGACGCCACCACGATGGCCGGTTTCACGATCCCGATGCCCCGCTCGTTGGGCGTCCCGACGTCGATCGCCGCCGGCGCGGATGTGTTCCTCTTCACCCGCAACCTGACCGAGGACTTCGGCTTCATGATGGACGGCGTGACCAACGGCATCATCACGCCCGAGCGTCTCGACTCCGCCGTCGCCCGCATCCTCGGGCTCAAGGCCGCCCTCAAGCTGCACGAGGCACGTCAGCCGCTCAGCCTCGACGACGCGCTGGCCGTCGTGGGTTCCGATGAGAACCAGTCCTGGAGCAAGGAGTGCGCCGACAAGGCGATCACCCTGGTCAAGGAAGAGGCCGGTGTCCTTCCGCTGACCCCCGACAAGTACAAGAAGATCCTCTACATGCCGATCGAGGCCGCGGCCAGTGCGGCCTACGGCGTGCGCACCGGCGCCTGCGAGATCGTCCGCCAGAAGCTGGTCGACGAGGGCTTCGACGTGACCGAGTTCGTGCCGAAGAAGACCTTCGAGGGCGAGGTCGACAGCACGAGTGACTACGTCGGCGTCTACGACGCGATCGTCTACGTCGCGAACCTGTCGACGAAGAGCAACCAGACGAGCGTCCGCATCGAGTGGGCGCAGCCCATGGGGGCGAACTGCCCGCACTACCTCGCGTCCATCCCGACGATCTTCGTGTCGCTCGAGAACCCGTACCACCTGATCGACATCCCCCGCGTCAAGACGTTCATCAACACCTACAACTCCAACGACAACGTCCTGGACGCGTTGGTCGACAAGCTCGTCGGGCGCTCGGAGTTCAAGGGCCAGAGCCCGGTGGATGCGTTCTGCGGCATGTGGGACACCCGACTGTGACCGGCGAGCGCGCGTACGAGGCGGTCGTCTTCGACCTCGACGGTGTGATCTGCCACACCGACATGTACCACTACCGCGGCTGGAAGAGCGTGGCTGACGACCTTGGCGTCCCGTTCGACGAGACCGTCAACAACCGGCTCCGTGGCGTCAGCCGTATGGAGAGCCTCGAGATCATGCTGGAGCCGTACGACGGCGAGCCGTTGTCGGACGAGCGCAAGGTTGAACTCGCGACCATCAAGAACGACCGTTACCGCACCATGCTGGGCGAACTGTCACCGGCGGACCTCGATCCGTCGGTGCAGGCCACGCTGGACGAGTTGCGGGCGCGGGGCTTGAAGCTCGCCATCGGCTCGTCGAGCAAGAACGCCGTCTACATCCTCGAGCGCATCGGGCTCGGTGACTACTTCGACGCCATCTCGGACGGCACCAACATCACCCGGTCGAAGCCCGACCCCGAGGTGTTCCTGAAGGCCGCCGACTTCCTGGGGATCGCCCCCGAGAAGTGCGTCGTGGTCGAGGACGCGGTGGCAGGCATCGACGCCGCCGTCGCCGCAGGCATGTACGCCGTGGCGATCGGGGACGCCGCCGATCAGGGTGCGGGCGACGCCCAGCTGGGCACCTTCGCCGACCTCGCGACGGTGATGACCGCACTGGGCAGCTGACCATCAGCCGCGCGGCGGATTGGTCTGACACCAGACCAGTCCGCCGACGCGTCGGTGGGCCCCGAGGGCTTCTGGCCCCCCTGACCTGGGCGCCCGGCCGACCTACACTGGGTGGGACGGGGCAGGGGACCAGGAGCACACCATGGGGGCGTCGAAGGACAACTTATCGGTCGATGTTGCCAAGGCGTACGCGACCAATGTGGCCGAGAGCGCTCAATCGGCGCGGGCGCGACTCACCTTCCTCCTTGGCAATTCAGAGGTGCACTGCGTTGCCGCCTATCGCTTCGGTCAGTATTCGGCCGAACTGAAGGAACGCCACCGGTTTCTGGGTGCTGTCGCGCAGACAACCCACCGGATCTGGAACCGCAAAGTGACCCATCTGGACCATTGCGAGATCAGCGGTGCCGCGTCCATCGGGCCCGGAATGCTCCTGATGCACCGGCACGGAATCATCCTGGGCCCCGTGGAGTTGGGCAGCAATTGCGTCATCCACCAGAACGTGACCATCGGACAACGGGTGGCCGCAGGCGACCAGGGCGTCCCCCGGATCGGCAATGACGTGTGGATCGGCCCGGGAGCGGTCATCACCGGAGCGATCACGATCGGCGACGGCGTCACGATCTCGGCCGGAACCATCCTGTCGAGGGACGTCCCCGCCCACTGTCTGGTGGGCGGCAACCCGGGACGCGTGATCGCCCATGACTACGACAATCGATCGATCCTCAACTACTCGGTCGAGTCCTGAGCTGTACCCTCGTCGCGGGGCAGCTCGTGGCTGACCTCGGGGATGGCCCTCATCAGGTCGGGCTGGAGGTGCAGGTAGGCAGTGGTCTTGCGCTTCTGGTCGATGTCGCGGAAGACCCGCTCGACCTGCTGGACGCCCAGACCCGTGGCCCGAGCGACGTCGTCCGCGGGCACCGCATTGTTCCTGGCGAAGAGGCACAGGTCCATCAGGGCGAGCGGGAGTGAGAAGTAGAACTCCTCCTGCGACTGCGCCAGGGAATAGGTGTCGGTGGTCGAGGGCCGGGTGCGGATCTCGTCCGGGACGCCGAGGAAGTCGGCGAGCGCGTACACCTGTGTCTTGTAGAGGTGGGCGATGGGCTTCACGTCGCCCGCGCCGTCGCCGAGTTTCACGAAGAATCCCTGGTCGTATTCGAGTCGGTTCGGCGTCCCCGTGGTGACGTAGTTGAGTCGATCGGCGAAGTAGTACTCCATCATCTTGCGCACCCGCTGTTTGAAGTTCGTGGCGGCGACGATCCCCAGATAGGCCTCGGTGCTGAGACGGTGGCGGCTTTGAATGCCGTCCGGGTCGGCGACCACGATCGAGTAGATGCGCAGGGCATCGGAGTCGGTGACACTCGGGAGGACGATCTTCGACAACCAGTTGTCCCCGTACTCGGGCACCACCCTGCGCACGGCATCGTCGTAACGGCGGTAGCACCCGGCCGCCTCCAGGATGGCCGCGTCCCTGGAGCTCCGCCCACCCCTGCTCGACCACCGGCTCGTGGAGTTCGCGTTCGGCCTGCCGGGCGACCTCAAGGTGCGACACGGGGTGTCGAAGTGGTTGCTGAAAGAGGTCGCGCGGCGTTACCTCCCGGACGCCGTCGTCGACCGCCGGAAGGTCGGCTTCCGGGTTCCGCTGGACGCCTGGTTCCGCACGGGACTTCGGGACGCGGCCTGGGACCGGCTCACGGGCACGGACTCGTTCGTGGGCTCGACCTTCGACCGGGCTGCGGTCGAGCGGCTGCTGAATCGCCACGCCGACGGCCACCACAACGAGGAGAACCGGATCTGGACGCTGCTCTCGCTCGAGGTGTGGCACGAGGTCTGCGTCCGGGGGGTCGGGCTGGATGGCTGACCGGGCTGGGCCTGTGCGTCCCGTCCTGGTCGGCCTGGCGGTCGCCCTGCTGCTCGTCGGGTGCGCACCGCAGCCGTCCCCGACCCCGCAACCGACCGCGACATCGGCGGCCCGGGCCGGCTGGGACCTCACGGCAGACAACGTGGGGCTCGCCTCGGTGGGCGTGTCCTGCGACGACCTGCCCACCTACTGGGGACCGTCGACCGTGCTGGCCGGCACCACCATCTCGGGTCGCCTCATCACGACACCGCTGAACCTGGCCGCCGGGGGGATCACGATCGAGCGGAGTTGCATCCGCCCCGTCACCGCCAGTCCCGGCCTGCCGATCCTGGGGACGACGAACTACAACACGGCCGAGCTGCGGTTTCCGTCCAGGACCGTCACCATCCGCGACAGCGACATCGACGGGTCGCTGCTCGACACGCGGGCCGCCGCGGAGGCGACCGCCTTCGTCGGCATCGGCACCCTGACGAACAACCTCATCCACGGCTTCGGCAGCGGCATCGCGTTGATGAACACCGGAACCAGTCTGGACGCCCTGATCGAGCACAACGTGGTGACCGGGCTGGTGGCCTGGGGCGACGGTGCGTCCGGGAACCACTCGGACGCATTCACCATCCGCGACTTCGACGCGTCCCAGCGTCCCGGACGCAGGGTGGTCGTGCGGAACAACCGGTTCGACTGCGACTCCGGGCACGACACCGGGGCGCTTTTCGTGCAGACCCAGTCGGGCCGCATCGACAATCTCGTGGTGGAGCGCAACCTCCTGGAGGGCGGTGGCTACCAGTTGGGGCTCAACCAGACCCAGTACCCCTACGCGAATGTCGAGGCGCGCGACAACCGGTTCTCGGGCACGGGATATGGGCCTGCGTACGTCCAGGAGGGCCCGGGCTGGAGTGAGTGGGGCGACAACTACCTCGTGGATCCCGCGGCCGAGGGGATGCGAGGATCGGCAGTTCCGCGCCCCTGACCTGACTCGCACGACAACTCGGGCCAGTGGATACATCGTGGGACGCGGCCACCGCGACCCCAACAACTTCGTAAGCTGCGAAACGAGCCCGATCGACGGAGCTGTTGATCACCGAAGGAAGTTGAAGTCTCAATGGAACTCACTCCAACATTGCAAGAAGAGTTCGACATCGTCGTGCGCCGCAATCCCGGCGAAGTCGAGTTTCACCAGGCCGTCCGAGAAGTCCTGGAATCACTCGGCCCCGTCGTCGACAAGCGTCCCGAATACGTCGAGTACGGCATCATCCCGCGCATCTGCGAGCCCAATCGACAGATCATCTTCAAGGTGAACTGGCAGGACGATCGTGGAAAGGTGCACACCAATCGCGGCTTCCGCGTCCAGTTCAACAGCGCGCTCGGCCCGTACAAGGGCGGGCTGCGATTCCACCCCAGCGTCTACCTCGGCATCATCAAGTTCCTCGGTTTCGAGCAGATCTTCAAGAACGCCCTGACCGGCATGCCCATCGGCG
Organism: uncultured Propionibacteriaceae bacterium; assembly: GCA_937988865.1. GTDB lineage: Bacteria > Actinomycetota > Actinomycetes > Propionibacteriales > Propionibacteriaceae > CALKHV01. Next base: position 5,801 of record CALKHV010000095.1, on the reverse strand, counting down.
GCGGCAAGGGTGGCTCGGACTTCGACCCGAAGGGCAAGTCCGACAACGAGATCATGCGCTTCTGCCAGTCGTTCATGACCGAACTGTCGGGCCACATCGGTCACGACATCGATGTTCCCGCAGGTGACATCGGTGTGGGTGGACGCGAGATCGGCTACATGTTCGGTCAGTACAAGAAGCTGACCGGACGCTACGAGTCGGGCGTGCTCACCGGCAAGGGCCTCACGTGGGGCGGCTCCCGTGCCCGCACCGAGGCGACGGGCTACGGCACGGTCTTCTTCGCCGAGGAGATGCTCAAACTCACGGGTGAGAGCTTCGACGGCAAGAGGGTGGTGGTCTCGGGGTCAGGCAATGTCGCGATCTACGCCCTCGAGAAGGCCCACCAGTTGGGTGGAACCGTGGTGGCGATGTCTGATTCGGGCGGCTACATCGTCGACGAGTCGGGCATCGACCTGGCCCAGATGCAGGAGATCAAGGAGATCCGCCGGGGGCGGATCAGCGAATACGCGGACGCCAACCCGGGCGCCCGATTTGTGGCCGACGGACAGATCTGGGACGTTCCCTGCGACATCGCGCTGCCCTGCGCAACCCAGAACGAGCTCAATCTCGCCGGCGCGCAGAGCCTGATCAGGAATGGCTGCACCCTCGTGGCCGAGGGTGCCAACATGCCCTCGACGCCGCAGGCGATCCGGGAATTCACGCAACACGGCGTCCGGTTCGCTCCCGGCAAGGCCGCCAACGCCGGGGGGGTCGCCACCTCGGCCCTCGAAATGCAGCAGAACGCGTCCCGCGACTCGTGGAGCTTCGACCACACCGAGCAGCGCCTGCACGAGATCATGGTGGGAATCCACCAGTCCTGCTACGAGACCGCCGAGGAGTACGGCGCACCCGGCGACTACGTGCTGGGTGCCAACATCACCGGCTTCACACGCGTCGCCGACGCGATGATGGCTCTCGGCATCATCTGAGGGCGGACGCCGGCGCGCACACCACGCGCTGGCTGATGACATCGGAGCACAACTCGAGGTCGTCGAACCGGGCCACGTGGACCACGTCCGCGAGGCCCGGTTCCGCGTCCGGCACGAGGGACGTGAGCAGGTTCGGCTGCCCCACGGCGAGGGTGGGATGGAAGAGCACGCCTGCCCGCTCATCGAACACGGCCGCGTAGAAGATGCCGGTTTCGACGAGGTCCTGGAAGAAGTGGCTGCCGTAGCTGAGCTCGGGCCGGAATCCGCCTTCGGCGTAGGTCGCCTCGACGATGGCGGTCGCGTGGTTGATCTCGGCGAACCGGGCCGGGACGCCGAGGGCCTCGGTCGTCGTGCCCCAGCGTCCGGGGCCCATCAAGAGGAACGACCGGCCCGCCAGTGCTCGGTTGACGGCTCCCACCAACCGGGCGACGCCGTGGCGTTCGGACGTACCGAGCCCGAGGTAGGCCGCCGGACGCACCGTGACGACGTACTGCAGCGGCAGCCGCACGTTGCCGCCCATGAAGTCGCCGTGGGTGGCGAACAGGACGCCGTCGGCGTCCGCCACCTCGGGCATCGCCACGGGTGCGCCCAGCCCCCGGGTCTGGAGCGGACGGCACTGCACGAGGTTGATGCGCGGCTCACCGGACGCCGTGACGTTCACCGTGAACTCGACGTCGACCGGGTAGTCGTACGCGGCTGCCAGCGTCCCCAGGACGTCGCGCATCACCGTCGGGAACGCCGTGCCCCCCAGGAGCCCCCGGAAGTCGGCCACGACCAGGGGTTTCGCCGTCGTCCGACCCCGCTCGGCCAGCCGACGCAGGGCTGCGGAGTCGGGGCTGGTGAACAGCGACCAGTCGGCGCGGATGTCGCTGCCGAGCAGGTCGTCGAGACGCACGGTCGCGAAGGTGTTGTGGGGCAGGTCGAGCACGTCGACGCGTCGCTGACTGAACGCCGACAGGTCGTCGGGGTCGGACAGGCGCCCGCGCAGCGGTTCATCAAGGGCGACGATGCGGGCGTGGTCGGCCTGCGTCCGGTCGACGGCTCGGGTGCCGAGACCGAAGACGAGCCGGAGCATGCCGGCCTCGGCGTCCATGGTCGCGTCCCACGTGTAGAGATTGGACGAATTGCCCACCCCGGCCGCGTGCGGGAAGAAGAGGGGGCCGTGGTGGTCGCCCGACACGCGCTGGACGAGGATGGCCATCTGCTCGTCGGCGGTCGAGAGACCACGCACCTGGCGATACCTGAGGGCGTCCTCACTCATCGCGGACGCGTACACCGCGCGCACCGCGCCCTCGAGCGCCGCGAGGCGTTCGTCCGGGGTGCCCTGGTTGGCGAGGAAGAAGCTGTCGTACTTGCCGGCGAAGGCGTTGCCGAAGTTGTCCTCGAGCAGCGAGCTCGACCGCACGATGATCGGGGCCTGCCCGAAGTGCTCGAGCATGCGCAGGAACTGCTCAAGGATGGTCGTCGGGAAGTGGCCGCTCGGGAGCAGGGCGTGGAGGTCGGCGCCGGCCGAGAGGAAGGCGTCCGGGGAGCGCTGGTCGAGCCGGTGCTGCCACCAGCCGTTCGTGACCAGGTAGGTGTAGAAGACGTCCGCGCCGATGTGGAAGGAGTCGTGCGGTTCGAGGTGCGGGGTGAAGCGGTCGTCGGCGACGTGGGCGAGGATCGCACGGGCGGTCAGCATGCCGACGGCCTTGCCGCCCACGTGCCCGGTGCCGATGAGTCGGGACGCCACGACGAGCAGGTCGGCCAGCGTCAGGTGGTGACGGGCGAGCTCGGCCATGCGACCGTCGTCGGGGCCGAGCAAGGCGTCGGCCAGCAGGGCGTGGGCGCGTGACTGGGCGTCCGCGTCACCGTCGAGGGCGTCGAAGGCGTCGTCGACGAGGCGCTCCCAGTGATCGGGACGCCGTCGCCCGCGTCCCCGGGTCGTCGACAGGCGGGCCGAGGCCTCGCTCGAGGTGACCGGGGTGGCGGAGTCGTCGTTGACGAGGTGGGGGAAGAACATGGTCGCCGAATGACGGCCGTCGACCTTGAGTGGCTGGACGTACGTCTCGCCGCCGACCACGTTCAGGTCGAGCAGCACCTGGGTGGTCTGGCGGATGCCGGCCACCGTGGCCGCCGTGGTCTGGTCGCGCAGCAACGGGAAGTAGGCGATCGTGTCGAGCCGGAACAGGAACGGGCAGGTGACCTTGAAGAAGTTCATGACCATCAGGTCGGAGTGCCACGCGTCCAGGAGGGACGCGAGGGAGTCGAACACGTAGAAGGCCTCGCGCCCCTCGCGCGCGACCAGTTCGTGGACGCCGACCGCGAACGGCTCGAACCCCTCGTGGGGGTCGAGGGTGTGAACCTCGACGTCGTCCCCACTGACGAGGGCGGCATGGTCGGCGAAGCGGACGTAGACGAGTCGGCGTCCATCGCGCCTCGCTGCGGTCAGGAACGGCTGGAGCACGTGGGCGAAGTCGTCGAGGCTGGTGCAGTGCCACACGACGTTGTCACCGATGCGCAGGCCGTCGATGGCCTGGTCGAGACCGAGGATTCCGGTGCTGGCCCTGCGGGCGTCCATGTGTGCCCCCTCGACCGGTGGAGCAGGTGTTGTCACCGGCTCCCATCGAGCATGGCACAAGGGACACCTGAGGGGAGTGTCCGGCACGGGTCAGGGTGGTTGCGATCCACCGGGCAGAACCCCGTGCCGGGGTGCGTCACAGTGTTGGGGCTGGAGCCCCAGGGGCGGCGCGGTAAGTCTCCGCCGCGCGCCGACACCACGATCATCTTCTTGCCGTGCACCAGGGGGACGGCCTGACCCCGTCGTCGATCAGGGCTTCGATCTCGGCCCACGACGCCGCGTGGCTCCTGTCGATGGGTCGGCCCGATGGCGGGGAGGTCCTGGTTGAAGAGGTCGATCAAGTTCGGCCCGGATGAGCGGGAAGACGTCGCGCGCCGCGTCCTTGCCGAGGAAGATGTCGAGGTGGCCGTACCCGGGGATGACGTGGAGTGAGTCCACCCCGGGTCGATGCTTCTGCAGGAAGCTGAACGTGCGTTCCTGACTCTCGGGGAGGAAGCAGCGGTTGTCGGCGCCGGTGAAGAGGGCGAACCGCGCGTCGGTGCGGGGGGCGGCGTCCGCGAAGGTGGGCAGGATGCCCGGCCGCTTCGACACCGAGACCAACTGACCTGCCTTGACGCAGGCCCCCATCTGCGCGAAGAAGCTCATGGGCACCCTGGCGAACTCCCCGCGGATCCAGTCGTGCGTGGCGTCGTTGAGGTTCTCGTGCGACCACAGGGCCGGACGCCCGGAGCCGTAGGTGAAGCTGACCATCCGGCACACCGGGTTGTCGCACTCCCGGTGGGTGGCCATGACGACACCACGGGTGACCCGCGAGAACGCGGAATCGGGGCCGTCGCCCCAGGCGGGGTTGAGGTAGGCGGTGAGTTGCTGCATCACCGGGCGCATCGCCCCGATCTTGAATCGGGCGAACGCGGGGATCACCGGGTGCAGCGAGACGGCGTTGCTCACGATCGTGTCGACCTCGGGAATCAGGCCCGCCACCGCGCTCATGCAGAACGACGTCGAGCCCTGGCAGTGGACGATCGCCTTGATCGAGGTGGCACCCGTCTGCTCGTCGACGTGACGGACGGCCGCCGGATGGTCGTTGGCGGCCGCATCGTCCAGCGTCCAGGGCACGGGGTCGAGGTCGATGGACGCCCGCCAGTTGAGCAGCCAGACGTCGTACCCGTTCTCGACGAGGTCGTCGACGAGCGTCCGCTCCACCGGGGGACGGAAGATCTCGGCCCGGACGCCGGCCCCGTGCACCAACAGGACCGGCCCCTTGGCGGGCTTCTCCGTGGCCCGGACGCGGATGAGGGTGAGCGGCGTGCCGTCGTCGGCGGTGAAGAAGTCAGTCTCGCTGGTCACGGCGCCTCCTCAGGGGCGGGACGGGGGAAGGTAGACGTCGCGGAGCGAGCGGCCGAAGAACTCGCCGAACCGGGCGAGCGATGCCATGCCGCCCTGCCCCGGGGCGCGGAACGTGGTGAGTTGCTTCGCGAAGTCGCGGGGGAGGATGCGCAGGATCCCTGCGCCGATCGTGGTGCCGGCGACGTCGGGCGGGACGTGACCACGCAGGAGCGTGATCCTGAGCGTCGACGTGTCGCGCCAGACGTCGAGCCCCGGGTCGTCATGGACGTGCTTGACCCCGTACATCGTCACCGGGGCACCCGCGGCGTCGTGGAACCAGAGGCGATAGCGCATCTCGCGGGTGCCGGATTCGGCGCTCGTCACGAACAGGTTGAACCAGCCCCGCTCCACGGCCAGTTTCCCGCCGAGCAATTCGCAGCGGACATACCCTTCCGCGGTCCCCGGGTGGTCGCCGTCGGTGAGGAAGCTGTCGACGTCCGGCACCTCGATGGTGAGCTCGAACATGAACCGCTGGCCCAGGAGCCTGGCCTGATTCCACCCCTCCAGCGGGTCGGTCTCGCCGAGGGCGACGAAGCCCTTCATCTGTTCGGTGAACTGGACGCTCTGTCCGGGGGATTCGACCGGGGGCGGCGGCCGCGCGACCCTGCGGGCCAGGGAGAGCCCCAGCTCGGATCCTCCGGTGCCGCTCCAGCCCGGCGTGAAGAGGGTGCCGACCCATCCGTCCGGGATGCCCGGGCCCTGGTCGACGACCAGGATGTCCACGTCCCGCCCGCGAAGGCGCGCCAGGACGCTGACCTCGCCGGACGCCCGCAGCGCATTCTCCCCCGAGGCGAGCGGCAGTTGCCTGAGACCGGCTTCGAGGTCTGCCGCCGCGGTGCGAGCCCGTGCGTTGGGGTGCTCGCGGCGGGAGATGTCGAGCAGGTCGG
>CALKHV010000094.1 GCA_937988865.1 uncultured Propionibacteriaceae bacterium | reverse complement strand
GGCGAGGCGCGTGAGGGTTGTTGTCCACAGCTGTGTGCACAGCTGGGGATAATGACATGGGGGTAATTACAGACCTGTAAGTCCCTGCGGAACACAGTGTCATCGCTCATGTGGCACCGGTCGTGCGTCAGTCTGGTGACCGCGACGAGGACAATCGAAAGCGGGACGCCAAGCCCCGAGGTCCCCCAACCCGAACTTGGCGCCCCGCTTCCGAGCCCGGTCGAACCCGGCTCAACGGGTGTGATATTCATCACTCCACCCCGAGGCTATGCGCCAACCTGACTCTTGTCTAGGGGTGATGTGTCAAAACCTGGTCTGCCGTCCGTTGGTCAGCACATCGCCTGCACTCCCGCCACAGCCCTCGGACTACCCTGAAACCAGGGGCCGACATCGGTGTCGCCCCGCCCAGGAGGTGTCGTGATGAACGAGCAGCAGGCAGCGAAGATCCGGAGCGGACAGGGATTCGTGGCCGCACTTGACCAGAGCGGAGGGAGCACCCCGAAGGCCCTCAGACTGTACGGGATCAACGAGGACCAGTACTCCGGGGACGCCGAGATGTTCGAGCTGGTGCACCAGATGCGCGAGCGGATCGTCACCAGCCCCAGCTTCACCGGCGACAAGATCCTCGCGGCGATCCTGTTCGAGAAGACCATGGCTCGCGACTTCGCCGGCGAACCGGCCGCGTCCTATCTGTGGGAACGCAAGCAGGTCGTGTCGATCCTCAAGGTCGACAAGGGTCTGCTGGACGAGGCGGACGGCGTCCAACTGATGAAGCCCATCCCTCAGCTCGACGGACTGCTGACCAGGGCCCTCGACAAGGGCATCTTCGGCACGAAGATGCGCTCGGTGATCAAGCAGTCCAACCCCGCGGGCATCGCGGCCATCATGGCGCAGCAGTTCGCCATCGGACGCACGATCGCCGACGCCGGCCTCGTGCCGATCCTCGAGCCCGAGATCGACATCAAGGCACCCGACAAGGACGCCTGCGAGCAACTCCTGCTCGACGAGATCACGGCGGGCCTGGACGCGTGGCCCGACGATCGTCCGGTGATGTTCAAGCTGACCATCCCCGACCGCGACGGCTTCTACAGCGGGCTCATCGCCCACCCGAAGGTCCTGCGGGTCGTCGCACTGTCGGGCGGCTACTCACGGGTGGAGGCCTGCGAGCGCCTCGCGCGCAATCCGGGCCTGATCGCCAGCTTCTCGCGCGCCCTGACCGAGGGCCTGCACGCAGATCAGACGGCAGCCGAGTTCGACGCGTTGCTGGCGTCCTCGATCGACGCGATCTACGCGGCGTCCACCACGTAGCGGTTACTGGCGCTCCGCGAGCTCGGCCAGTCTGTCGACGGACGCAGCGAGATTGTCCGCGGTTGTCGCCTGCGCCTTCGGGACGCGCTTGGGGTCGGTGAGATCCGTCCAGTCGTAGATGTGGGTGACGAGGGTCAGGTCCTCGGCAAGAGGCTCGAGCTGCCATCGCCACTCGTGACCGGGGGGCGTCGCGCCGACTTCGGATGGCCGCCACGCGATCCTGCGTCCCTCGTCGAAGTCGACGATGTGGTTCTCGCGGACCTTGCCCGTGGTGTTGGTCATCAGGAAGCTGTCGCCGACCTGGTGGACGCGTTGCCCGGGCGCGGCCTCCGTCAGGTTGTCGTTGCCGTCCCACAGGGGCTGCTTCGAGGGGTCGGCGATCAGTTCGAAGATGTCGGACGCGGAGGCCGCGACCTCGCGGGAGAAGGAGACGACGCGTGGGATGTCCTGGGTCATGGCGCCCATCCAAGCACGTCCGTGACCCGTCGTCCGTGGTCAGATGTGGGAAATATCGGGCCTCCGACGACAATGAAACGTCTCAACGGCCCGAATTGCCCACATCCGAACAGCGACCAGCCCCTGGCGGGTCTCCGACGGCTCCGCTCAGGCCTGCGGGGCGTAGTCGGGCAGTCTGGTGCCCACGCCCAACAGTGCGGCGATCGCCGCGACACAACGTTCGGACGCATGCCCGTCGCCGTAAGGGTTGCTGGCCTGGGCCATCTCGGCGTAGGCGGCCGGATCGTCGAGCAGGCGGCTGACCTCGGCCACGATCCGGTCGGGGTCGGTGCCGATCAACTTGACCGTTCCTGCGTCCACCGCCTCGGGACGCTCGGTGTTCTCGCGCAGCACCAGGACGGGCTTGCCGAAGCTCGGTGCCTCTTCCTGGACGCCCCCCGAGTCGGTGATGACGAGGGTGGCGAGTTGCTGCGCATGGGTGAACTGCAGGTAGTCGAGAGGTTCGATGAGGAGCACGTTGGGCTTGTCACCCAGCCGCGGAACGAGTGCGTCGCGCACCAGTGGGTTGCGGTGCATGGGCAGCACGATGGTGTGGCCGGGGTAGCGGTCGGCGATGCGGGCGAGGCCGTCGGCGGTCTCTTCCATCGGCTTGCCGATGTTCTCGCGACGGTGGGTGGTGACGAGGATGATCGGACGCCCGCTCTCGGCGAGTTCTGCCAGGCGGGGGTCGTCCCAGTGGCTCTCGACCTCGCTGGTGAACAGCAGTGCGTCGATCACGGTGTTGCCGGTGACGACGACGTCGTGGGGGTCGAACGCCTCACGGAGCAGGTTGTCGCGGGCACCGGCCGTGGGGGCCAGGTGCAGGGCGGTGACCTGCCCTGCGATGCGCCGGTTGGCTTCCTCCGGGAACGGTGAGTGGATGTTGTGCGAGCGCAGGCCCGCCTCGAGGTGGACGACCGGGATCTCGCGGTAGAAGCTGGCGAGCGCAGCGACAGCGACGGTGGTGGTGTCGCCCTGGACGACGACGGCGTCCGGCCTCCGCTCGACGAGGATGGGGTCGAGGAGGGACAGCAGACGCGATGACATCTCGTTGAGCGCCTGGTTCGGACGCATCAGGTCGAGGTCCATCTCGGGCACGATGCCGAAGAGTTCGTTGACCTGGTCGAGCATCTCGCGGTGCTGCCCGGTCACGAGGGTCACCGGCGCCAGGACGTCCGACTGTTCGAGGGCCTTGATCAGGGGGGCGACCTTGATGGCCTCGGGACGCGTCCCGTAGATGACCATGACGTTCTTCTTCATGCTTGCCTCTCCTGCGCCCGGTGGCGTGCTCAGGACCATCATGTCAGTGAGCAGCCACGCGTCCGGGCGTCCACACCGTCATCGGACGCTCAGACGCGCAGCCCGCTCATCACGTCGCGCATGAGCGACGCAGCCTCGGACGGCGTGCGTCCCATGTGGACGCCGACCGCTTCGAGGGCCCGCTTCTTCGCCAACGCCGTGCCCGACGATCCCGAGACGATGGCACCTGCGTGGCCCATCGTCCGTCCTTCGGGTGCGGTGAACCCGGCAACGTAGCCCACGACGGGCTTGGTGACGTGGTCGCGGATGTAGTCGGCGGCGCGCTCCTCGGCGTCCCCACCGATTTCGCCGATCATCACGATGGCGTCGGTCTCGGGGTCGTCCTGGAACGCCTCGAGGCAGTCGATGTGCGTGGTGCCGACGATGGGGTCGCCGCCGATGCCAACGGCGGTCGAGAAGCCGATGTCGCGGAGCTCGTACATCATCTGGTAGGTCAGGGTGCCCGACTTGGAGACCAGGCCAATGCGTCCGGGGCCGGCGATGTTGGCGGGGATGATGCCGGCATTGGACTTGCCGGGCGAGATCAGGCCGGGGCAGTTGGGGCCGATCAGGCGGGTGGCGGTGCCCTTGGTCATGGTGAAGAACTCGGCCGTGTCGTCGACCGGGATGCCCTCGGTGATGCAGACGACCAGTTCGATCTCGGCCGCGACGGCCTCGAGGACGGCAGCCTTCGCGAAGCGCGCGGGCACGAAGATGACCGACACGTTGGCGCCGGTGGCTTCCCTCGCGTCGGCGACGGAGTCGAACACCGGGACGGGGTTCTCCTCGAAGCGGACGGACTCCCCGCCCTTGCCCGGCGTGACGCCGCCGACGACACGGGAGCCGGCCATGATCATGCGCTGGGTGTGCTTGCGTCCCTCTGAGCCGGTCATGCCCTGGACGATGATGCGCGAGTGGTGACCGAGGAAGATCGACATGTCAGGCCTCCTGGGCGAGTTCGGCGGCGATTCTTGCGGCTTCGTCCATCGTGTCGACGACGGTGACGAGGGGGTGGTCGAACTCGCGCAGGATGTAGCGTCCGATCTCGACCGCGTTGCCGTCCAGGCGCACGACGAGGGGCTTGGTGGCCCGACCGCCCAGCATGGTGAGCGCCTGCACGATGCCGTTCGCGACCTCGTTGCAGGCTGTGATGCCACCGAAGACGTTGACGAACACGCTGCGCACCTGCGGGTCGGACAGGATGATCTCGAGACCGTCGGCCATGACCTGGGCGGACGCACCGCCACCGATGTCGAGGAAGTTGGCGGGGTGCGGACGCCCGGGCAGGTCCTCCCCGGCCTTGGCGACGACATCGAGGGTGCTCATCACGAGCCCCGCCCCGTTGCCGATGACGCCGACGGTGCCGTCGAGCTTCACATAGTTGAGGTCACGCTCCTTGGCGCGCAGCTCGAGCGGGTCAGAGGATGCCTCGTCCACGAGGGACGCGCGATCGGGGTGCCGGAAGTCGGCGTTGGCGTCGAGGGTGATCTTGCCGTCGAGGGCGATGATTTTGCCCGAACCCGTCTTGACGAGGGGATTCACCTCCACGAGGGTGGCGTCCTCTTCCTGGTAGACGTCCCAGAGCTTCTTCAGGACGGGGGCGATCATCACACCGTCCCGGACGCCGAATCCGGCCGCCTCCAGGATCTCGCCTGCCTTCGCGTCGTCGATCCCGACGAGCGGGCTCACCTCGACGCGAGCCAGGGCGTCCGGACGCTCGACCGCCAGTTGCTCGATGTCCATGCCGCCCTCCTTCGAGCACATGGCGAGGTAGGAGCGGTTGGCGCGGTCGAGCAGGAGCGAGAAGTAGTACTCCTCGGCGATGTCGGCACCTTCGGCGATCATCACGGTGTGGACCGTGTGGCCCTTGATGTCCATGCCCAGGATCTCGGACGCCCGTTCCCGCGTCTCGTCGACGCCGCGCGCGAGCTTGACCCCGCCGGCCTTTCCGCGTCCACCGGTCTTCACCTGGGCCTTGATCACGACCACCCCGCCGCCCAGGTGCTCGGCAGCCGCGGCCGCCTCGTCGGGGGTGGTCGCGATCTCGCCCCTCAGAACAGGGACGCCGTGCGCCTCGAACAGGTCGCGGGCCTGGTACTCGAACAGATCCATGGCAACTCCTGGGAACGGCGACGACGGCGTCCGACGAGCCTAGCAACTGGCGAGCGAACCACTCAACGGGCGGGATCCCGCCCCACAGGCGCGCTGAACCGCCGGGAACGCAGGAAGGGCCGGGACGAAGGTCCCGGCCCCACCAGTTGACGTCACTTGCCCGCGACAACCTCAAGGTTGATGTGGGCGGTGACGGCGTCGTGCAGCTTGATGCCGACCGTGTGGTTGCCCACGTTCTTGATCGGCTTGGCGATGACGACGGACCGCTTGTCGATGGCAGGGCCACCGGCCTTCTTGACGGCCATGGCCACGTCGTTCGAGGTGACCGCGCCGAACAGCTTGCCGGCAGCGCCGCTTGCGGCGGCCACCTGCACGGTCAGCCCTTCGAGCTGCGCACGGACGTCGTTGGCGTGGTCGATGCCACGGATCTCCTTGGCGTCACGAGCGCGCTTGATGCCCTCGATCTGCTTCTCGGTGCCCTTCGTCCAGGTGATGGCGAAGCCACGGGGAAGCAGGAAATTGCGGCCGTAGCCGTGCTTGACCTCGACGACGTCCCCGGGGAGCCCGAGGTGGTCGACCGGTGCGGTGAGAATGAGCTTCATGTCAGCGTCCTATCTCAACGAGCCGTGGAGGCGTAGGGCAGCAGGGCGATCTCGCGGGCGTTCTTGACAGCGATCGCGACCTTGCGCTGTTCCTGGACCGACAGTCCGGTGACGCGACGGGCGCGGATCTTGCCTCGCTCGGAGATGAACTTCCGCAGGGTTGCGGTGTCCTTGTAGTCGATGGTGCCGATTCGAACCGACTTCATCGGAACGATCTTCTTCTTGTTCACAGGCTTGCGCTGTGGACCGGCCATTGTGGTGCTCTCC
>CALKHV010000093.1 GCA_937988865.1 uncultured Propionibacteriaceae bacterium | reverse complement strand
CATCGAACCGACCATCGAACGTATGTTCTGATCGTAACGAGGAGGTATGACAAAACCTGAGGACGCACCAACCGCACCCAGAACCGAACGTCCCAGGAGCCCACATCAGCGTCCCGACGATACGTCAGCACCTGATTCGAACCCATGTTCACACCGTAGGTCGCCCCGATGACAGTCCCCGGAACGGTGGAGCCAGCCAGTGACGACCTGACGACAGGTCAGCGCTACGAGGCGTCCGAGATCGGCACCGGGACCGCCTCAACCTTCGCGACCCGCTCGTGGACGTCCTTACGGGCCGAGTACTCCGCCACGAACGACAGGAACGGCACCGTCCCGGCCAGCGCGATCGCGAGCATGCGTCCCCAACCCCAACGCACCCGCCGGCCCAGGTCGTAGGCGGTCACCAACAGCCCCATGTACAGCCACCCGTGCGGAATGCCCGTCCACGTCACGACCTGGTCGTTGCCGCCGAGATACTTCAGGGGCATCCCCACACACACCAGCAGCACGAGCAGGACGCCCGTCGCGTAGGCGAAGAATCGGTACCTCACCAGGGCGCTCTTCACGCCCGGGACCTCGTCAGCTGTCAGTTCAAGCACGCCGCAAGGCTATCAACGCCCCGTGAGGGCCCCGTCCACCGAGCGGGCAGCGGCGTCCCTGCGTCCCATGCTTCGTGCGATCAGCACGCTCATCACCACCGCGAACGCCGCGAACGCCCACCACTGCATGGCGTAGCCCTGATTGCGCACCTTCCCCTCACCTTCGGGCAGGTCAGCCACGGCGGGCGTCAGCCCCTGGGCGACCGCGTCCGCCTCCGACAGCGTCACGTACCCCTGCACCAGCGGCCCGGTCCACGTCTGCGCCAGGACCTCGATGCGCAGGGAGTCGAGAGTGGACGCCGGCAACCCTGCGTCGGGAACGTCGCGCGAACGGGCGTCCGAGGGCAGGAGGACGCCGACCTGGGTGACCGTCCCCGCCGGCGCTCCCGCCGCCGATCCACCGGCTTCGATCACCCCTCGCACGACCACGACCACATCGCCGGCGGACGTTCGAAAGGCCGTCGCCACCCGCAGCGGGAACGACGTTCCGACCAGCACCTCCTCGTCGGGCAGGTACTCACCCGTGATCGACACCTGCAGGCCGTAGGCGTTGCCGATGGTGTTCGTCCCGGTGAAGTTGCTGAGGGCGACCGGCGGCTGCTTCGCCCGTTCCTCCAGACCCGCTGCCCCCTGGTCGCGGAACACCTGCATCTGCCAGAGCCCGAGCACAACCATCACCGCGGCTGCCAGCAGGCCGACGCCGACGACCAACCCCTGCCTGACGCGCGTCAGACCCACGTCAGAACCGCCCTACGCCCACGTCAACCACGTCAACCACGTCAACACGCACGTCACGACCCCCGTCACGCCCGCGCGGCAGCCGCTTCGACCAGCAGGCTGCAGACCGCCCCGACCTGCAGGTCGGCCGCCTCCATCGCGAGCGGCACCAATGATGTCTCCGTCATCCCCGGCGCCACGTTGGCCTCCAGGAACACAGGGTCGCCCTCCGCATCGATGATGATGTCGATGCGGCACAGGTCGCGCAGTCCCAACACGTCAGCGGCCTTCAACGAGAGGTCGGCGCAGGCGGTGGCGACGTCCGCGTCCAGATCGGCAGGCGTGACGAACCGCACCTCGCCCGCGGTGTACCGGGACGCGTAGTCGTAGACCCCCGATGTCGGACGGATCTCCACCGCAGGCAACGCCACCAGTCCCTCACCGAGGTCGACCAGTGTCACCGCCACCTCGGTGCCCTCAATGAACTCCTCGACGACCGCGACCGACCCGTAGGCGTACGCGTTCACCATGGCCGTGGGCAGGGCCGCGACCTCCGTGACCTTCGTGGCGCCCAGCGCCGACCCGCTCCGGGCGGGCTTGACCATCATGGGGAACCCGATGCGCGCGACGAGCGCGTCCACCAGGGCCCTGGCGCCCAACTCACGGAAGACGTCGTGGGGCAGGGCGACCTGCCTGGGGACGCGGACCCCCGCGCGCGAGACCGTCGTCGTCGCTACCGGCTTGTCGAAGGTCAGCCTGGACGCCTCGGCGGTCGACCCGACGAACGGGACGCCCAACAGGGCGAGCACCTCGCGGAGGGCTCCGTCCTCGCCGACACCCCCGTGCAGCAGGGGGAACACGACCGCGTGCTCGAGACCGGTGAGAAGCCCGACGACCTCGGCGTTCAGGTCGGCCTCGGTCACCTGGTGGCCGGCCTCGCGCAGGGCGATGGCGACGCGGCGTCCCGACCGCAGCGAGACCTCACGTTCGTGGGAGAGACCGCCGGCCAGGACGACGACATGGTGGGACATGGTTGCCTTTCAGGACAGGTCGGCGGCAGGGCCGACGCCATTGCCGCTGTGACGAGGGGAGACGTCCAGACCGAAGGTGTGGTGCACCTCGAGCTCACGGTTGATGACGTCAGCGAGTCGACGCACGCCCTCGCGAATTCGCTCGGGCGTCGGGAAACAGTAGGACAGGCGCATGTTCCGCGACCCGAGGCCGTCGGCGTAGAAGGCAGTCCCGGGAGTGAACGCCACCCGCGCGGTGACGGCTCGCGGGAGCATCGCCTGCGTGTCGAGACCCTCGGGAAGTGTCACCCAGACGAAGAAGCCTCCCGCCGGCACCGTCCACGTCGTGCCTTCGGGCATGTACTCGGCCAGGGCCTCGAGCATCGCGTCCCGTCGTGCGCGGTACATGTCCTTGAAGACGGTGATCTGCCGCTTCCAGTCGTGCTTCGCGAGGTAGGTCGAGACGGCGTACTGGCTGAACACGGGCGGGCACAGCGTCGCCGACTCCTGGGCGAGGACGAGTTTCTCGCGCACCGCATGGGGCGCCAGGACCCAACCGATCCGGAAGCCGGGCGCGAAGGTCTTCGAAAACGAGCCGAGGTAGAGCACCTGCTCGGCGTCCATCGAGCGGATGGCGGGGATCGGCTCGGTGTCGAGGTTCAGCAGACCGTAGGGGTTGTCCTCGACGAGCAGCAGGCCGACCTCGTGGCACACGGCGAGGAGATCCTTGCGCCGCTGCAGCGACTGGGTGATGCCGGACGGATTGTTGAAGTTCGGGATCGTGTAGAGGAACTTCGGGGTGGCCCCGCTCGCGCGGGCGGTGAGCACGGCGTCGCGGACGGCGTCCGGGATGATGCCCTCGTCGTCCATCGCACAGTGGACGACCTCGGCCTGGTAGCTGCGGAACGTCCCCAGCGCGCCCACGTAGCTGGGTGCTTCGGCGACGATGACGTCGCCGGGATTGGTGAAGATTCGGGTGACGAGGTCGAGGCCCTGCTGGGAGCCGCACGTGATGACGACGTCGTCCGGGTGGGCCTGAATGCCCTCCAACGCCATGACCTCACAGATCTGTTCGCGCAGCATGGGCTCGCCCTGACCGGAGCCGTACTGCATGGCCTGCGTCCCACGGGTGACGATCAGGTCCTTGATCGCGTCGCCCACGACGTCGAGGGGAAGATCGGCGATGTTGGGCATGCCACCGGCGAGGCTGACGACCTCGGGCCGGTTCGCCACCGCGAAGAGCGCGCGCACGGCCGAGGCCTTCATCCCGTGTGTCCGGTCGGCGTAGGAGTCGACGTAACGGTCAAGTCGGGTGTCATGGCGGATCGGCTCGGGCAGGCTCACCCTTCTACTCTGCCGCATGAGGGCTCGATCCGTAGGATGGGGATCTCTGGTTGGGACGTCGGGAGGTGGCGATGGGCAGGTCAGGGCGCGTGCGTCCGCTGCTGGAGCGCGACCTCGCGCGCCTCCCCTTGACCTGCCCGCGGTGCGTCCTGGGGTCGTCGTCGCTGGTGGACGCCGACTCGGGCTGGGCCTCGGCCGCCGTCGACAGGTTCGGCCTGTGCGGTGTGGTGGCCGTCATCGATCACCACGCCGTCGGTTACCTGCTCCTGAGCCCGGCACTGAACGTCCCCGCGACCCACCCGATCGCCCACGGCGCGCGGACGCCCGACAGTGCGGTGGTCATGAGCGTCCGGGTGCTTGAGGACCATCGTGGTTCAGGGGTGGGCAAGCACCTCGTGCAGTCGGCCGCGGCCCGTCTGCTGCGGCAGGCGAACTGTCTCGAGGCGATCGGGACGTCCGGGAACCCGTCGTGCCAGACCCCGCCCCTGAACTGGCTTGAGTCGGTGGGCTTCGTGCCGTGTGACGATCCGGTGGGGACCCCGGCCGGTCTCGGCCTACCGACCCGACGACTGCCCGCGGGGATCGCAGCCCCGGTGCGGATGCGACTCGACCTGTCGTCCACGGTCACCTGGCGTCCCGACCTTCAGTGGGCGAAATCCTGGGTGGGCGGATGGGTCGGACGCCCGGCGCAACCCGAGCACCCCCGCAGCCGCACCTGACCCCGCTCTCCCCACGCCGGGCCCGTGGTGCCGTCCTGACATGGGACTGCCCCGGACCAGGGGGATGGTCCAGGGCAGTCCGCGGGGGATTCGGCCGACCGGGCAGGGGGAGTGCCCGGTCACCGAACGATCAGGAACCCAACCGGGACGCCTTCAGTCGGGTGGGCGCCTCGTAGGTCGAAACCGTCACGCCGGCGACGATCGGTTGGGCGGTTGCAGAAGCCCCGCCGTTGGTCTTGGTGAGCCCGGCCCTGACGCTGCACACCGGCCACGCTCCGGGCCCTTGGCCGTACAGCACCCGACGGGCGACGGCGATCTGCTCCGCCTTGGAGGCGAGGTCGGCCCGGCTGGCGTAGGTGCCGCCCCCGTAGCCCTTCCACGTCGACGAGCTGAACTGGACTCCCCCGTAGTAGCCGTTCCCGGTGTTGATCGACCAGTTGCCGCCCGACTCGCACGCAGCGACCTTGTCCCAGACGGCGGTGATCGAGTCGACGGCGTCGGCCCGCGGGGCGACCGAGAGCGCCAGGCTGCCGAGCATCGCGGAGGCAGCAACTGCGGTCGCGAGGCGGGTGATGCGTCTCATGGGAGCCCTTCCGGACGGGCAGACCGTTGCCTGTGCGACGGTCCCGGCCGCCTCCTGGGGGTCCAGGACGCCGCGCCTCTCCTACGGTAAGCGAATTCTGAGGGATTCTCAATATTTGGTGCAGAATCTCTCAGGTTCTCACCCACGCCTCGAAGGTTGCCGTGCCGCCTGAGCGCGACTAGTCGGCCACCGTGTCGGCGAACAGTTCCGCGACCGACATCAGTTCCTCACGCGACTGGTCGACCATTCCCACGGCGAGGATCGACGTGTTGTCGCGCACCACCGCGCAGCCCTCAAGATCGTTGTCGGTCGACGTCCCGCAGAAGCCGTGGTCCTGGGCCAGGACCGCGTTGAACGCGGCCTCCCTGAGGAAGGTCTCGGCGTTGGCGTCGGGACGACTCAGCAACACGAGGACGCTGGTCTGCCCACCCTTGGAGTAGGTGGCCGAGATCGTGGTCTTCGGTGGCGCCGAGCTGGTCGTCTGGCTCTCGTCCGACCCCGGGTTGCGCGAGTACTCGTCGACCGTGTCGGGAAGCGCCAGCGTCCAGGGGTTGGCGGCTGCCGTCGGTGTGTCGACCGCCTCGTCGCCCTGCTGGCCGAGCCAGTAGCCGCCGAGCCCCGCCGCAACGATCACCGCGACGCTCGCGAGGATGCCGACGGCGACCCCCGGACGCTTCACGAACTCCGAGGCGGCGTGGGTGACCCGCGTCCGCCCGTCAGTGCCGTGCTCGTCGCCGGTCATGCTCAGAGGTATTCCTCGAGGGCCCTGATCAGCTGTGCCTTGGTCTTGCCGCCCTGGAGCTGCTTGACCACCTCGCCGTTCACATACACCTGCAGCGTGGGCAGGCTGAGGACGCCCTGCTGCGTGGGCACCATCGGGTTGGCGTTCGTGTCGAGCTTCACGACGTTCAGGCGTCCCTCATAGGTGGACGCCAGCTCCTCGATGATCGGGGAGAGTTGCTTGCACGGCGAGCACCAGTCGGCCCAGTAGTCGACGAGTGTGGGCAGGCTCGCCTTGACGACGAGCTCGTCGAAGGTGGCATCGGTGGCGTGGACCACGGCCATGGTGGTGTCCTCTCGGGAGTCTGTGAGGGTCAGGCGTTGTCGGCCTGGGCGGCGAGCCAGCGCTCCGCGTCCAGGGAAGCGGCGCAGCCGGTGCCGGCCGCTGTGATGGCCTGACGGTAGGTGTGGTCGACCAGGTCGCCGCAGGCGAAGACCCCGTCGATGTTGGTGGACGTCGAGCCGCCCTGGGTGATCACGTAGCCGGCTGGGTCAAGGTCGACCTGGCCCTTCACGAGCTCGGATCGCGGGTCGTGCCCGATCGCGATGAACACGCCCTGCACCGGGAGCACGCGGGTCTCGTGCGTGAGGGTGTCGGCGAGGGTGATGGCCTCGACCGACTTCTCACCGATCATGCCCACGACGATCGAGTTCCACGCGAAGGAGATCTTCGGATCCTTCTTCGCGCGATCGATCATGATCTTGGACGCCCTGAGCTCGTCGCGTCGGTGGACGATCGTGACCGACTTCGCGAAGCGGGTCAGGAAGGTGGCCTCCTCGAGCGCGGAGTCGCCACCGCCGATGACGGCGATGTCCTTGTCGCGGAAGAAGAAGCCGTCGCACGTGGCGCACCAGCTGACCCCACGACCCGAGAGACGATCCTCGTCGGGGATGCCGATGCGGCGGTAGCCCGAACCGGTGGCAAGGATGATCGCCTTGGCGAGGTGCGTGGCACCCTCACCGTCGACCACGACCTTGGGGTTGGCGAGCAGGTCGACGCTCGTGACGTCGTCGGTCACGAGTTCGGCGCCGAAGCGCTCGGCCTGCTTGCGCATGTTGTCCATGAGGTCGGGCCCCATGATGCCTTCGGCGAAACCGGGGAAGTTCTCGACCTCGGTGGTGTTCATGAGCGCGCCGCCAGCGGTCAGGGCTCCCTCGAAGACGAGGGGCTTGAGCTCGGCTCGAGCGGCGTAGATGGCTGCGGTGTAGCCGGCGGGGCCAGAACCGATGATGATGACTTCGCGGACGTCGGACATGCGCGACCTTTCTTGCGGACGTGGACAACGATAGCCAGTGCCACGGACACTTCGTTTCGCACCGGCCGGGGCGACTGGCAGGAATGACGTGGAACGGACAGCGTGGGACTGACAGCGTGGAACTGACAAGGTGGAAGTAGCAGCGGGATTGCGGGTGGATGCCCGCAGGCACCGACTCAACGCACGATCGCGGTGAACTGTTCCCGCGTCCCCTGCCCCGGACCGCACCAGGCCCGGCGCGCGCCCGGACGCCCATGGACGGGAACTCCTCTGTTCGCAGCGCTCAGGCACGGGATATCGTTGCGTCCATGCCGTCAGACGCCCGCAAACTTGCTGAACCGTACCGCATCAAGATGGTCGAACCGCTGGTCATGCACACGCGCGAGGAGCGCCGGGTCGCGATCGAGGAGGCGGGCCACAACACTTTCCTGCTGCCCTCGAAGATGTGTTACATCGACCTGCTGACCGACTCGGGGACGTCCGCGATGAGCGATGCCCAGTGGTCGATGATGATGCTCGGCGACGAGGCCTACGCCGGCGCGGTGAGCTTCGACCGGCTCAAGGCCGCCGTCGAGGACGTGTACGGCTTCCCCCACATCGTCCCCACCCACCAGGGACGCGGCGCCGAACACCTCATCAGCCAGATCCTCATCCGCCCCGGCCAGCACGTGCCGGGCAACATGTACTTCACGACCACGCGAGCCCACCAGGAACTGGCGGGCGGCACCTTCCACGACGTCATCATCGACGAGGCCCACGACCCCAGCGCCCGGCACCCGTTCAAGGGCAACGTCGACATCGCCAAGTTCGAGGCGCTCATCGCCGAGGTGGGGGCCGAGAACATCGCCTACATCAACGTGGCGGTCACCGTGAACCTCGCCGGCGGGCAGCCGGTGAGCATGGAGAACATCCGGGCCGTGCGTCGCGTGTGCGACGAGCACCACATCATCATGTGGTCGGACGCCACCCGCCTCGCCGAGAACGCCTTCTTCATCCAGCAGCGCGAGGAGGGCTACGCCGACCGGACGTGCGCGTCCATCGTGAAAGAGATGCTGTCGTACTTCGACGGCCTCACGATGAGCGGCAAGAAGGACTGCCTGGTGAACATCGGCGGCTTCCTCGCGATGCGCAGCGAGGAGATCCTGCTCAAGGCGCGCGAACTCGTCGTCCTCTTCGAGGGCATGCCCACCTACGGCGGTCTGGCCGGACGCGACCTCGACGCCATGGCCGTCGGCCTGCGCGAGGCCGTCGACGACGCCTACCTCGCCCACCGGGTCGGCCAGGTGCGCTACCTGGGTGAGCGGCTGATGGAGGGCGGCGTCCCCATCGTCGAGCCGATCGGCGGGCACGCGGTCTTCCTGGACGCCCGCCGCTTCCTGCCCCACCTCACCCAGGACGAGTTGCCGGCCCAGGCGCTCGCGGCCGAATTGTTCGTGGAGTCCGGCGTCCGCTCGATGGAACGTGGCATTGTCTCGGCGGGCCGTAACCCCGACGGGACCAATCGCCACCCGTCGCTCGAACTCGTGCGCCTGACGATCCCGCGCCGCGTCTACACCGACCGCCACATGGACGTCGTCGCCGACGCGGTGATCGAGTTGTTCGCCCGACGCCACGAGATCCGGGGTCTGGAGTTCACCTACGAGTCGCCCACGCTCCGCTTCTTCTCGGCCCGTTTCCGACCGCTGGGCTGACTCGGCGTCCGCCCTCGACGGGGACGCGTCCGCCTGCTTGGCTGGACCCATGACCGAGGCCCTTCCCCTGATCCAGGCGCTCATGCGCGGCGCGACCGACGCCTCCGAGGAGGCCGAGATCATCGAGGTGCTGCGCAGGGCGTCCGCGGACGACCTGAACCACCTCCTCGATGCAGTGGACCTCGACGCCCTCGTGACCGACGTCGACGACCGTGTCATCGGACCCGACAACCTCACCGTCCTGCTGCGCCTGCTCGCTGACCAGCGTCGCGACGAGTTGACGATCCCCAACCAGGCGAAGGTCATCCACGCCATGCAGATCGGACGCACGGGCGACGCCGAGGAGGCCCTCATCGCGGGCATCCTGCTCTCCCGGCACGGGCTCGAACTCACCCAGCTCAAGAACCAGCTCAACCTGCGCGCCGACGAGCACGACCTCGAGGGCCTGGTCTACGTCGACCTCGACTCCGACGAGATTCGGGCGCGCGTGCTCGAGCACTTCGCGTCCGAGGCTCTGGGGGTGGAGGTCCGCGATGTCAAGGTGCTGTCCGACATCGACGACACCGCGTTCTCGAAGCTCCACGAGACCCGCTACCCGAAGGGGACGCTGATACCCGGCATCCTCGCCCTCTACCAGGCGCTCGACAACGGGCCGCTGGACGCACCGACGTCGACCGGCGACCTCACCTTCGTCACCGCGCGTCCCAAGGACGCCCTGGGGCTCATCGAGACCCACACCAAGGACGTGCTGATCAAGGCCGGCGTCTCGCGGTCGTCGATCCTGCAGGGTGGGTTCACCAACCTGACGAGCAAGGAACGGATGGCGGCGGCCAAGCTCGCGAACATGGTTCGCTATCTGCAGATGTTCGGCGAGTACGACCTCGTGTGGATCGGCGACTCCGGGCAGGGCGACATCATCACGGGGCTCGCCCTAATCACCGAGGCACCCGACCGGACGCGGCTCGTGCTCATCCATGACGTCTTGGCGATGTCCGCGGAGGAGCGGGACGAGTTGCGGGCCAGGGGCGTCCACGTCGTCGACACCTACGTCGCGGCCGGGATCATCGCCCGGGACGCCGGACTCGTCTCGGACGCCGGACTCGCGAAGATCATCACCGAGACCGTGGCCGGGTTCGAGGCGATCGCGTGGGACTCGCCCGAGCAGGAAGCTGCGACGAGGGCCTTGCTGGACGCTGACCTGTCACGGGTGACCGCAGGGATCGTCACCACCTGACGGTGCCCATCGGAGTCAGTACCTGACGAGAAGGCTCCCGGGCTCGAGTGTCACCGACAACCGGTGGACGGCCGGGAAGGCGTCCCCGTCGAGCTGGACGGCCGTGGCGTGGGAGGGCTCGACCACCGCAGATCGGACGCGCGAATAGGCCAGGCCGCGCCCGCGCTCGGGCGTCCCCGTGAGGCCGTGGTAGGCAGCGCTCACCCACTCGCGACCGGCCGTGGACGCGACGAGGACGTCCAGCAGGCCGTCGTCGACCCGGGCGTCCGGGACGACGGTGATGCCGGCGGGGAGGCGTCCGCAGTTGGCGAACAGGACGGTCCAGGCGGTGACGTCGACGGGGACTGATGCGTCCCTGACAAGGGTGAACGTCCGATGGGGGGCAGCCAGATGACGGGCCCCCGAGTGGAGGTAGGCGAGCCAGCCCAGGCTCGCCTTGGCCACGGCGTGGGTGGCCATGACGGTGGTTGCGTCGTTGCCGATCCCGGCCACCACGAGGAAGGGGTGGCTGACGCCGTCGAGGGTTGCGCGTCCGAGGTCGACGGGGCGCGCCGGGCGGGTCAGGAGCGCGGTGACCGCGTTGTCGACCCCCATGGGCAGGCCCAGGTTGCGGGCGAACAGGTTGGCCGTGCCGAGGGGGAGGATGCCGAGTTCGACGCCCGAACCCGCCAGGACGCCCGCCACTTCACGGACCGTCCCGTCGCCGCCCGCGGCCACGACCAGGTCGGCGCCCTGCTCGATCGCCGTGCGGGCCTGCCCCACTCCCGGGTCGACGACCGTGGTGCCCAGGACGCCCAGGGGCGGCAGTCCGGCGTCCGAGAGGCGACGCGCGAGGGCCCGGCGCGCGCGCTCCGCCCGGCGGGCCGTGGGGTTGACGATCAACACGACGCGACGGGGTGTGCGGGCGCTGGTCATGCGTCCAGCATCCCAAATCCTGCAGGCGGTGCGTTGACTGTGCAGTTCGCGTGGGTAGACCAGCGCCATCTGCACAGCGAGTGGCCGGGTGGCGGGCACGGGACGGCCGTAGCCTTGGCGCATGACCCGATTCCTGCGTCGCGTCGCCCTCGCGCTGCCGATCCTGCTCCTTCTCTCCTCGTGCATCCGGCTGAACGCCGACTACGTCATCCACAGCCAGGACGTGATCGACGTGACCCTCGACTACGGGCTGCAGAAGTCGGTCCTGCAAGAGCTGGGACAGGCGATCACCGGTGACCAACTGTGCTCGAACATGGCCGACGCGCGTCCGCAGGGGTCGGCGATCGTTCCCTATGAGGACGACACCTTCGTCGGCTGCAAGGCCACGTTCACGGGCTCGCTGGCGACCATCGATTCCACGGGGACGAACCTCAAGCTCGCCGATGGCGTCTGGACCTTCGAGCTCACGGGCTCAGACCTGGAGGGCACGGGCCAGAGCGGTCAGCTCACTGAGGACGCCTTCTCGGACTTCAGGTTGTCGGTGACCTTTCCCGGTGAGGTGCTCAGCCACAACGGGTCGAGCACGGTCGAAGGACGCACCGTGACCTGGGCGGACGCGGCCGACCTGCTGACGTCCGAGGGGCTGCTGGCCACGGGCAGGGACGCCGGCGGTGCCGCCGCCGGGTCGGTGAGGACGGCGCTGTTCGCCGGCCTGGCGATCGCCCTGGTGATCCTCGCGGCTGTGATCGCGTTCCTGGTGATGCGCGGACGCAGGAAGGACGCCCGGGCGGCCGCCGTGGCAGCCGCGCAACAGGTGGTGTATCCAGGTCTGCAGTATCCCGGCGAACCGGGACAGCACTACCCCGCACCGCCGTACCCGGCCCAGCCGTATCCGCCGCTTCCTGAAACCCCCTCGCAGGAGTCCCCGTGGGAGCGACCGGCGTCCGACCCTGCCTCGGGTGAGCCGGACCAGCGCCGGCCACACGCTCCGGGAGAGTCGAATCCCGGCTGACAGCCAACTCGTCGCAGCCTCACAGCGTTTGCACAGGAATGAGAGGTTGATTGGTGGTGTTTCCATCAACGTGAGCACGAAGAGTGAGGTAGCGCGATGAGCGAGCAGCGTCCCGGCGAGGGTTTCGACCGTCAGGTGCCCGAGTCGACCGGGGGATATGACAACCACGATCTGGACGCGCCCACGTCCGGTCCCGGACACCCGGACGACACGTCCGGTCCCGGACACCCGGACGACACGTCCGTCACCCAGCAGCTCGGTGACGTCCAGTCCCAGCCCTACGAGCACACCCAGGTCGACCAGGCGTACCAGGCCGATCAGGGTTACTGGGCGAACCAATCGTTCTCGGC
>CALKHV010000092.1 GCA_937988865.1 uncultured Propionibacteriaceae bacterium | reverse complement strand
CCAGGACACCGCCCTTTCAAGGCGGCAGCGCGGGTTCGAATCCCGTTGGGGATACTCCTCCTCACCCACTTCTGAGACGCGGCCCCTCCTTCTGCCCCCGCACAAGGGACAATGGACGCATGCCCGGACCCTCAGTGAACGACGCCATCAATCTGCGACTCGCACTCCTCGGCTTTCCCATGACCGGCGACGCGGACGCCACCGCGGAGGCCCAGCTCGTCGCCCCGATCCTGGCCCGCCAGCAGGAACAACTGCGCCGACTCGCCGACCGCCTCTGCGCCGCCGACGGACGCATCCAGGCCTTCCTCGACTCCTACCTGGCCGACTGCGACACGAAGCCGGAGTTGCCCAAGCGGACGCTGGTGCTCGATCAGGCCGGCCTCGCGCGCGGCATCTCGCTGCCCGTGGACGGAGACGAATTCTCCTCCCCCCTGCTGTCCAGCTATCGCCTCATGAACGGCGTGCTCCACAACCCTGCCAATGACCGTCGGACGACCGCGGGCGTCTTCCACATCGCCGAGGGCGGGCTCCCGATCCCCGACGACAAGCTCGCCGTTCCGAAGTCGGTCTTCGCGAAGCTCCTGGCCCTGGCCTTCCAGCCTCCCCAGGCCGACCTGCTCCTTCCCTACACCGCCAACCAGCCGGTGCCGTCGCACTGTTGGGTGTCGCTCATGCTGCGTCCGCTTGTGGTGCCGGGCGTCCCCGGTCAGATCGCCGAGAAGTCGATGGAGACCCGCTTCATCGTTCCGGGCGGCCTTGTCTCGAACCTGGACTTCGTCGAGTCGATCTTCGGCAACGGCGGCGACCCCTACCTGCCCGAGAACGACGCGTCCCTCAACCCCGCCACCTGGACCGGGCACACGGGGGCCGTCATCCTCGCCCCCCACCTGATCCGGACGCGCAAGGTCGATCTCGGACTCCCCCACGTCGACGACGCCACCGACCGCCAGAAGCGCGACGGCATGTGCTGGGCGTCCGAGGACGAGTTGTACAACGGTGGGCAGGCATTCAAGATCTGCGCGCGCGACCAGCGGGGCGTCATCGTCACCGTCATCGCCGACAACTACTACGGCTACTGCAAGAAAGAGGTGAAGACCCAGGTCAGCTACTCGGCGAACCTGTTCGGATGCGCCGAGGAGGAGCACGCTGGAGGCGCCCTGGTCTTCCCGGCCTACAACCTGGGTTCGGAGTGGACCGATCGTCACACAACCCTCGACTACACCGTCGCCGACGTCGTGGCACGCGATCCGCAGCGCTTCGCCCTGCAGCCGGAGGGCCACGCCCTCGACCTGGAGCAGAAGCACCTCGTCGTGGTCCCCGGACGTTCGACCTTCTCGCTTCGGAGCCAGACCGTCAGCTGGACCAAGCCCGACGGGACGGCCGGCAAAATCCGCATGCTCAACGAGGTCACCTACCTGTCGCCCAACGGGTACCGCGTCCACATGAAGCACCGTGAGACCGACCGCACCCAGTGGATCCTCATCGGGACGTCGCCCACCTCGACCGAGTGCCACAAGCCGGCCACGGTGTCGGGCGGCGGCAAGTCCGAGATCTCGAAGTCACTCCTGGACGCGTTCGTCTACGGCAATGCCTATTCCGCCGACTTCGAGCGCGACATGGACACCATCCAGTCGCTCCTGGACGGCGACTGGACCAATCGCTTCGCCGACCCCGACAAGTGCGGTGTCGACACGCGCCCGATCCTGTCCGACAAACGGAGCCTGGGCTCGGTCATCAAGCTGATGACCCCGCGCAGCGAGTACCACGCAGCCCACAACGACTACCTGCGATCGATCCCGGCCTACATCAAGGAACTCCTCTACACGGTCAAGCGCTATTACAAGCCCGTGTGGGGCGACGACTGGCGCAGCCACTTCAGCGTCGGCATCATGAACGGACGCGAGGGCAACGCGGTGCGTCTGGACGGCGAGAAGATCATGGTCAACATGCTCCGGGTCGGTTTCGACGCGGACGGTTCCTGGCGGCTGTTCAGCCTGCGGCCGGACTTCTCCCCCGCAGCGAAGGTGCAGACCGAGGACGACATCACGGCGTCCACCGTCGCTCCCGGTCCCAACGGGGTCTCGCGGAAATACGTCAAGAACTGCGAGCGGCTGCTGTTCCAGCGTCCGGACGATGCGATCATCCGGGGCTACGACGAGCAGACGGAGAAGGACATGGCGACCACGTCGACGTTCATCTCCAACTTCGAACCCCTCACCCATGCGGACGCACGCGCCATGGCCGAGGACGTCGTCGCGTTCAGCCAGTTCACCGACCCGATGGCCGACCTGGTGAGGGCGTCGGCCGCGATGCCCGACGAAGCGTCCCCGAAGTACTTTGCAGCGTCGTCCGAGCCGCGGCTGGTCAACGGCGCACCCAGCAAGAACCCCCGTTACCTCCAGGTGCGTCCCGACCTCACCAATCCCGAGGCCACAGCCGCTGCGGACGTCGCCAGCCACCTGCTGCGCAAGCTCCCGCTCGGTCAGGAAGCTCCGCTCGGCGTCGACATCGTGGCGGCCGGCCGTCGCAACAACCCTCCCGAGGACGGCGTGCCGCCCCTGTGCGCGTACAACCCCCTGCACTACATGGAGCTCCCCGAGCTGTTCATGGAGTTCATCTCGTCGATGACCGGCAAGTCGCCCTCGACGACGGGCGCGGGCAGCGAGGGCGCGCTCACCAAGGCCCCCTTCAATGCGATGCCTGCCGTGGTCGACCTGAACTACTCGCTGCTCAGCTACGCCCTCACCGGGTACGACGGCTGGCTGTCGAGTGCAGGACACATCGGCCCGTCGGTCAAGGTCGCGCACGACATCTCCCTGCTCGTGCCCGAGTTGTTCAGCCGCATGTGGCCCGGCGAACGTGAGGCGTCGATCCTCATCGAGGGCGGCTACCTCGAGAAGATGACCGACTTCGAGCATGACGGACGCATGGTGCTCGCCAGCCGCCTCGGCTACCGCATGAACGCCCGCTTCGCCACCACCTACTTCGGACGCATCTTCCTGCACCCCGATGTGGTGTTCACCGATGACATGTTGCGTCCCGAACTGCAGGACGCCGACATCTTCGCCGAGAGCGTCGACATCATCGTCACCACCCACCAGAGGGTCGCCCAGGCGTACTTCGATGACGGGACCATCGGGCTGGCCTGCCCGCCACTGCGGGCCCTGCTCGAAATCATGGCCCACGGCACGACGTCCGAGGGCTACGACCTGGACTCGCCCGAGGTCAGGTCGCTCTTCGAGCGCGACACGATCCTGGCCAGCGACTGGTACGCGGCGATGCTCGACGCGAAGCAGGACTTCGACACGGCCCGGTGCGAACACGCGATCGCAGCGATGTCGAAGTTCGTGCAGACCCCCGGCAATGACGCTCCGGTGGCTCGCCTCGACATGCCGGGTCGCCTGAGACGAGCCGAGAAGGAACTGGCTCGTGTGTCGTCCCCGGAATACCGGCAGTCGCTGGTCGGAACGGTCGGACGCCAAGTGAACTTCGGCTGAAACTAAAGGAGCGTCCCGAGTGATCGGGACGCTCCATGGGGACCGGCGCTGAGCGCCTCCCCGGCTTTCGACGTTTCCCCCCAGAACGCGTCGTCAAGCCTCACGACAAGGCTAGGCTTTCGAGCGGTGCGCCACAAGTGGCGTAGGGGGCCAATCAATGGCCCTCACCTTTCTTCCGAAGGGAAACGATGAGCCCCAGGCCCGCTCCGTCGCGATCGGACGCGACCGCCGAGAAGTTTCTCAGCGCAGCCGCGTCGCTCATCGATGCCGCCCTGGCCGAACCGGGCACCGACATTCCCGCCCGCCTCCGGGCCCTGCACTTCCCGGCGGCGCTGGAGTGGATGCGTACCGAGGACGTCCTTCGCGCGGCCAGCGAGAGGGACGACACCGCGTCCCGGAAGGCGTTCCGCAACCGTTGGCCGGTCAAGGATGACTTCGTGTCGGACGCGATCGTTCACGCCCTTCTGTACCGGGACGTGGGCGGCGAGTCCGCCCCGCAGACCTTCGCCGCGCTCGACTCGGCGTGGAACGGCTCAGGGACGGTCTGCGAACGCCTCCGCATCGTCACGGACGCCATCGAGATCGAGCTGTCCGAGCATCCGAGGACGTGGCTGCTGGCCCACGTCGCACCCCTGCTGGGGCATCACCCGGAGGTTGCTGCCCCGGTCATCGAGGCGGCCCGCGCCGACCAGGACATGTGGGTGTTGTTCATCCAGCGCGCCCTGGCTGACACGGGCGCCGCACTTCGGCCCGGGTGGACCGACGAGCGGATCCAGATGGCGCTGCAGGCCATCCTCGACGGGGTGCTGCTGCGCCGACGCATCGATCCCGAGCGATTCCACGACACGTTGTGGGCGAGCGCCAACGTGTACACGGACGTCACGCTCGCGTTCCTCTGCGGGGTGGTCGACTTCGACCGCTCGGGCCTGTCGACGGCCGACTGGGTCGATCGGGCTGCCTCGTCGTGGACGAGCACCGACGGCGACTGAGATCGTGGACGCCGCGTCCCGCATTCTGCGATTTCACATCGAGGCGCCGGCCACGCTATAGTTTCCAAGCTGCCGCAAGGCAGCGCCCGGAGTCCCGAAGCCGCATCTGGCAAGGAGTTCCGGGGGCCGCAAGGCCCCGTAGCGCAGTTGGTTAGCGCGCCGCCCTGTCACGGCGGAGGTCGCGGGTTCGAGTCCCGTCGGGGTCGCTTGTTGTTTCTGGCCAGGTAGCTCAGCTGGTAGTAGCGTTCGCCTGAAAAGTGAAAGGTCGCCGGTTCGATCCCGGCCCTGGCCACCGCATGAACCCCGGGTCACCGACCCGGGGTTCTCGCATGTTCCGGCACTACTCGACATAGGCGCCGAGCCAGCGTCCCATCTCGTCGAAGACGACCTGACGCACGTCGGGACGCGACAACACCAGGTCGTGCAGGCCATCCTCGATGCGCACCATGGTCACGTGGTGCCCCAGCCCGACGGCCGCATGGGCGATCTTGTCAACGTCGAGCACGGTGTCGGCGCTCATCAAGGCGGGGTTCCAGCGTCGCCGGAAGTCGCTGCGGACGCTGCTGAGCACGAGCACGGGCGTGTCGATCGACAGGCCCGCCGCGACGCGTCCGTGGCCGTGCAGGATCGCCTTCAGCCAGCCCATGCGGATGACGAACGACGGGTTCCGCTTGAGTGACACGTCGTAGGTCCACTCACCGTCCTCGCTGGCCGAGATCGTCCGCTGGTAGAAGCCGTTGTCAGGCAACGGGATGACGGTCGTGGGGTAGGAGTCGGAGAGCCTCGAGATGATGGGCGTGGTGACCGTTCGCAGGAGGGGTGATCCCTGCAGGTCGAGCCACGGCGAATTGAGGATGACACCGCTGAGGTCGCCCGCGCGTCCATCGGCCCACAAGGCCCCGACGAGTCCACCCGTCGAGTGGCCCATCAGGGTCACCTCGTCGTGGTCGGCAGCGATGATGTCGTAGGCCACGTCGAGTTCATGTGAGTACTCGTCGAGGTCGGTGATGTAGCCGCCGAGGAGGCCCTCGCGGAGGTTGCGTCCGTAGCGCCGCAACTCCACCGCGTAGAAGTCGAAGCCGCGCGCGGCGAAGAAATCGGCCAGGTGCGTCTGGAAGAAGTAGTCGTTCCAGCCGTGCAGGTACATCACGGCGCGCCTCGACGTCGTCGGGTTGCGCCGGATGATCGTGGACGTCAGCGGATCGTCGGGTTCGCCGATGGCGGTGACGGCCAGCGGGATCTCGAAGCTGTAGCACTCGTATCCGGGCAACAGGCGATCAGGCGTCCACTCCATGCGTCCAGACTACTGACACGGTGGCGCGGACCCGGTCAGTCACACAGGCGGACGCGGACCCTCGTCGTCGTCATCATCGTCGAACTCGTCGTCGTCGTCATCCTCGACGATGAAGTCATCGTCGTCCACGACGTACTGCGCCGCGAGGTCTGCGTACGCGTCGGGGATGTCGGCGATGTCGACCTCCGACGTCCCGCGTAGCTCTCGTTCCAACGAGGCGAAGTCCGTGGACACCGGGCGATACTTGAGATCGCGGGCCACCTTTGTCTGCTTCGCCTTTGCACGGCCGCGCCCCATATGGGTCGACCCCCTCGCTTTTGTCCTCGCGGTCATGCCGCGGCAGTGTGTTCAACTCGTGCGTACAGGCTACTAGTTCGCCGACCCCACGCCAAAAGATGCGCCGATTGCGAACGTGTGCCTCAGTGGTGGCCGACGAGCTCGACCCGGGCCTCGCCCGCTGCGGCCGTCACCTCACCGCAGACCCAGGACGCGATGCCTCGTTCAGTGAGCACCGATTGAGCTGCCACAACGCTGTTTGCCGGCAGGACCGCGACCATGCCGACCCCCATGTTGAGCGTCGCCTCGATGTCGGCCCGGGACACGTCGCCCACCCCCTGGACGAGCGAGAAGATCGGCGGGGGCGTCCACGTGGCGCGGTCGATCGTGGCCGACAGGCCGGGCGGGAAGACGCGGACGAGGTTGTTGGCCAGGCCCCCGCCGGTGATGTGGCTCATCGCGTGCACCTCGGTGGCCCGGATCATCGCGAGCACGTCGAGGGCGTAGACCCGGGTCGGCTCGAGCAGCTCCTCGCCGAGCCGGCGTCCGAGTTCGGGGACGTCCCGGTCAAGCGCCCACCCCGCCTGGTTGAGCAGCACGTGGCGCACGAGGGAGTAACCGTTGGAGTGAAGGCCGGAGGACGCCAGCGCGAGGACCGCGTCACCGGGACGGATGCGCTCGGCCCCGAGGATGTCGTCGCGCTCGACCACCCCCGTGGTCGCTCCGGCCATGTCGTACTCGTCAGGTGCCAGCAGCCCGGGGTGTTCGGCGGTCTCGCCCCCCAGGAGGGCGCATCCCGCCTGCTCGCACGCGGCCGCGATGCCCTTGACGATGGACGCGATCCGCTCCGGGACGACGCTCCCGCAGGCGATGTAGTCGGTGAGGAAGAGGGGCTCGGCCCCGCAGACGACGAGGTCGTCCACGAGCATGCCGACCAGGTCGAACCCCACGGTGTCGTGGACGTCCATGGCCTGGGCGATCGCCACCTTGGTACCCACGCCATCGGTCGAGGTGGCGAGCACCGGGTGGGCGAAGTCCTTGAGCGCCGAGGCGTCGAAGAAGCCTGCGAAGCCGCCGAGCCCGCCCAGCACTTCCGGACGCCGAGTGCGCGCGACGTGCGCCTTCATCAGTTCGACGGCACGGTCCCCCGCCTCGATGTCGACGCCGGCCTTGGCGTACGCGGACTGGGACATGGCTTCCTCCTGAAATGGACGCACCGTGAGCCTATCGAGTCAGCTCCCCGAGCTGGCGAGCTGGACCACCAGGTTGATCGTGCAGGCCAGGATCACCGACCCGAAGAGGTAGGCGAGCAGCGCCTGCCGAAGCGCGACCTGCCGGAAGTCGGGACGCGTGAAGACCGTGTCGCTGACCTGATAGGTCATGCCGATCGTGAAGGCGACGTAGAGGAAGTCGGAGTAGGCGGGCTGCCCGTGGTCGTCGTTGTTGAAGTCGATGCCGCCGTCGTCGTCATCGATGTAGAACAGTCGGGCGTACCGCAGTGCGAACAGGGTGTGCACCAGCGACCAGGACGCCACGACGCTGGCCACCCCGAGAACCGCCTCGGCGGCCTGATTGGCCTGCTGGCCCGCGAACAGGAGAAAGCCCACGCCCACGAGGCTCGCGACGGCGGCGACGACCAGCAAGAGGTCGGCGACGACGCGTCCGGCATCCTCGCTCGTCGCGTGCTCGGACGTCTCGTCCGGTGACATCGGCC
The DNA here is from genome assembly GCA_937988865.1 of uncultured Propionibacteriaceae bacterium. Classification (GTDB taxonomy): domain Bacteria; phylum Actinomycetota; class Actinomycetes; order Propionibacteriales; family Propionibacteriaceae; genus CALKHV01. Next base: position 10,778 of record CALKHV010000092.1, on the reverse strand, counting down.
ACGTCTGCAGGAGCGTCCACCCCACGAACGAGAAGGCGGCGACCACCCACCCGAGCACCGCACCGAGGACGCCCGCCCAGGCTGTCGCTGTGGCGATGCCGACTGCGATCCCGACGCCGAGACAGATGACGAGCCGAACGACCGCCCGGTCGAAGAAGGCGCGCTGTCGGGCGTCCGGCATCAGATCTCCTCGGGTTGCGACAGGCCCATCTGCTCGGCGCGGTCGGCGGGGATCCGGACCGGGTAGACGCCGTCGAAGCAGGCACGGCACAACTCGTCGTGGCGCACGTGGGTGGCCTTCTCGAGGCCCTCGAGCGAGACGTAACCCAGTGAGTCGGCACCGATCGACCGGCAGATCTCGTCGACCCCCATGCCGGGAGCGATCAATTCGGCCCGGGTGGCGAAGTCGATGCCGTAGAAGCACGGCCACTTCACCGGCGGCGAGCTGATGCGCACGTGCACCTCGGCAGCCCCGGCCTCGCGGAGCATCTTCACCAACTGCCGCTGGGTATTGCCCCGGACAATGGAGTCGTCCACCACCACGAGGCGACGTCCCTCGACGACGTCCCGCAACGGGTTGAGCTTGAGTCGAATCCCGAGCTGGCGGATCGTCTGGCTGGGCTGGATGAAGGTGCGTCCGACGTAGGCGTTCTTGACCAGGCCCATCCCGTACTGGATGCCCGACTGGGCCGCGTAGCCGACGGCGGCCGGCGTCCCCGAATCGGGCACCGGGATGACGAGGTCGGCGTCCGCGGGGTGTTCCTGGGCGAGGATCTTGCCCACCTTCACCCGCACGTTGTGGATGCGTCGACCGGCGATCAGGGTGTCGGGACGCGCCAGGTAGACGTATTCGAAGAGGCAACCCTTGGGTGCCGACTCCGCGAACGTGTAGGTGCGCAGCCCAGCTTCGGAGACGCTGATCATCTCTCCGGGTTCAACCTCGCGCACGAAGGTGGCCCCCACGATGTCGAGGGCTGCAGTCTCGCTGGCGACCACCCAGCCTGACTGCAGGCGTCCGAGGACGAGGGGGCGGATGCCCTGCGGGTCGCGCGCGGCGAGCAGGGAATTCTCGGTCATGAAGGTGAAGCAGAACGCGCCCTTCAAACGCGGCAGCACCTTGAGGGCGGCCTGCTCGAGCGGGATGTCGTCGAAGGTCGCGAGCAGGGCCGTGACGATGGCCGTGTCGCTCGTCGAGTCCATCGAGTTCTTGTGGGGCACGTCGGCGCCCGGCATGCGCTCGGCCAGCCATGCCTCGAGTTCGTCGGTGTTCGTGAGGTTGCCGTTGTGCGACAGGGCGATGCCGCCGTGACCGGACGCGCGGAACGTGGGCTGGGCGTTGTGCCAGACGGACGCGCCGGTCGTCGAATAGCGCGTGTGCCCGATCGCGACGTGGCCGGGGAGGGAGTTCAGCGTGGCCTCGTCGAAGACCTGGCTGACGAGCCCCATGTCCTTGAACACCATGATGCGGTCGCCATCGCTGACAGCGATGCCGGCCGACTCCTGCCCGCGATGCTGCAGCGCATACAGGCCGTAGTAGGTGAGTTTCGAGACCTCTTCGCCCGGAGCGTAGACGCCGAAGACCCCACACGCGTCCTGGGGGCCGCGGTCGTGGGGGTCGAGATCGTTGGTGAGGCGTCCATCTGGGCGTAGAACCACGGGCGTCAGCCTACCCCGCCGGGCAGACCCGCCAGTCCGCTCGTCAGGCCTTGAACGTCACCGGCGCCCTGGTTGCCACAAGTTCGACGTAGGTCTGCCCCGGAGCCATCCGAAGCGGCTCACCACTGTCGAGGGTCAGGGAGAAACTCTCGTTGATCGCGGTCTTCGCCCACGTGCCCGTGACGCCGCGTCCACCGTTGAAGTAGAAGAAGCTCCCCCGGGCGTCCATGATCTCGTGCACGGGCTCCACGGCCCCGCGTCCGCTGACGAGCTTTCGATACGTCTGTCCGGCCCGGATGACCAGCACATTGTCGGGCGCCACCCGGACGCCGTTGGCCAGCACGTGCCTGCCCCAGGGCATGCTGCGCAGGTAGGTTCTGGTGCCGGAGTCGTAGGCGTACGACATCGCGTAGTCGTTGCCCTTCCACGGCACCCGGATCGTGCCTGCGGCGGACCCCGTTGCGGTGCTGGCCCCGGCGGCGTCGGCCGCGAACGGGAAGTAGGGCATCGGCGGGGCGGTGCTGAAGGTTCGGGACTGCCTGGCGAGAACCGTCGGGTGGCACAGGACCGCGCGGTCGTAGTAGGTCACGCCTCCGAGCACACGGACGCGCCTCGGGTCGATCGAGTACGAGCCGGTGCCGCGGGTGTTCATGTACGACAACATGCCCTCGACGTACGCGTCCGCCTGTTCGACGTAGTTGAGCACCCACCCGGCCCCGCCGGTGTTGCCGACGATGGCATGCATCGGGCTGAGGAGCGGCACGTCCACCGGACGCAGGGAGCGCACCGGACCCACCGCGTCCGGCATGCGCGAGTGGAAGACCGGGAGGAGCCGGGTGCTGCTGTAGCCGGCCGCGTCCCGGTAGCCATCCATCTCGACGAAGACGATGTCGGCCTTGTCGAGACCCACCTGGGGGTGCTCGCCCTGGGTGTCGGGCACCTTCACCCCGACTGCCGCGTGGCGGAGCTTCGACGCGTCACCGACAGGTTCCCCGGTGAGCGGCCAGGTCAGGCGAGCCGGGGCTGCGCTCGGGGACGTCGTCGTGGGAGTGGGCGTCGACGACGAAGCCGACGTGGTGGCGGACGTGGGTTGGGACGTCTGTGTCTGCCGCGTCGGCGTGGACGCGGCACCGGTGCTCGCGGCGGGTGCGGCGGCCTGGTCTGCACAGCCCACCAGGGACGCCCCCGCCACGCCGAGCAGTCCGCCCAGCGCCCTTCGCCGACTGACATCCATGTCTGCCTTCTTCGATCAACGAGCCAGTGCCGTGAGCAACAGCGTCTCGGCCAAGCATGCCTTGGCGAAGTCGCCCAGGTGCAGCGACTCGTCGATGCCGTGCATCCGCGAATCGGGATCGGTCACGGCGGTGACGAGCACGGACGCCTCGGGGAATGCCTGCTGGAAGTCGGCGACCATCGGGATCGAACCGCCGCAGCCGATCGTCACGGGGTCCTTGCCCCACGCCTCGCGGAACGCCGCAAAGGCCGCGTCGCACGCCGGCCCCTCGAACGGGATGACGCCCGGCTGCCCGCTGTCCCCCCGCGTGACGGTCACCTTCGCACCCCAGGGTGCGTGCGTCTCGAGATGCCGCACGAGGGCGTCCTCGGCCGAGTGCGCATCGTCGCCGGGGGCGACGCGAAGGCTCACCTTCGCCCGGGCGACGGGAGCGAGGGTGTTGGACGCACTCGCCACCGGTGTGGCGTCGATGGCGAGCACCGAGACGCTGGGGCGCGTCCACATGCGGGTGACGGTCGACCCGTCGCCCAGCCAGGACACTCCGTCCACGAGTCCGGATTCGGCGGTGAGGCGGTCGAGCGGGTAGTCGAGGTCGGGGCCGGGAGCGCTGAACAATCCCTCGATGGCGACGTTTCCGGCGTCGTCGTGAAGGGTCGCCAGCAGCCGGCACAGGCTCGTGAGCGCGTCCGGGACGACGCCGCCGAACTGTCCGGAGTGCAGCGCATGGTCGAGCGTCCGCACCTCCACGACGCAGTCGGCCAGTCCGCGCAGGGTGGTGGTGAAGGCGGGGGCGTCGACGTCCCAGTTGACCGAGTCGGCGATGACGAAGACGTCGGCGCGAAGCAGGTCGGTGTGGGTGTCGATGATGCGGCGCAGAGAGGGCGAGCCGATCTCCTCCTCGCCCTCGATGAAGAGGGTGACGCCGACGGGCGGGCGTCCGTCGTGGGCACGCAGGGCGGCCAGGTGGACGCCGATGCCTCCCTTGTCATCGGCGGTGCCGCGTCCGAAGAGACGTCCGTCACGCACCGCAGGTGTGAAGGCCTCGGACGACCACAACGCGGGGTCACCCGTGGGCTGGACGTCGTGGTGGGCGTAGAGGCACACCGTCGGTTGGCCCTCGGGCGCCGGGAAGCGCGCGATCACGGCGGGCTTGCCCCCCTCGACCACGATCCTGACGTCAGGGCAGCCCGCGTCCCGGATCAGGGAAGCGACGGTCTCGGCGCTGCGCTGCACCTCGGACGCATGGTCGGGCAGGGACGAGATCGAGGGGATGCGCACGAGCATGTCGAGGTCGGCGAGGGTGGCTGGGAGCACGCGCTCGACAGCGATGCGCGCAGAGGTGGTGTCCATGCATCCACCCTAGCGAGGGGTCTGCAGCCTCCGTCAGGCGGTCATCGCAGCGGGGATCGGGGACGCCCAGCGCTGCCGGACGACGTCCAGCGACAACGTGAACGTCCCGCGCACCTCGACCTCGCGATTGTCGGTCACCTCGCCCAGCCGGGTCAGGGGGACGCCGTGGTCACGACACAGCTGTGTGAAGCGCGCCAGCGATGCGGCGGGCAGGCTCACGAGCGCCCGCGCTGTCGACTCGCTGAACAACTGGACGCACGGATCACCCTCGGGCAGCGTGAGCGCCACACCCCTGTCGTGTCGCAGGCAGCTCTCGACCAGCGCGATCGCGAGCCCGCCCTCGGACAGGTCGTGGGCCGAACTCACCAGCCCCTCGTTGCTCGCCGCACGCATCACCGTCGCGAGAGCCTGCTCACCGGCGAAGTTCACCCGTGGCGGCAGGCCGCCGAGGTGCCCGTCGTGCATGACGTCGGCCCAGACCGAACCCGACAGGTCCTCGCCCGTCGAACCGAGCAGGAACACTCCGTCGCCCTCGTACGCGAAGCCCACACCGATCCGCTTCGTCACGTCGTCGATGACACCGAGCATGCCGACCGTCGGCGTGGGCAGGATAGCCTGCGACGCCGTCTGGTTGTAGAAGCTGACGTTTCCGCCGGTGACGGGCGTCCCGAGGATCTCGCAGCCGTCGACCAGGCCCTTGATGGCTTCGACGAACTGCCACATCACCTCGGGATCCTCCGGGGAACCGAAGTTGAGGCAATCGGTGATGGCCACGGGCTCGGCCCCAGCGACGGCGACGTTCCGATAGGCCTCGCAGAGCGCCAACTGTGCGCCGAGGTAGGGGTTCAGGTAGCAGTAGCGCCCATTGGAGTCGGTAGCGAGCGCGATGCCCAGCCCCGTCTCCTCATCGATGCGCAGCATGCCCGCGTCCTCGGGCTGGGCAAGCACCGAGTTGCCCCGGACGTACCTGTCGTACTGGTCGGTGATCCACGACCGGTCGCTCAGGTTGGGTGAGCCGACGAGCCGCAGCAGCGTGTCGGCCAGGTCGTCCCCGGACGTCGGGCGCGGCAGGTGGTTGGCCGAGTCGGCGTTGACCTCGTCGAGCCAGACTGGCCGGTGGTAGGGGCGGTGATAGGTCGGACCTTCGTGCGCGACGGTCTTCGGGTCGACATCGACAACGGTCTCGCCGTGCCAGTCGATGATGAGCCGGTCGCCTTCGGTGACCTCGCCGACCACGGTCGCCAGGACGTCCCACTTGCGGCAGATCTCGAGGAAGCGGTCGACCTTCGCGGGCTCGACCACCGCCATCATGCGTTCCTGCGACTCGCTCATGAGGATCTCTTCTGGCGCGAGCGTGTGGTCGCGCAGCGGCACCGCGTCGAGCACGACGTGCATGCCGCCGTCACCGGCTGACGCCAGTTCCGACGTCGCGCACGACAGACCCGCGGCACCGAAGTCCTGAATGCCCTGGATGAGCTTCTCGGTGAAGAGTTCGAGGGTGCACTCGATGAGCAGCTTCTCCATGAAGGGGTCGCCGACCTGCACGCTCGGACGCTTGGTGGGCCCCGAGTCCTCGAAGGTCTCGGACGCCAGGATGGACGCCCCGCCGATGCCGTCCCCACCCGTTGCTGCGCCATACAGGATGACCACGTTCCCCACACCGGACGCGTGGGCGAAGTGCAGGTCGTCGTGTCGCATGAGCCCGACGCACAGGGCGTTGACGAGGGGGTTGCCGTAGTAGCTCGAATCGAAGACGACCTCCCCACCGATGTTGGGCAGGCCGAGGCAGTTGCCGTAGCCGCCCACCCCGGCGACGATGCCGGGCAGCACACGCGCGGTGTCGGGTGCGTCCAGCGGACCGAACCTGAGTGAGTCCATCACGCCGATCGGACGCGCGCCCATGGCGAGGATGTCGCGCACGATGCCCCCCACGCCGGTCGCAGCGCCCTGATAGGGCTCGACGAAGCTGGGGTGGTTGTGGCTCTCGGCCTTGAAGGTGACCGCGTAGCCCTGCCCGATGTCGACGGCACCCGCATTGTCGCCGATACCGGCGAGGAGCGGCCCGCGCGGGGTCTCCTGTTTGAGCACGGAGAACCGCTTGAGGTGCACTTTCGACGACTTGTAGGAGCAGTGTTCGCTCCACATGACGGAGTACATCGCGAGTTCACACCCGGTCGGACGCCGACCGAGGATCTCGCGGATGCGATCGTACTCATCGACCTTCAGACCCAGTTCAGCCCAGGGCTGCTCGATGTCAGGGGTGCTCCACGCTTGCGCAACGGTGTCGGCCACGGGGTCAATCTATCCTGAACGCGACACGACGCCCGGGCCGGCGGATCACGCAGACCCGCACCGGGAGAGGTCAGGCAGTTGGTCAGGCCTGTTCCACCGGCGGTTTGGCGACCTCGGCCGGGTCGAGGCGCTCCCCCGATACCCGGTCGACAGGAACCTCGACGGTCTTCGGACGCAGTCGTCGAGGAAGAGCAATCCCGACGCCCGCGAGCAGACCACTGGCGGCCGCGATGCCGACGGTGACCATGACGTCACGGTTCGGATTGGGCCCTTCGGCACTCTTGTTCGCATAGGCGATGCCGTGCAGTTGACGGATGTCGATGTAGTTCTTGAACAACAGGAATCCGGCAACGATCAGGCCGACGAGCCCCACCAGGAAGAACAACCACTTGAGGAACTTCATGGCTGAAGGCTAGCGGACCCCGGTTCGCGGGCGATGGACCTTTGCCCGGCCACCGCGTGTGACCGGGCGTGCGTCCGGGGTGGTTCAGTCGAGCGCGTCGCGGTCGATGCGCTCGAGCGCGTCATTCCAGTGCGCGGTCAGCCAATCGCGATCGGCGTCGGCCGGAAGGTGATCGTGCACGAGTTCGAGCCGGGTCTCGACGTCAGACACGGCGTGGAAGTGCAGATCGACGATCGTCTTGGGAGCGTCGGCGTCCTGGTGCCAGGAGAACCGGATCTGTTCGAGGGGGTGGAAGCTGCGGGTCACGCCAGTGGTGCCGTCCTCGGCTGTCCACGTGTGGCCCTTGTCGCCGAGCTTGGCACCGGGGCCGAGGAGGGCTTCGTTGCCCGCATCGGTCATGACGACTTTCCAGACGCTCTTGAGGGGGTGGGACACCGACCGGCTGACGATGACGGCGGTGTCCTGGATCTCGCCAGTGGCCTCGCTCGTGGTCTGCTCCGACATGAGGGACCTCATTTCTGTGCATGGGTGGTGCTGGGTTTCAGCTGTGCCGGGCCTTGGAGGCCTCGGTATGCGGCCAACCCTAGCCCTGCGTCCGAGGGTGCGGAAGGCTGCCCGCACTCTAAGTGGGAAAGTTCACCCGCCAGGGAACGAATGAGTCATCCACTAGCGGTGATGCGCTCACCGAGGCGTCCGGGTGACCGATGGGTCGGCGTCGAGCCAGAATCGCCACGGCACGTCGACGGCGCGGGAGATGCCTACGCGAGGGCCGACAGTGATGCGTGACTGCTGCGTTGCCGGCTGGAAGTCGTAGTCGGCGTCCCGGGTCTGGGAGACGCGCGTCCCCGAGTCGGCGAGCGTGAAGCCGAGCGCGCGGCCCAGGTTGCCGGGGCCTCGGGCCAGGTCGAGGTGGTCGGGAGCCCGGCGTCCCGGCCTCGTGCGACGCTCCCGGGCGAGGTCGAGACCCTCGACCACCTCTCCGGCACGCAACAGGACCGCTGACGCCTCTCCGGCCGGCGAACAGACGAGGTTTCCGCAGAGGTGGACGCCGTAACTCAGGTAGACGTAGAGACGGGAGGGCTCCCCGAACATCACCGAGGCGCGGGGTGTGGGCCCGCGAAAGGCGTGGGACGCCGGGTCGAGCGTCCCGGCATACGCCTCGACCTCCGTCAGTCGGACGGCGACCCCACCGTGGCGGAGCACTCCCCCGAGCACGAGTGGGGCGACCTCCGGTGCCGGTCGCGAGAAGTCGATCACGCACACACGCTAGCCCTGGTGGGCGGCGTCCCGGCAGGCGGCGATTCCGCGTCGGGCTGGACGGGCGCTACCCTCGACAGGTGGACGTGTCGCGCCGAACCGTGCTGTGGGGGCTGGCCCTGGCGATCGTGACGACCGGCTGCGGGCCCTCCTCCACGACCGATCCGACACCGGGCGTGAGCGAATCTGCGACCCCCTCCCCTTCCCCGACGCCGGCGCTCGACCTGCTCGCGCCGGGCGTCGCAAGGACCGTCGTCGACCTGCTCCGTGAGGCGGCGGGCGTCAGCGGAATCATCAAGGTCGACGTGGACGCCACGACCGCGTCCCTCGCCGTGGTGGTCGACAACGAGGCCCACACCTACGCGTGGACGGCCGGGACCATCGCCGAGGTCGAGTCCGACGTCGCCTACGTCCAGCAGGCCACCTTCGACCCCGACGACTACAACTTCGACGACGTGGCGGCGATGTTCGCCGAGGCGGCCAAGATCTCGGGATCGAGCTCCAACCAGCAGCTTCAGATCGTGGAGTACAACGAGGGTCGCGTGATGATGACCGTCACGACGCGTCCGGAGTCGATGCCTGTCTTCTTCCGACCCAACGCAACGCCGATCGACCAGCTCGACCTGACGTCCGCCAGCGGTCTGGAGACCGCGATCAACGATGCCACGGACGGCCACGATGAGGTCCTGTCGATGGGCTACACCGAGAACGAGGGGTTCTGGGTCGACACCCCGGGCGCCGCGGAGGGGCAGATCGACCGGCGGACGCGCGCCGCGAAGCTCCCTGCCTGGACTGCCACCCGCAAGGAGAACACCAGCTTGGTCCCGTATGCAGTCTCCATGGTCGACCCGGAGACCATCGCGACGCTGCTCACGGTGCTCCCCACCCGCGTCGACAAGGATGGCGCGCACATCTCGTTCACCATCGACACGCGCGACCAGCGCTCGCAACCGACAATGCACTTCGACGTCGGCGGCACGACGGTCATCACCGACCTGACCGGACGCGACATGACCGAGCTCGTCGCCGGCTGACCGGTCCGACTCAGTCCCAGCCGAGCCCGAGCGTCCGGGCCTCGTCCCGGAGCGCCTCCCGGACGTCCGGATGTGCCGCGTGCTCGACCAGCTGCCGGGCCTGCTCGACCTGGTGGTTGCCCATGAGGTCGGCGATGCCGTTCTCGGTCACCACCGAGGTCATCTGCATCGATGTCGCGGGTTGGTCGAGTCTGCCCACGATCGTCGAGCGTCGGGCCTTGGGGTGCCACGACTTCAGCGCCAGGAACGCCTGACCGCCGGGGGCGTGCATGGCGCCGATGATGAAGTCGGTCTGACCACCGGTTCCGGAATAGATGCGGTTGCCGATCCGGGACGCATTCGCCTGCCCGTAGAGGTCGACCTGCAGGGCGGTGTTGACGCTGACCATGCGTGACTGCGCTGCGATGCGTCCTGGGTCGTTCGTGACCTCGCAGCGCCTCATGACGACGGACGGGTTGTCGTCGACCCACGAGTACAGCTCCTGCGACCCGTACATGAACGACGCGGTGATCTGCCGGTCAGCGTCGAGGGAACCCGACTTCCAGAGCCGGAACATCGGTTCGGTGAAGAGCTCGGTCCAGATCCCGAGTCGGCGACGGGGTTCGAGAGCGGCCATGACGCCGTCCGGGAGCGCACCGATGCCCATCTGCAGGGTGGAACCGTCGCTGATCCGGGACGCCACGAGACGTCCGGCTTCGAGCGCCACGTCGTCGATGGGCGCGTCCGGAGCCGCGGGCAGGGGCTCGTCGACCTCAACGCCGAACGCGATGTCGTCGACGCTGACAACACCATCGCCGTGGGTGAAGGGCATGTGGGGATTGACCTGCGCGAGCACGAGCGCGCCACGTGCACGGGCCGCCTCGAGCGCGCCGACCATCACCTGGACCTCGATACCCATGCTGACGTAGCCGCCGTGGGCACGCGACGTGTGCAGCACGACGATGTCTGGCGGCAGGGTGGTCCAGAACAGGCGTGGGGCCAGCGAGAGCCGACTTGGGTAGTAGTCGAGGGAAGCCGACCCCCGCATGCCCGGCCCCACGAAACAGGTCTCGTAGGTGATGCCCTTCCGGTAAGGGATGCCGGGCAGGGCGTTCACGACGAAGAGCCGCCACTCGTCGAGCTCGGCGTCCAGTGCGTGCAGCAGCGTGTTCGGCGTGGCGAAGCTGCCCGGCGCCACCACGCGGGGGACGCGGGTCAGGCCACCCAGCGCGGCCGCGAGGCCGTCCAGATCAATGATGCGCATGGCCGGTGGGCCGGTCGGGGGTCAGCGATCCAGCGTGTCGGTCGAGAACGTGTCGCACACGTTCGGGTCGCCCGAATTGAAGCCCTTGGCCACCCACACCTTGCGCATGGCCGAGGAACCGTGCGTCCAGGACTCGGGGCTGATCCGTCCCTGGCTCTGCATCTGGATCTTGTCGTCACCCACGGCCGCCGCGGCGTCGATGATGCGGTTCAGGTCGTCCTGCGTGACGTTCTCGATGAGGTCGGTCTGGTCGTTGACCGCGTTCTTGAACCAGACGCCCGCATAGCAGTCGGCCTGCAGTTCGAGTCG
>CALKHV010000091.1 GCA_937988865.1 uncultured Propionibacteriaceae bacterium | reverse complement strand
TCGCCGAGAGGGCTCTGCGCAATCAGGAGCGGTCGCGGCGCGATTGAGTGATTCGACCCGACAACGAACGATCCCCGTCACCGTGAGGTGGCGGGGATCGATCGTTCCGGAGTCTGCGTGACGTGTCAGGAGACGATGGCGTTGCGTCGGCCGGTGGCGTTGACGCGCCCTGCACGGGCCTGGGCCGCGAGTTCGAGGGCATCGTCGCGCGAAGCCTGGTCGAGGGCGGTCTCGGTGGCGATCCCGGCGTCCACGGTGTGGGTGCGGTGATCCTTGCCCAGCTTGCGCGCGAACCCGATCAGGGTGAACACCAGACCGGTGAGCAGTGGCAGACCGATGCACAGGACCAGCAGCCAGGCGGTGGAGGGTGTCTCAGCCGTGGGCCAGCCGGGAAGGGTGTCGAGCGGCAGCAGCATCGGTGTCATGGCCGGATTCTACGGCACGACGTCCCCGTGGGCGAGTGTCATCAGCCGCCCCTAGGGTGGTGTCAACAGCTCAACTCGGGGAGACAGACATGGACTACGTGATCGAGGGTGCGCGAACGGTCGACGGACGCGTGGGCGACCTCTTCGTCGAGCGCGGCCACCTCGTCGACACGGCGCCAGTGGGCGCAACCCGGATCGCTGCGGACGGGCTCCTCGTCCTCCCCGGACTCGTCGACCTGCACACCCACCTGCGTGAACCCGGACGCGAGGACGCCGAGACAGTCGAGTCGGGCACGCGGGCGGCGGCCCGCGGTGGCTACACGGCCGTCCACGCGATGGCCAACACCGATCCGGTGACCGACACCGCTGAGCAGGCGCGGCACGTGGCGGCCCTGGGCGTCCGGACCGGACACGCCCAGGTCATCCCCGTCGGCGCGGTCACGGTCGGGCTCGAAGGACGCGAGTTGTCAGCGATGGACGCGATGGCCTCAGAGGTGGGCGTCCGCGTGTTCTCCGACGACGGCAGGTGCGTGATGGACGCGGCGCTCATGCGACGCGCGCTGCAGACCGTCCGGCGGTTCGACGGGGTCGTGGCCCAGCACTCGCAGGACGCGAGCCTGGCCACGGGCACGGCGTGCTGCCACGAGGGGACGATGTCGGCCGAACTAGGTCTGGAGGGGTGGCCGTCGGTCGCCGAGAGCGTGATCATCGCCCGCGACGTCGAACTGGCCGCGGCAACCGGCGGACGCCTGCACGTCTGCCACATCTCGACGGCCGAAGGCGTCGAGGTCGTGCGGTGGGCGAAGTCGCGCGGCATCGACGTCACGGCCGAGGCCACGCCCCACCATCTCTACCTCGACCACACCCGCCTGCGCGGTCTCGACACCACGTTCAAGGTGAACCCTCCGCTCAGCACGCCGGACGACATCGAGGCCGTCAGAGCAGCCCTCGCCGACGGGACCATCGACATCGTGGGCACCGACCACGCGCCGCACGCGGCGAGCGACAAGTCGCCCGCGTTCCCGCTCGCCAAGCCCGGAATGATCGGTCTGGAGCAGGCGCTGGCGGTCGTCATCGATGTCATGGTGGCCCCCGGACGTCTGGACTGGGCGGGTGTCGCACGCGTGCTGAGCTCGCGTCCCGCCCATCTCGGACGCCTGGCCGGACAGGGCCAGCCGGTCGCCGTCGGATCCGTCGCGAACCTCGTGCTCGTCGACCCGTCGTCCCGGGCGGTCGTCGACCGCGAGGAGTCGGCGTCGATCAGCCGCAACAACCCTTACCACGGCTCCGACCTTCCCGATCCGGTCGTCGCGACCATGTGGGCGGGGCGGCTCACCTACCAGCGCTGACCCCGCTTCGAAAGGCGTCAGGCCTTCGCGTCCCGGGGTGTCATCGCGGAGGCCAGCGGCCCGTAGGCCGAGACCAACTCGGCGATCCTCCGGCGGGACTCGCGGTAGACGGCGACGTCCGCATCGCCGGCCCGTTCGCCACTGACCTGCGCCGGATCGGCGCCCAGCAGGTGGAGTGCCCCGCGCAGCGACGCGGCCCGGCCGGTCGCCAGGAGCGCCAGCGCGGACGCGCCGAGACCTGTGCCCTCTGCGCCGCCCGCCAGCACCAGTGGCCGGTCGAGGCACGCGGCCACGATGTCGCGCCACAGTTGCGCGCGGAACACGCCGCCGGTCGCGCGCACCTCGTCGACGGGGTGAACCGCGTCCAGTCCGTCCAGGACGGTGGCCAGGGTCATGCCCACGCCTTCGAGGGCCGCGCGGGCGAAGTGCGCGGGCGTGTGCATCCGCCTGACGCCCAGGTAGGCGCCCGGGATCGTGGGATCCCAGAGCGGGGCGCGCTCACCCATCAGGTAGGGAATCATCACGAGCCCGTCCGATCCTGCAGGGACCGAGGCCGCCAACTCCATCAGTGCTTCGTCCGAGGCTCCCTCGGGTCCGGCGAACATGTCGGCGGCCCAGCGTCCGACGACCCCACCGTTGCTCACGGCACCGCCGACGACCCAGGCGTCGTCGGTCAGCGCGTAGCAGAAGAGGCTTCCGGAGTTGTTCAGCAGAGGGGCATCCGTGACCATGCGCAGGGCGCCGGACGTCCCGAGGGACAGGCCGGCCACACCGGGGTCGAGGGCTCCGACACCCAGGTTGCCGAGCGGTCCGTCGCCGGCTCCCACGATGACCGGGATGCCCGACGGCAACCCGACGCGGGCGGCCACGTGCGATGACAAGGGCAGGGACGCCGTCGTCGCGAGGATCGGAGGCAGTTGGTCGATGCTGATGCCCGCCAGGTCGGCCGAGGCGGGTGACCACTGGCCGGAGGCCAGGTCGAGCAGCCCGGTGCCGGACGCGCACGACCGCTCGGTCGCCAGCGTCCCGGTGAGGGTTGCGATCAGCACGTCCTTCAGGCCCACCCAGTGGCGGACGCGGGCGCTGACCTCGGGGTCGTGTCGGGTGAACCAGATGAGTTTCGTGAGGGGCGACATCGAGTGCAGGGGCGTCCCCGAGCGACTGGCAAGCGCGGACGCGAGACCCTGTCGTCGCAACTCGTCGGCCACGCCCGCCGCACGCGAATCGGCCCAGGTCACCAGGGGTGTCAGGGGACGCTGGTCGGCGTCCAGGCCCACGAGACCGTGCATGGCGGTCGAGAGTCCGATGGCCACCACGGTGGCCCCGCCGCATGATTCCACGCACTCGGCGAGGGAGACCAGGACGGCCTCCATGACCACGGCAGAGTCCTGCACCTCCCAGCCGGGCTGCGGCTGTTGCAGGGGGTACTCGCGGAACGCGGTGCACCGCCAGCCGACCTCGTCCCCGAGCCCGAAGGCCGAGACCTTGGCGGCGGTGGTGCCGACATCGATACCCAGGACGACCTCGCGGGTGTGGTGGGGGTGGGGCATCGGCGTCGACATGGGTCCATTGTTGCGGTGCCCGGACGTCGGCAACCCGTCGTTGCCAACCTTTGCCCTCGAAGTCCGCGCGCGGTTCCCCCGCTGACCCGGGCGAGGTAGCTTGGCGACATGAACACCCCGGTTCGCTGCGAGCTCATCGGTGGCCCGCACCAGCACGTTTCCGACGCGGAGCTCGACGCCTTCATCACCCGCAATCTCGCGGACCTCGACGTGGACGGCAAGGTCGTCACCCTCGTCGTGCCCGACGGCACGCGGAGCTGTCCCCTGCCCCTCGTCATCGCCGGCGTCCACCGGCAACTCATCGGACGCGTCGCCAGCCTCACGGCCGTGATCGCCCTGGGAACCCATTCCTACATGGAACCCGACGAGATCGACCGTCACTTCGGTGTCGGTGGCCCCGGACAACCCGCGACGCTCGCGGAGGCCTACCCCGGCCTCGTCGTGGTCAACCACGAATGGCAGGACCCGTCGATGATCGTCAAGGTCGGGACGCTGGGCGCCGAGACGATCCGCGAGCTCTCCCGGGGCAGTCAGGCAGTCGCCGTCGACGTCGAGCTGAACCGTCATGTGGTCGAGGCCGACGTGAACATCGTCATCGGGCCCGTGTTCCCGCACGAAGTGGTCGGGATCTCGGGCGGCAACAAGTACTTCATCCCCGGCTGCGCGACGCATGATGCGATCGACCTCAGCCACTGGGTGGGTGCCCTCATCGGCGTGGAGGACGTGATCGGCGCCACAGGCATCACTCCCATGCGTGCCATCATCAACGCCGGATCAGAACTCATCCGCGGGCAGCGCCTCGCCCTGAGCCTCGTGGTCGAGTCGGGCTCGGGCGAGGTCGAGGCCGCGGCCTTCGGGACGTCCGAGGACTCGTGGGCCGCAGCCGCCGACATCGCCGCGCAGACGCACATCGTGTACGTGGACGAACCCTTCACCCGCGCCATCGCCTGCATGCCCACGCGTTACGACGACATCTGGACCGCCGCCAAGGGATGCTACAAACTGCAGCCGGCCATGGCCGACGGCGGCGAGGTCATCATCTACGCCCCCCACGTCACCGAGGTTTCGGAAACCCACCACGAAATCTACGAGATCGGCTACCACTGCATCGAGTACTTCACCCGGCAGTGGGACAGGTTCTCCCAGTACCCCAAGGGCGTCCTGGCGCACTCCACACACGTGCGTGGGGCGGGCAGCTACAACCCGGCGACGGGCGTGGAGACCAATCGCATCAAGGTCACGCTCGCGACGAAGATCCCGCCGGAGGTCTGCGCGCAGGTGAACCTCGGCTACCTCGACCCCGACACCCTCGACCTGGACGCCGAGGCCGCGCGTCCCGGGACGACCGTGATCCCGAACGCGGGAGAGATCCTCTACAAGCGACGGTGAGGACGACGACGCCCTACGGACGACGGCGACCCGGGACGCGTCCGGTCGAACCGCGCACGACCAGCGAGACCGGCAGCACCATCGGCCCCGAGAGGTCATAGGTCCCGCCGCCGACCAGGTGCAACACCGCCTCGGCACCGCGCTGGCCGAACATCACCAGTGGCGCCGCAATCGTCGTCAGACCGGGCGTGACGAGGTCGGACGCGAACGTGTTGTCGAAGCCGATCACGCTCATGTCGTCGGGCACCCGGACGCCGGCCTTCCCGAGTCCACGCATCAGGCCGATCGCCACCAGGTCGTTGTACGCGAGGACCGCCGTGCACGTCGTGGCCGCCACCTGGGCTGCGACCTCCTCGCCACCGCGGACGGTCGGCGTGACGGGACCCACCCTGTGGTCGATGAGGCCGGCGTCCGCCATGGCCTTGGTGAAGGCGCGCCACCGCGCGCCGTCGGCCCAGGACGCGGCGGGGCCGGCCACGTAGGTGACCCGCCGGTGGCCCAGGGACGCGAGGTGCGCGATTGCCTCCGTCACTCCGGCGGCCGTGTCGGGGATCACACTCGGGATCGAGCGCATGTGGCGGTTCAGCAGGATGACCGGCAACCGCTTGGCCACAGCGCGCAACTCGTTGTCAGAGACCCGTGAGCTCGCGACGAGCAGTCCGTCCAGCGCAGGGATCACCCGGTCCAGCGCCGCCTTCTCGACGAGGGCCGATTCCTCGGCGTCGATCACGACCAGGCTGTAGCCCGCCGCAGCCGTTGCACGTTCGGCTCCCCTGATGATCCCGAAGTAGAAGGGGTTGGTGACATCGCTGAGGAGCAGCCCGAGCATGCGGGTGCGGGTCCGGGCCGGGGGGCGGTAGATCTCGCCGATGCGGTACTCCAGCTTCTCTGCGGCCTCGTGGATCCTGCGCGAGGTCTCGGGACTCACCCGGCCCGGCCGGGCGAACGCCCGGCTCACGGTCGAAGGGCTGACGCCCGCCTCACGAGCGATGTCGTAGATGGTGCAACGGTGCGGAGTTGCCTGCACTGTTTCCCCCGCGTCGACGGTC
>CALKHV010000090.1 GCA_937988865.1 uncultured Propionibacteriaceae bacterium | reverse complement strand
GGGCCACGGCCAGCGAGACGCCCAGGATGGCGTTCGCGCCGAGCTTGCCCTTGTTGTCGGTGCCGTCGAGCTCGATCATGGCCTGGTCGAGCAGTCGCTGCTCGCTGGCCTCGAAGCCCAGCACCTCTTCGCTGATGACCTCGATGATGTTCTCGACGGCCTTCAGGGTGCCCTTGCCGCCGTAACGGCCCTTGTCGCCGTCGCGCAGTTCGACGGCCTCGAACGCGCCGGTGGAGGCGCCGGACGGAACGGCTGCACGGCCTTCGGCGCCGTCGTCGAGAACGACCTGGACTTCGACCGTGGGGTTGCCGCGGGAGTCAAGGATCTCTCGTGCGTCAATGAATTCGATGGTTGCCACTCGAATCGCCTTTCAGATTGATGGAGTTTGCAGTCACTACCCTAGCTGGCCCCTCCCCCGCGCAGACGGGGCGGGCAGAACCTGATCAGGCCGGTTCGCCCGGCCCCTGCTCGGCGATGCGCACGCGCTCTTCCAGCGCGCGGACGGCGACCCGGGTCGCCTGGTCGGCGTCCACCCCGGACGCCTGCGCGCGTGCGACGAGGTCGATGATCGCGCGTCCGACCTCGTCTGCGGTGATCGATGCGGACGCCAACTCGACCTCCACGCCGTGGTGGCGCGCCCGCGTCACGATCTTCACGGCCCTGGCAAGGGAGGACAGGTTCTCGGCGATGCCGCCGAGGGACGAGGTGCGTCCCTTCTCGGCACGCTTGCGCGCCTCCCACGTGACGTTGAGGTCGTCAGGCACGGCAGCATCACCGAAGACGTAGGGGTGGCGGCGGATGAGCTTGTCGGCGATACCGGACGCGACGTCGTCGAGGTCGAAGCGGCCCTGACCGCGGGCGATCTCGGCGTGGAAGTAGACCTGCAGCAGCAGGTCGCCCAACTCCTCGACGAGGTCGGCGTCGTCACCGGACTCGATGGCGTCAAGCACTTCGCCGGTCTCTTCCACGAGGAAGGTGGCGAGGCTGAGGTGGGTCTGCTCGGCGTCCCAGGGGCATTCGGACCGAAGGCGGACCATCACGTCCGCGAGTCTGATCAGCTCGTTGCCGAGCTCAGCCACCGACGACCTGGAAGTCGGTGTCGGTCGCGCTGAGCGACCCGCTCTTGCCCGACAGACCGACCGCGGAGGGGTCCCACGTGCCGTACCGGGGGTTGACGCGGACGTCCGCAGCCCGGACGGCGGCAGTGAATCCCTCGGTGCCGAGCTTGTCGGCGACGAAGAGGAGGGACGAGACGGCCTTGACGGCCTCGGCGCAGTCGGGGTCGGCGATCAACGCGTCGACGTCGGACATCGACGAGATGCCCTTGACCCGGTCGGCCTCGGTCATCGCAATGCCCTGCTCGGCCGCGATGCTGTCGGCCAGCGCACCCTGCACGGACGCATTGACCATCGACGCACGGGCGGCCGAGGCCGACACCTGGAACGCGGGGGCGCAGCCCTCGGCCCACCTGCTGACCTGCGACTCGGCCACCGGGGTGCCGTTCACGACGGCGGCGGTGGACGGACTACCCGTGGCACACCCCGCGAGGAGGAGGGCCGCGACGGACAGGGTGGCGAGGCTGCGCTTCATGACGGTGATCCTACCGGGGTGGGTGGCGCGAAGATGTCGCGCACCACGCGCGTGGCCCAGCCCAGCAACTCGGGCCCCACCACGGGCTCACCTGCGACCCGGGCCGTCATCGGACGCGGGACCAGGACGAAGCCTGCCTGGGCCTTGATGATGGATCCCGGGTACAGGCGGTCGAGGCGCAGCTGCCTCGAGTCGAGCAGGGACGCCGGCCCGAACCGGATCGAGTTCCCCTGCGTGATGACCTCTGACAGGCCGACCTCACGGCAGAGCAGGCGGAACCGGGCCACGTCGAGCAGGGCGGACGCAGGCTCGGGCATCGCCCCGTAGCGATCCTTCAGCTCGGCGGCCACGTCGGCGATGTCGGACTCCGAGCGCACTTCGGCCAGCCTCTTGTACATCTCGAGACGCAACCGTTCGGACTCGACGTAGTCGACGGGGAGGTTCGCGTCCACTGCGAGTTCGATGCGCATCTCGGGCTCGGGCTCGCTGTCCTCGCCGCGGAAGTCGGCCACGGCCTCGCCGACGAGACGGATGTAGAGGTCGAAGCCCACGTCAGCGATGTGACCGGACTGTTCACCGCCCAGCAGGTTGCCCGCGCCCCGGATCTCGAGGTCCTTCATCGCGATGGCCATGCCGGCGCCGAGGTCGGTGTGCATCGCCATGGTGGCCAGCCGATCGTGGGCTGTCTCGGTGAGCGGCTTCTCGGGCGGGTAGAGGAAGTAGGCGTAGCCGCGGTCGCGCGAGCGACCCACGCGTCCGCGGAGCTGGTGGAGCTGCGAGAGTCCGAGCAGGTCGGCGCGTTCGATGAGCAGGGTGTTGGCGGACGAGATGTCGAGGCCCGCCTCGACGATCGTCGTGCAGACCAGCACGTCGGCGCGGCGCTCCCAGAAGTCGACCATGACCTGTTCGAGCTGGTGCTCCCCCATCTGGCCGTGAGCGGTGGCGATCCGCGCCTCGGGCACGAGTTCGCGCAGCCGCTTGGCGGCCTTCTCGATCGACTGGACGCGGTTGTGGATGTAGAAGACCTGCCCTTCACGGGCCAGCTCGCGACGGAGCGCGGCGACGACCTGCGCCTCGTCGTACGGGCCGGCGAAGGTGAGGACGGGGTGACGTTCCTCGGGCGGCGTGGTGATCACGCTCATCTCGCGGATGCCGGTGACGGCCATCTCGAGCGTCCGGGGAATGGGGGTGGCGCTCATCGCCAGCACATCGACGTTGAGGCGCAACTGCTTCAGGGCTTCCTTGTGCTCGACCCCGAAACGCTGCTCCTCGTCGATGATCACGAGGCCGAGATCCTTGAACTGCACCTCGCCCGAAAGGAGGCGATGCGTCCCCACGACGACGTCGACGCGTCCGGCCGTGATGCCGGCCTTGGTGGCCCTGGCCTCGGCGTCCGACTGGAAACGCGACAGCGGTGCGACGTTGACGGGGAACCCGGCGTAGCGGTCGGCGAACGTCTGCGCGTGCTGCTGGACGAGCAGTGTCGTGGGCACGAGCACGGCCACCTGCTTGCCGTCCTGCACCGCCTTGAACGCGGCCCGGACGGCGATCTCGGTCTTGCCGTAGCCCACGTCGCCGCAGATCAGGCGGTCCATGGGGAC
>CALKHV010000089.1 GCA_937988865.1 uncultured Propionibacteriaceae bacterium | reverse complement strand
GATGGAGACCCGAGCGACGGACAGGAGCGCCGGAGCCTGCGCCAGGTGACGCCGGACGCGAGTCGGTCCACAGGGCCACCGACATCCGGACCCCGGCCGCCTCCACCTCCGAGACCGATGACACGCCCAACCCCAACGACAGGCCCGGCCGCGACGCCAGACACGCCTCCACCCACCCCGTCACCGACACCAACGCGCCCACCGTCACCACCCCCTCACCATCATCGAACCGACCATCGAACGTATGTTCTGATCGTAACGAGCGGGTATGACAGAACTGGAGCGACCGTCGACCACCACTCGTAGGGGATGACGATCGAGGATCGGGCCACCCCCCCGCGTCGCAGACGGATCAGGCCGCGACGCCAGACACGCGTCCACCCACCCCATCATCACGATCACCACCATCACCACCCCCTCGGTATCACTGAACGAACCATCGAACGTATGTTCTGATCGTAACCAGGGCCTATGACAAAACTGGAGCAATCGCCGAGCGTCACTCTCAGGCGACGACGATCAGCGGCACCAGGCGACGCACCGGCGTCGCAGACCGGACCCCCGTGGTCGAGAACCACCCACCCGGTCCGGCACCAGCGCCCCCTGGTCGCACCCCAGGCGACTGCCCCACTGCATCGCCACTCCACGCAGACAGGAGCGCTTGACCCTT
The DNA here is from genome assembly GCA_937988865.1 of uncultured Propionibacteriaceae bacterium. Lineage (GTDB taxonomy): Bacteria > Actinomycetota > Actinomycetes > Propionibacteriales > Propionibacteriaceae > CALKHV01. The sequence goes on along the minus strand of CALKHV010000089.1, from coordinate 9,823 downwards.
CAACCAACCTGACGCCCAACGAACAAGCTCGATGTAGTTGTCGCATCAACTATCAGCTATCATGAACCCCATGGTCACCTGGTTGAACGACGACGAACGCGCGATGTGGGTCAGGCTCGCGTCCGTGGTCGAGCTGCTCCCCGGCGCGCTCGAAACCCAGCTCAAGCGCGACTCCGACCTCTCCCATTTCGAGTACTGGGTGCTCTCCATGCTCTCCGAGGCCCCCGACCACACCCTGCGCATGACCCAGCTCGCCGCCTCGACCAGCGCCACGCTCTCGCGCCTCTCCCACGTCGTGAAGCGCCTCGAAGACCGCGACCTCGTCACCCGCTTCACCTGCGAGGACGACCGCCGCGCCACCCGCACCCAGCTCACCGAGGCCGGCTGGCACAAGGTCGTCGAGGCCGCCCCCGGCCACGTCCAGGCCGTCCGTGACCTCGTCATCGACCCCCTCACCCCCAGGCAGATCGCCCAACTCGAGGCCATCGCCGACCTCGTCCTCAGGCAGATCAACCCGGACGCCGCCGAAGCCGCCGCACGCGTCACAGAACGCGTCACGAACCACACCGAACACCACACCGAACACCACACCGACAACCACACCGACAACCACACCCAGAACCCCAACAGCACCCCCGCCGCGCGCTAGGTTGGGCCTTTCCTCCCACGACGACGACGTCGTGCGAAGGCCCGACCACCCCGGGAGCAGGCCATGCTGGTCCATCACCTCAACTGCGGCACCATGCGTCCCCGCCTCACCCGCGAGACGCTGGTCTGCCACGTCCTCCTGATCGAGACCGGCACCTCCCTCACCCTCGTGGACGCCGGCATCGGCCTCCGCGACATCGCCGACCCCACCGGCTTCGGCTCCGGCCGCCGACTCATGCGTCCCGACTTCGACATCGCCGAGGCCGCGATCTCGCAGATCCAGGCCCTCGGCCACGACCCGCACGACGTCCGCGACATCGTCCTCACCCACTTCGACATCGACCACACCAGCGGCCTGTCCGACTTCCCGTGGGCCCGCGTCCACCTCAGTTCAACCGAACGGGACGCCGTCACCACCCCCCACGGCCGCCGCGAAGCCAACCGCTATTCCCACGCAAGACTCGACAACAAGAACACAGACAACAACCCCCTCGTCCCCCACCCCCTCACCGACGGCGACGACTGGCGCGGCTTCTCGTCCGCCACCGAACTCGACGACATCGCCCCCGGCATCGTCCTCATCGGCCTTCCCGGCCACACCCGCGGCCACGCCGCCGTCGCTGTCGACGCGGGCGACCATTGGGTCCTCCACGTCGGTGACGCCTTCTACCACCGCCACCAGATCGACGGCGGCCAGGCACCGTTCGCCCTCGCAGCCTCCGAACGCGCGTTGGCCTCTGACTGGACGCAGGTCAAGGCCAATCACCACACCCTCGCCGAACTCTGGGCCTACCCCGAGTCTGACCTCGTCATGGTCAACGCCCATGACCCCGAGCTCCTGAGAAGAGCACAAACCCCGAACTCCTGAGGCTTCGCCGATGCGTGAGACCGGTTGAGAGTTGTCGGATCAACCCTCGACCATTGACACTGGGAGTTGCGGCGCCCACAGGTGCGGGAGGACGATAGTCCTAGACACATCCACAAGGAGTGACGACACACCTGGCGCCGACGAGCAGATTCGGGGGAATTCTGACCATGTCCGTTGGGTTGTTGGTATGCAGTTTCGATTTGTACAACGTGCGCGATCTCGACCTTCTCCGCCAGGTCGAGCAGCGCTGTGACACCGTGGTCGCCGGAGTGCTGAGCGACGACGATGTCGAGGCTCGAACGGGTTGGCCGCCCGTCATTCCGCTGGCCGAGCGCCTGGAGATCATGCAGGCCGTGCGCGGTGTCGATCGTGCGATCGTCATCGACGCCGACACGCTGCCGGGCCTCGATCACGACACGATCGTGTTCGGTCTGGCCTTCGCTGAGGGCGTCCACGAGGTTCTCGTGCCTGCCCTCGACACCGCGAGCGCGACCCTGCGCGAGGCCCTCGGCGGTCCTGTGGAGGGTCATGCAGCTGCCTGACCTCTCCCCCGAAACACCCGATCCGTCCGCCGCCCACCATGCCATCGGCTACGTGCCCGGCGGCTGGGACATGTTCCACATCGGGCACTTGAACCTGCTCCGCCACGCCCGTCCCTTCGTCGACCGGCTGGTCGTCGGCGTCGTCACCGACGAAGCCCTGTTCGAGGCCAAGGGGCGCTTCCCGATCGTCCCGCTCGACGAGCGCCTCGCCATCGTCGAGAGCATCGGCATCGTCGACGAGGTCGTCATCGATCATTCGAGCCACAAGATCGAGGTGTGGAAGCTCGTCGGCTTCGACGTGATCTTCAAGGGCACCGACTGGCAGGGCACGCCGAAGGGTGACCGCCTCGAGGCCGACATGGCGTCCATCGGGGTCGAGGTCCACTACCTCCCCTACACGCCCGACACATCGTCCTCGCATTTGCGCCGCGTCATCGCCGAGCGCAGAGGGCACCTGGGGTAGAGGGCAGACAAAGCATCAGTCGACCACCCACGTCTGCGGTGGTCACGCGAACAGGAGTCAACATGCGGGTGGCACTGATCGGCACACGGGGAATTCCCGCGCGCTACGGCGGCTTCGAAACCGCCGTCGAAGAAGTCGGACGCCGCCTCGCCGCTCGTGGCCACGAGGTCGTCGTCTTCTGTCGCGGGGGCGCCGACGACGTGAAACTCCCCGACTACCTGGGCGTCCAACTCGTGCACCTTCCCTCGGTCAAACGACGCGCCTTCGAAACCCTCAGCCACACCGCCCTCTCGGTCTTCCACCACTCCCTCAAGAACGTGGACGCCGCCGTCGTCTTCAATGCCGCCAATTCCCCCCTCCTCCCGGTCCTGCGCGCTCGCCGCATTCCCGTCGCGACCCACGTCGACGGTCTGGAATGGAAGCGCAGCAAGTGGGGCCCGACCGGACGCCGCTACTACCGCGCCGCCGAGTCACTCGCCGTCCGCAACTCGGACGCCCTCATCGCCGACGCCCAGGGCATCGCCGACTACTACGACCAGGAATTCGGCGCCCCGACCCGCCTCATCGCCTACGGCGCCCCCCTCCTGGCCGACCCCGCCTCTGATCGACTCGCAGAACTCGGCCTGACCCCCCACGGGTATCACCTTGTCGTGGCCCGTTTCGAGTCCGAGAACCACGTCCTCGAAATCGTCCAGGGTTACGTCGCCAGCACAGCGACGCTTCCCCTTGTCGTCGTCGGATCCGCCCCGTACGCCGACCGCTACATCGCCGAGATCGAGCAGGCGTCCGATGGTCGGGTGAAACTCCTGGGCGGCCTGTGGGACCAGACCCAACTCGACCAGTTGTACGCCAACGCCCTCACCTACCTGCACGGCCATTCGGTGGGCGGCACGAATCCCTCCCTGCTGCGCGCCGCCGGCGCAGGCGCCTTCGTCATCGCCTACGACGTCCCCTTCAACCGCGAGGTGGCCGGCGACCACGCCGAATACTTCGCGTCCCCGGCCGATGTCGCCCGCGAGGTCGAGCGCGCCGAGGCCGACCCCGAGCAGGCCCGGACGCGGGGCGCCGCCCTGCAGCGCGACATCGCCCGGTACAACTGGGAAGACGTGGCCGACCGCTACGAGCAATTGCTGGGCGACCTGAGTGGGCGCGCGTTCCCTGCTCGGCGTCCGAGTGGACGTCGATCAGGTGACGTCCGGTGACCGGCCGAGGTGTGACCCCCAGACTGGGCGTCGTCGTCGTCAACTACGGCTCCCACGACCTCATCGCGTCCAACCTCCCGAGCGAGACCACCGAGACCGCGGACGCCCTCGTCGTCATCGTCGACAACTTCCACAGCGACGCCGAACGCGAGGCCACACGCCAGCTCTGCAAGACGCGCAACTGGGTCCTGGTCTCGTCGACGAACCGCGGCTTCGGCGCCGGCGTCAACCTCGGCGTCGCCACGGCCATCGACCACGGCTGCGACGTCCTGCTGGCCCTCAATCCCGACGCCCACGTCACGGCCGACGTCCTGACCGCACTCGCCGACCACTGCCGCGCCGAACCGATGTCCCTGGTCAGCCCCACCATCGTCGACACTGGCGGACGTACCGTCTTCCGCGGCAACTTCGTCAACCTCGACAACGGCCAGATTCGCGGCGGTTGGTCCGCCACCGACGACCCGCCCTGGCGCCGCTGGCTCACCGGCGCCTGCCTGGCCTTCCACCGCGACGCGTTCGCCGCCGCCGGCGGCATGTCCGAGGACTACTTCCTCTACTGGGAAGACGTCGACTTCAGCCTCCGGGCCTCGGACGCCGGCGTCCGCCTCGTGGTGCGCGACGACCTCGTGGCCGTCCACGACGAAGGCGGGACGCAAGGTCGAAACTCCGACGCCAAGTCACCCCTGTACTACTTCTACAACACCCGCAACCGCCTGCTCTTCGCCCGCGACCACGCCGCCCCCGGCCAGGTGCGCCGCTGGGTTCTCGACACCCCGAGACAGTCCGCGAAGATCTGGCTGAGGGGTGGCCGTCGCCAGGCCTTGACGCAGCCGTCCGGACTCGTCGCCGCCGTCCGCGGCAGCGTCGCCGGCCTCCTGCCCCGAGGTTCCAGCGACCAAGCCAAACCCGCCGCGTCTCCCAACACGGCACACCCCACCGCGTCGACAGGCGAGACACGACCCACCGTCCTCCTCGCCCATCCCAGCCCCGACCTCTACGGCTCCGACCGCGTCCTCCTCGAGTCGGTCAGCGCCTTCACCGCCACCGGACGTCGCGTCGTCGTCGCCCTCCCCGCCGAGGGCCCTCTCTGGGACGCCATCCGCGACCGCGGCGGCGAGGTCGTCGGCTGCCCGACCCCCGTGCTCCGCAAGAGCTTCCTCACCCCGACCGGCCTCGTCCGCCTGGCCGCTCAGGCGGCCCAGAGCGTCCCCCCGGGGTTGGCGCTGATCCGTGACCTGCGTCCCGAGTTCGTCCTGGTCAACACCGTCACCATCCCCCTGTGGGTCGCCATCGCGAAACTCGGACGCACACCCGTGACCGTCCACGTGCACGAGGCCGAGAAGTCCCAGGCCCGCGCGGTGCGCCAGATCCTCTACCTGCCGTGCCTCCTGGCCGATCGCATGGTCGTCAACTCCCGGTTCAGCCTCGACGTGCTCACCGACACCTGGCCCGCGCTGGCCGGCCGGTCGACCATCGTCTACAACGGCGTCCCCGGCCCTGCCGACCCGGTTGCACCCCCGCGCGCCGAGCTCGACGAGGTGCGCCTGCTCTTCCTCGGACGCCTCTCACCCCGCAAGGGCCCCCACGTCGCCGTCGACGCCCTCGCCAAGCTCGTGGACGCGGGCGTCAACGCCCGACTCTCCCTGCTCGGCGCCGTCTTCGACGGCTACGAGTGGTTCGAGGACCAGTTGCGCGCGTCCGTGGCCGACCACGGCCTGGTCGATCGCGTCGACTTCCTCGGCTTCGACCCCGCCATCTGGGAACACCTGGCCGCGTCCGACATCGTGCTCGTCCCCTCGACCGTCGACGAACCTTTCGGCAACACGGCCGTCGAGGCCATGCTCGCCAAGCGTCCCCTCGTGGTCAGCGCCACCAGCGGCCTCAAGGAGGCCGCCGCCGGCTACGGCAACGCCCGTTTCGTCGAACCCGAGGACGCGGACGCCATCGTCGCCGCCGTCCGCGACCTCGTGGACTCCTGGCCCCAGGTGTGCGCCCAGGTGGACGCCGACCGCCGGCTCGCCCTCGACCGTCACGCCCCCGAGGTCTACCAACGCGCCCTCGTCGAGGTCACCGACGCGGGCCTCATCCACCACCCCGTGCGGACGCGCTGACCGCCATGACAACGCCACCTACCGTCCACCGCAGGTTGAGGGGTTGTTGGCCCCCGTCAGCCGGGCGTAGATTTGCCCTGAGGGGATGGCAAGCCCACGGGGGGTCTGGCCGTGGTGCGCAGCGCCGGTATTGCCTCGTGACGCGGGTGGGGGGTGACGCGAATGGGTGTCCGGTGTGTGGTTGATGACACGGGGGCAGCACTCGTCGGTGATCGCGTCGCGCGTCCCCGCTTCGTCGTGACACCGCAGCGTCAGGGGTGCGCCTCATGACGCCCCTCGAGATGACCACCCTGTTCCAGCGGTCGAAGACCAATGCGGCCAACGCCCCCAGCTATGCCTCGGCATGGCTGCGCGAGTACCGACAGCTGGTCATCGCCACCGATGCCCTGGTCATCTCGCTGAGCCTCCTCGTCGCCTTCCTCGTGCGCTTTCATGACGACCTGCACGCACGGATCGACGACAGCAACGTCTCGTACGTGGTGGTGGCGCTCGGCATCGCCCTGCTCTGGATGCTGGCCCTCGATTCGGTCGAATCGCGTAGTCGCAAGGTGTTCGGCGCCGGCCCCGACGAGTACCGGCGCGTCATCAACGGGTCGGTGCAGACGTTCGGCGTGGTCGCCATCATCGCCTATCTGGCCCACGCCGACCTGTCGCGGACGCTGTTCCTCACCGCCCTCCCGGTGGGCCTCGTCGCGCTCCTCGCAAGCCGTTGGCTGTGCCGCCGCTTCCTCAACCGCGCCCGTGCCGATGGTCGGGCCCTCACCCAGACCCTCGTCGTCGGCGAGCCCGGTCACGTGTCGGAGTCGTTGGCCGAGATCCGGCGTCACCCCGAGGCGGGTTATCACCCGAGTGCGATCAGCCTGCTCGGTCACGAGGGTGACGTCGACGGGTGGGAGGACGCCTTCAGTTCGGTGAGCCTGGTCGACTTCGGCGACCTCGAGGAGTTCCTGGCCGAGCACAAGTTCGGGGCGGTCGTGGTGGCCGGTGGCCTGTCGCGGTCCGCGACCCGGCACCTGTCGTGGCGTCTCGAGAACGTGCCCGTCGAGCTCTTCTTCGTCCCCGAACTGACCGATGTCGCCGGCCCGCGCATTCACCTGCGGACGGTCGAGGGCCTCGGCCTGATGCAGGTCGACCTGCCGCGGTTCAGCGGCATCAACCACCTGGTCAAGCGCGCATTCGACGTGGTCTTCGCCAGCGTCGCCCTCGTCCTGATGACCCCCGTGCTCGCCGCCATCGCCGTCGCGATCAAGGTCGACGACGGTGGTCCGCTGATCTTCCGTCAGCAGCGTGTGGGCCGCAACGGTGAGTCGTTCACGATCCACAAGTTCCGCACCATGACCGTGGACGCCGAGTCGCACCTCGACGAGTTGCGCGCCGCATCCACGGGCAACGGGGTGCTGTTCAAGATGGACCACGACCCGCGCATCACCCGGATCGGTGGCGTCCTGCGTCGCTGGTCGCTCGACGAGTTGCCCCAGTTCTGGACCGTCCTGCGCGGTCACATGAGCGTCGTGGGCCCGCGTCCGCACCTGGCACACGAACTGGCCGCCTACCCCGACGAGGGCCTGCGCCGCCTCTTGATCAAGCCCGGTATCACAGGCCTGTGGCAGGTCAGCGGACGTTCCGACCTCTCGCTGGCCGACAGCATCAGGCTCGACCTGAGTTACGTCGAGAACTGGTCCCTGGGCAGCGACCTGGCCATCATCGGCCGCACGATCCGTGCGATGGTCAGTCCGTCCGGGGCCTACTGACACCTGGCCTACTGGCCTCCTGGCCTACTGACCCAGTGACGCCACGTAGGCTGCCAGTCGTTCGGACGCGACCACCGGCACGAATCCCGTTGCGCTGATCTTGTCGAGGTTGAGCGCGCTGTGGGTCGGACGCGGGGCCAGCGCCTTGCCCGCCCCGTACTCGGCCGTCGTTGTCGCGGTCACGTCGTCACGGTCGCGTCCGCAGAGTTCGAAGACGTCGCGGGCGATGTCGCACCACGACTGCACGGGCCCGGCGTTGGTGAGGTTGTAGGTGCCGTACGGCGCCTGGGTGTCGATGAGGTGACAGATGCCGTCGGCGAGGTCATCGGCGAAGGTGAGGCGTCCGAACTGGTCGTCCACCACAGCCGGCGAGACCCCCTTGGCCGCGAGGGTGGCCATGGTGCGCACGAAGTTGTTGCCGTCGCCGATGAGCCAGGTCGTCCGCACGATGTAGTGGCGGGCCACCTGGGCGACGAGGGCGTCCCCGGCGGCCTTGGTCTGCCCGTAGACGCCGAGGGGGGAGTACGGCTCCGTCTCGTCGTGCCCAGAGCCGTCGTCACCGGTCACCGTGCCGTCGAACACGTAGTCGGTCGACACCTGGACGATCGGGATGCGGTGTTCGGCTGCGACCCGGCACAGGGCGGCGACGCCACCCACGTTGGACGCCCAGCACGCCCGGCGTCCCTCGGGGGTTTCGGCGGCGTCCACGGCGGTGAAGGCCGAGGCGTTGATGATCAGACCGACCTGTGACCAGGGGTAGGCGGCGACGACCGCGGGGTCGGTGATGTCGAAGTCGGGCCGGTCGACGCCGACGGCGTCGGGCAGGTGCGCGGCGAGGGCGCGTCCGAGTTGGCCGCCCGACCCGACGATCAACGTCACCTTCGGACGCACCGCCCGCGCCTCTGACAAGCGGGGATGCGACGCGTCGGCGTCCGAGATGACCACTTCCGACAGGGGGATCGGCCACGGGACGGCGACGGTCTCGTCAGCGAGGTTGAGGTAGGAGTACGAACTGCGGGCCTCGGGGCTCCAGTGGTCGTTGACGAGGTAGGAGTAGATGGTGTCGTCGGCGAGGGTCTGGTAGCTGTTGGCGACGCCGCGGGGCACGAAGACGGCGGTGTCGGGGCCGATCTCGGAGGTGAACACGGTGCCGAACGAGGGACCTTCGCGCAGGTCGACCCACGCGCCGAAGATGCGTCCGTGGGCGACGGAGACGAGCTTGTCCCACGGTTCGGCGTGGAAGCCGCGGGTGACCCCGGTCTGGGTGTTGAAGGCGACGCTGTGCTGCACGGGCCCGAAGTCGGGCAGGCCCAGGGCGGTCATCTTGGCGCGCTGCCAGTTCTCCTTGAACCACCCCCGGGGGTCGGCGTGCACGACGAGGTCGACGACGAGGAGTCCGGGGATGGCGGTGGTGCGGACGGCGGGCTCAGAGTGGCTCAACGGTGCTCCTGGTGTCGGGTGGGTGAGCACGAGCCTAGCGACGCCCCGCACCGGGCGGGGTGGCGTCGCCCATCCACCCCCGCGGGGTGAGGCTCGAGCTGCCATGCCTCCACCCGATTTGTCAACCTTTGTGATAGGTTGCGCAACCCTTGATCAGATTCTGGGCCGACTAGATCTCAGGGGTTTCTTTTTGTACTATGGAGACCAGAACGGGCCGCGCCGCTCTTTGGTTAACCCGTCCCCTCACATGTCAGGAACACCGGTGACATCCCTGATTCGCACGAATGTCAGAGCCCAGCGTTGCATCCTCGCCATGTGGGATGTCGCGTCGTGGTTCATTGCCACCCTCGTGCTCGCCGCCGCTCGCTACGACTTCCAGCTGAGCGCCGTGCAGTGGCAGGCCACCCTGCTCTACCCGTTCGCGGTCAGCGCCGCGCAACTCACTGCCGCCTGGTGGATGAAGCTCTACCGCGGCCACTCGCGGGTGGGCTCCTTTGAAGAGGCGTCTGCACTGACTGGGCTTGTCATGTCGATCTCGATCGTGATCGGCGCCTTCTTCCTGGGCTTCATCCCCGAGTTCCCCCGTGGTGTGGCGCTCACCGTGCCCTTGGGCGCCCTGGCCGGCATGGCCACGGGACGCTTCGTCGCCCGCGCCTACCTCACCCGCGCAAGTCGCCGAAGGGTGAGCCCCGCCTCCGAGCGCGTGCTCGTGTACGGCGCAGGCAATGCCGGACGCGAACTGGGCCGCCTGCTGCTCTTCGATGTGGACGCCCCCTACAGCGTCGTCGGCTACATCGA
>CALKHV010000088.1 GCA_937988865.1 uncultured Propionibacteriaceae bacterium | reverse complement strand
GTCCCAGTCGACCTCGCCGGCGTACAGGACGGCGTTGCGTCCACGACCGATGTCGATGAACGCGGCCTCCATGCTGGGCAGGACGTTCTGGATACGTCCGAGGTAGACGTTTCCGATGAGCGACGTCGCGGACGCGCGGTCGACGTAGTGCTCGACCAGGATGTTGTCCTCCAGCACCGCGAGCTGGGTGAACTCGTGGTTCTGGCGGATCACCATCTTGCGCTGCACCGACTCACGGCGCGCGAGGAACTCCGACTCCGACAGGATCGGGGCACGCCGCCGCCCGGCTGCGCGTCCCTCCTTGCGACGTTGGCGCTTGGCCTCCATGCGGGTCGAACCGTCGATGCCGGTCACCTCGTCCGAGACGCTCGGCCTCGTGGTGCGACGCGGCTCGCGGACGCGGACGACGACCTCGGTCGGGTCATCTTCTGCGGTGCCGACGTCCTCACCACGGCGACGACGACGGCGACGACGACGACGGACGCCGTCGACACCCACCTCATCGCCCTCCACGTCCTCGGGCTCGTCCGGTACAGGAGCCTCGAACGCCGGCTCGTCGGGCACCTCATGGGTGGACGCATCGTCCTCGGCGTCCAGGGGTTCGCCCTCACCGGCCGGCTCACCACTGCGGCGGCGACGACGACCTCCACGACGGCGACGCCGGCGGCGAAGGATGTCGTCCGCGGTCTCCCCGTCCGTGTCGGCATCGTCAGCGAAGGCCGCGACCTCGTCGGACTCGACCTCGGCGGCGTCCAGCAGGGCACGGATGTCGATGATCTCGATGACCTCCTCAACCTGCTCGGCGAGGGCATCTGGGCTGGCCCCGGACGCGATCGCGGCTGCGAGCGAGTCGAGGACGGCTTCGGCGTCGACGGGCACGTCGGACTGGTCCGGGACGAAGGCGGGGGTGCTTCTGCGGGTGCGGGTCCGTCGTCCGCGGTTGACTTCGGCCTCAACGGCTTCGAGTGCCTCGCCCACCGAGGTGGGAAGGTCGTGACGTTCAGAAGACGTCGAGGGCGGGTGCGGGTCGTCCACGCCCGACACGATGTCGTGGGCGAGTGCCTCGGCCTGGGGTGCGCGGATACGGGGTGCGCGGGTGCGCGGGGCGCGAGTGCGTCTGACAGGTTCGGACGCGTCGCCCTCCGACAGCAGCGGCTCGGGATCCGCGTGGGTCTGGATGGTGGTCGTGGATCCGGCCGCTTCGACAGTCCCTTCCGCGAGCAGTGGCTCGGGATCGTGCGACGGCGACGGCGCGGGTTCCGTGCGGTCCGACAGCAGCGGCTCCGGATCAGGGTGCGTGCTGGTGGTTTCGGTGACCCCGGCCGGTTCGACGGTGCCTTCGGCAAGGAGGGGTTCGGGGTCGTGGGGGGGCTCCATGACCGGAGCCGGCTCAGGGACGATGGGCGCCTCGACCGGCTTCGGGGGGCCGGCGGGGCGGGAGGCCGCGCGCCGGCGACGGGGAGGCGAGGCGGGTGCGCCGTCAGCCTGGGGGGTTTCGTTCGTGACGTCGGATTCGAGGTCGAGCATGTGTGCTCCTGTGGCACCCCTGCGGGTGCAGGTCGGTCACCGCACGGTCAAGTGCGGTGCAAGCTGGCGGTTGCCGGGCCGGGAACCCCTGCGTCCCCCGCGGTCGACTGGATCGTCGCGGTGGGGACATGCGGATCGCTGCCCGGTGCTGGGTTCCATGGGGAGCCCAAACCTGTTGCCAGTATGGCACAACGGTCCCAGAAGGCACGATGACCTGCGCGGGCGCGTTGGGGGCTGTGCGTCCCCGACGCCCGTGCCCTCGCTCTCAGAAGGGCGCCACCATGGCCCCGTCGACGAGTCGCCCCTGATCGATCCGCAGCAGCAGCGCGGGACGTCCGGTGTCGAGCCGGGGCTCGACCTTGCGGAGCGCCGCCACGACATCGTCCGGGCGCACGAGCGGGGTCTGCTGGAGGCTGACGAGGCGCAGAGTACGGTCGTCGACCACGGCGAGCTCGATCACGGCCGCGCGGACGTCGAAATCACGCAGACCCGATTTCGTCATGCGCGTGATGTGCACCTCGTCGGACGCGAGCAGCCGCTCGACGGCCGACGCGAGAACGTCAGCGTCCACGTCGCCCATGTCGACCGACCAGGTGGACGCGGTCAGCAGGTCGGCGAAAGACGTCCGATCGGCCTCGACGACCGTCAGGATGACGAGCCCGGGCGGCAGGGCGGCGTCCAGGGCGTCACGGACGAGCGACGGATCGCACATCTGGGCGAGGCCGATCTCGAGGTATTCGGCCTCGGTCGCCGCCGAGGTGGGGGAGGCATTGGCGTACGAGATGCGGGGGTGGGGTGAGTAGCCGGAGGAATAGGCCATGGGCACCTCTGCGCGTCGAAGCGCGCGCTCGAAGGCGCGAGAGAAGTCGCGATGGCTCGTGAACCGGGCCGGCCCCCGCTTGGCGTAGCGGACGCGCAGCCGCTGCACGGGCGGCGCCTGCTGCTCAGGCTGCTCCCGCGGTGTCATGCGTCCGACTTGGCGGTCAGGTGCGAACCGGTCACGGTGAGGGGGAGGAGCGTGCGTCCGGTGGGGCCGATCTGGATCTCGGTTCCCAGTTGAGGGCACACGCCGCAGTCGTAGCACGGCGTCCAACGGCAGTCCTCGACCTCGGCGCCGTCGATCGCGTCCTGCCAGTCCTCCCACAGCCAGTCCCGGTCGAGCCCGGCGTCCAGGTGGTCCCACGGCAGGACTTCGTCGTAGTCGCGCTCGCGGGTCGTGTACCACTCGAGGTCGACGCCGGTGCCGTCGAGTGCCGAGGCGGACGCGGCCGCCCAGCGGTCGTAGCTGAAGTACTCACTCCAGCCGTCGAACCGGCCGCCCTGGCGCCAGACCTCTTCGATCACCCTGCCCACCCGGCGGTCACCGCGACTGAGAAGGCCCTCGATCTGACCGGGCTTGCCGTCGTGGTAGCGCATGCCGATCGCCTTGCCGAACTGCCGATCGTTGCGCACGACATCGCGAAGCTTCATGAGGCGTGCGTCGATGACGTCGGGGTGAGCCTGCGCCGCCCACTGGAAGGGGGTGTGCGGCTTGGGGACGAATCCACCGATCGAGATCGTGCAGCGGATGTCGCGGGTGCCGGAGACCTCGCGTCCGGTCTTGATGACGCGACGGGCCATGTCGGCGATGGCGAGCACGTCCTCGTCCGTCTCGGTCGGGAGCCCACACATGAAGTACAGCTTCACCTGGCGCCAGCCGTTGCCGAAGGCTGTCGCGACGGTGGCGATCAGGTCGTCCTCGGTGACCATCTTGTTGATGACCTTGCGCATGCGCTCACTGCCGCCCTCCGGAGCAAAGGTGAGCCCCGACCGGCGTCCATTGCGGGACAGCTCGTTGGCCAGGTCGATGTTGAAGGCGTCCACACGGGTGCTCGGCAGCGAGAGCGAGACGTTGGTGCCCTCGTAGCGGTCGGCGAGTTGCTTCGTCACCGCAGCGATCTCGGAGTGGTCGGCGCTCGACAGCGAGAGCAGCCCCACCTCTTCCAGACCCGTGGCCTTGAGTCCGTTCGCGACCATGGCCCCGATCGTGTCGATGCTGCGCTCGCGCACCGGACGCGTGATCATCCCGGCCTGGCAGAAGCGACAGCCTCGCGTGCAGCCGCGGAAGATCTCGACCGAGTAGCGCTCGTGCACCGTCTCGGCGAGCGGCACCAGGGGCTTGCTGGGGTACGGCCAGGCGTCGAGGTCCATGAGGGTGTGCTTGCGCACCTGGAACGGGACGCCGGGTCGGTTGGGGGCAACGCGCTGGATGCGTCCATCGTCGAGGTAGGCGACGTCGTAGAAGCGCGGGACGTACACATTGCCGGTCGCAGCGAGGCGGAGCAGCAGGCCGTCGCGACCATCCGGGCGTCCCTCGGTCTTCCACGCGCGCACGATCTCGCTGATGTGCAGGGACGCCTCCTCGCCGTCGCCGAGGACAGCGGCGTCGATGAAGTCGGCGATGGGTTCGGGGTTGAAAGCCGCGTGCCCGCCGGCGATGACCACCGGATCGTCGAGTCCACGTTCGGCCGCATGCAGGGGGATCCCGGCAAGGTCGAGGGCCTGCAGCAGGTTGGTGTAGCCCAACTCGGTCGAGAAGCTGACACCGAAGAGGTCGAACGCCCTCACGGGACGGTGGGCGTCCAGTGTGAACTGCACCAGACCCTCGGAGCGCATGAGCTTCTCGAGGTCGGGCCACACCGAATAGGTGCGCTCGGCGAGGATCCAGTCGCGCTCGTTGAGGAGCTCGTAGAGGATTGCCACGCCCTGATTGGGTTGGCCGACCTCGTACGCGTCCGGGTACATCAGACACCACCTGACATCGGTGGACGCCCACTCCTTCACGACGGAGTTGTGTTCACCGCCGACGTACTGGATGGGTTTGCTGACCTGCGCCAGGAGCGGTTCGAGTCGGCTGAAGAGCGACGCGGGGGCGGTGGCGGCGGTGGTGTCGAGCGTCGTCATGGTCGGGCCATCCTACGTGACGTCGTGCCGGGGATCGTCCCCCTGCGGGCTGGGGCCCTGCCGGTCGTGGGCGGGTGGCCAGGTGTTCGCCGGTGGACTCCACGGTGCCGGTGCCGGCGGTACCGGACTCCACGCCGGGGGCGGTGGCCCCCAGACGGGTGCTGGCTGGGCCGGCGCACTCAGGGCATCTCGCGCCGGCGCTGAGACACGGACGATGTGGTGCCGCCGCGCCTGCCACTCGATGAGCCCCATGCCCACGAGGGGAACGGCGACGCCGATCAGGACCATCGGACCGGCGACACCGGCTGAGCGGTCGAACATGCCCTCGATGTTCTGGAAGGGCAGGAGCATCTCGCTGAGCACGTTGTTGACGACATGCATGGCGATGGCGGCTTCGAGGCCACCCGTGCGCCAGACCATGACCGACGCGATGACTCCGAAGCTGAAGTAGAAGAGGTTCAGCCAGGCGTCCCCGGCGGCGTGGGCCAGCATGAACAGTGTGGAGGAGACGATGGTCGAAACGATCAGTCCGACCTTCGGCCACCTGAAGAAGCTCGACGTGGCTCGCGAGATGAATCCCCGGAACGCGTACTCCTCCCCCGCCGCCTGGAACGGTGTGGTGAGGAGAATCCCGATCACCAGCAGCCACGTGTCGGACGTGAACTTGAGGTCGAGCGTCCCGGCCGATCGGTACGACATCCACGTGTCGAAGCCCAGGTAGACGATCCACAAGGGCAGGAGCACCAGGAAACATCGGGCGAGCCATGCCCAGCGGATGCCGCCGACGACGCTCGAGAGCCATCGCGGACGTTGACCGAAGACAAGCCAACCCAGCAGGAGCGACACCGGGATGAGCGCTGCGAGGCCGACGTTGTTGGCCAGGAAGAAGACCGGGGTCGCCTTGATGACGCCCGTGCTCGCATCGTTGAAGAATTCGTCGAGAGGCACCCGGCCGGTGCTCGCGTCGATGGCGATCGCCACCACCAGGACGATGACCTGGACCACCAGAAAGGCGAATCCGAAGGCCAGCAGCGCCAGGACCGGACGCCACCATCGCCACGCCGGCGTCCGCCAGAAGTGGTGGTACTC
>CALKHV010000087.1 GCA_937988865.1 uncultured Propionibacteriaceae bacterium | reverse complement strand
CTCTCCGGCGACCAGCTCGCGTGGATCGAGTGGAACCACCCCGACATGCCGTGGGACGCCACCGTCCTGAAGCAGGCCACCCTCACCGAAGCGGGCCTCGTCGACGCCTCGGACGTCATGGGAGGTCCCGGGACGTCCGTGCAGCACCCCCGTTGGACGCCGGATGGCCGTCTCGTCGCCCTCAGCGACGAGACGGGATTCTGGGCTCCCCGCGTCGTGGGTGGGGGCGGGCCTGCGCTGAGCGGTGACGCCGACCACCCGATGTGGGTGCTGGGGAACGCGTCCATGGGGTTCGTGGGGGCCGATCGCGCGTTGATCGCCTGGTACGACGATGGACGCCGCGTCCTCGGGTGGTGGGACGTCGGGACGGCTGGGCTCGAGGTCTTCGGGGAGCCCGTGGGCGACGTGGACTCGATCGCGTCCTCCGAGGGCGTGGCGTGGGTGATCGTCGACCTGCCCGACCGTGCGCAGGAAGTGTGGCGACTGGTCCCGGGCGCGGTGCAAGTGGTGGTCCGGAAGGGTTCCGAAGCCGTGCCCGATCCTTCGGTCACCTCGCGGCCTGAGAGCCTCTGGTTCGAGGGCCGGTCAGGACCCACGCAGGCGTGGTTCTATCCCCCGGTGAACGGTGCGTTCACGGGTGAAGAGGGCGAGCGTCCACCGGTGATCGTGAAGTCCCATGGTGGGCCGACGGGGTTTGCCGCGGGTACGTACTCACCCGCGGTGCAGTACTGGACCTCTCGCGGTTTCGCGGTGCTCGACGTCAACTATTCGGGTTCCGCCGGCTTCGGGCGTGCCTATCGCGAGCGCCTGAAGGGACGCTGGGGCATCGCCGACGTCCAGGACTGCGAGGAAGCGGTGCGAGCCGCTGCGTCCGCCGGCCTGGTCGACGCCGAGCGGGCAGCGATCACCGGCGGAAGCGCGGGCGGGTACACGACCCTGCAGGCGTTGGTGACGAGCCGGGTCTTCGCCGCGGGTGTGAGTTCGTACGGCATCGGCGACCTTGCCATGCTGGCCACCGACACCCACAAGTTCGAGTCGCGCTACCTCGACGGCCTGATCGGCCCCTACCCGCAGGCCAGGGCGACCTATGACGAGCGCTCCCCCATCCTGCACGTCGACCGACTGGGGACGCCGATGCTCATCCTGCAGGGACTCGACGACCGGGTCGTCCCGCCGAACCAGGCGCAGGACATGGCGGACGCCGTCCGCTCGAAGGGATTGCCCGTGGCGCTGCTGCTGTTCGAGGGCGAGGGCCACGGATTCCGGAAGGAGTCGACGCGAGCCCGCGTCCTGGAGGCCCAGCAGAGCTTCTTCGCCCAGATCTTCGGGTACACGCCGGCCGATGACGTCCCGCTGCTTGACCTCGGGTGATCACCGCTGACGGACGAGAATCAGTCACGGGGCGCCACGCGGAGGCTCCGTATACTGGCCAGCAACGTCCGCGTCCCAGGTCAGGACTCTCCATGCTTCGTCGGGCCGCCATCACCCTGTCCATGCTTCTCCTCGTCACGTCGTGTGGCGTCGGGAACGCCGAGACGGCCCCGAGCAGCCCCACGACCTCAACGTCAGCTCCGAGCACGGCAGCAACAGCAGCCAGCCCCAGCAGGACCACCGAGAGTGCGATTCCGACCGCCGTCCCGAGCGCAGGCGCATCAGCCGCACCGTCCGGCCCGTCGTCCGGGTGGCTCGCGCGCCTGAACCTCCTGCGGTCGGGCTTCGGTGTCCCCGCCGTGGCTGAGGACGCCTCCCTCACAGCCGGCGACAAGCTGCACGCCCGCTACGTCGCCCGCACCGGGATGGTCACCCAGAGCGAGGATCCCGACTCGTCCGCACACAGCGAAGCGGGCGCCCTGGCTGCGACAACGTCCCTCGTCGGGCTCGGCTTCGACACCCCGGCGCAGTTCATCGACGCCTGGGCCGGGTCACCGTTCCAACTGGTCAACCTGCTCGACTCCCGCCTCACGCGGGCCGGTTTCGGGATCGCCTCCGGCCCGTTCGGAACAGCGGCCGCACTGGATGTCGTCAACGGACGCACGGCTGATCCCGCCACCGACGGCTGGCCCCGCGTGTGGCCCCGGGGCAGGACCACCGTCCGACGGCTCACCTCGAGCGCTCAACCGGACGCGACGTCAGGATGTCCCGACACGGGCCCCACCGGCGGCTACGGGACACCGATCCTCATCGACTTCGGACCCACCAGCAGCATCGAGGGCGCCACCGTCACGATCACGGCCAACGGAGGCGAGCTGCCGACCTGCGTCCACGTGGCCTCCGACTATCCCAACCCCACAGCTTCCCAGCTCATGGCGGGCAAGGTGCTCATCATGCCCCTCGACGTGCTCAAGACCGGGACCTCGGTGCAGGGAACCGTCACCACATCGGCAGGGACGGCCACGATCGACTTCGCCACGTAGACCGGTTCAGGCCCTGGCGCCGAAGATCGCCGTCCCCACCCGGACACAGGTCGCCCCGTACGCGATCGCCAACCCGAAATCGCCACTCATTCCCATGCTCAGTTCCTCCCAGTCACTGCCCAGGGCCCCCGCCTGACGCAGGTCATCCTGCACTTCCCGCATGCGAACGAAGCAGGCCGCCACAGCCTCCCTGTCCGAGCCCGGGAGCGCGAGCGTCATGAGTCCGCGGACGCGCAGCGCGTCGAACGGCTCCAGATCCCGGGCGAACGCCACCACCTCACCGGGCGGCAGGCCGAACTTCGAGTCCTCACCGGACGAGTTGACCTGGATGAGCGTGTCGAGTCGGCGTCCCGCAGTGTGCAGGCGCCGATCCAGCTGGGACGCCAACTCGAGCGAGTCGAGCGCCTGGAACTCGGACGCCAACTCGGCCACCTGTCGTGCCTTGTTGGACTGCAGGTGACCGATCACGGCCCACTCGGCCTCCGGGAGTACGGCGGCTTTGGCCACCACTTCCTGGACGCGATTCTCCCCGAAGCGTTTGTACCCGCACGCCATCGCCTCGGCCAGCTCGGACGCCGGCCGGGTCTTGCTCACCGGGAGCAGTCGGACGTCGGTGACGAAACGTCCCGCAGCCAGGGCAGCGTCCGCGATGCGCCGCTCGATCGCAGCGAGGTTCTGGGCGATCACGGCCAGCGAGCGCCCAGGGAGATCACTCCCAGAGCCGCCAGCACCGCGAAGAGCAGGGCGTAGCCCGCGTACTTCTCGGTGACCTCCTGGTAGACCTTCTCCTTGCCCACCGACTGCGCAATCTCGCGGTAGACCTTGTCGAGTTCCGACTTCGACTCGGCCGTGAACGCGGTCCCGCCCGAGACACGCGCGACGGTCGCCAGCTCTGACCGGTTCACCGGCACCGGCATCCGCTGCCCCTGGTCGATGACGTAGCCCGACAGCGTGCCGTAGGCGATCGTGTAGATCGGGACGCCCTGCTTCTTCGCTTCCTGGGCGGCACTGAGGGACGTCCGGCCGATGTTCGTGGCGCCGTCGCTCAGCAGCACGATCGCGGACGGGGCAACGTCGTCGGGGTTCTCCGGATCAGGTGC
>CALKHV010000086.1 GCA_937988865.1 uncultured Propionibacteriaceae bacterium | reverse complement strand
AGGACCAGCGAGACCCACACCGATCCGGTGGCCTCGCTGCCGAAGAGCGCGACGCCGATCGCCGCGATCGCGAACCCCAGCCACGTGGCGGGCGAACTGTGCTCGCGGAAGATGAAGACGCCCAATGCCACGTTGACCAGCGGATTCAGGTAGTAGCCGAGGGACGCCTCGACCACGTGCCCGGAGTTGACCGCCCAGATGTAGGTGAGCCAGTTGAGGGCGATGAAGACGGCGGCGCCGAGCATGCGGAGCGCCCCTGCGCGCGTCCGGAGGATGGCCAGCCAGCCCCATCCGCGTCGGGAGACGGCGAGCAGGATGCCCACGAGCAACAGGGACCAGACGATCCGGTGCGACAGGATCTCCAGCGCCGGGACGCTGCGCACCAGGGGCCAGTAGAGCGTCAGGAAGCCCCAGATCACGTAGGCGGACGCGCCGATCCCGACGGCGGACGCGCGTCCGTCCTGGTTCGTGGGGGAAGTCACCGGCCGAGCCTACCGACATCGAGTGAGCGTCCACTCACTCCTGCCGAAGTGTCTGAGTTCAGACACTTCCGCAGGAGTGAAACCGGCCTCGGGTGATTGGATGGACGCATGGCCACCCACGCGATCCTGCAGCGCATCCGCGACGGCGTGATCGGCGACGATCAGGTCATGGACGGGCCCTACGGCCCCCGCCGCGTCACCTACGCCGACTACACCGCCTCCGGACGCAGCCTCGACTTCATCGAGGACTTCCTCCGCACCGAGGTGCTGCCGCGCTACGCCAACACGCACACCGAAGCGTCCGGCACCGGCCTGCAGACCACCCGCCTCCGCGAGGACGCCCGCCGCATCATCCGGGACGCCGTCGGCGGCGACGAGTCCACCGTCGTGATCTTCGCCGGGTCGGGCTGCACCGGGGCCATCGCGAAGCTCGTGGGCATCCTGGGATTGCGCGTCCCCGCCCGCCTCGACGACGCCTACCACCTGTCGGATGCCATCCCCGCGGATGAGCGTCCCGTCGTGTTCATCGGACCGTTCGAGCACCACTCGAACGAACTCCCGTGGCGCGAATCGATCTGCGACGTCATCACCATCCCCGAGGACGCGGACGGGCACATCGACCAGGCGGTCCTCGCGTCCCGGCTGGCGGAATTCGCCGACCGCCCGCTGAAGATCGGTTCGTTCTCGGCGGCGTCCAATGTCACCGGGATCAAGTCCGACACCCACGGGATCGCGTCCCTGCTCCACGCCCACGGCGCCCTCAGCTTCTGGGACTTCGCCGCCTGCGCGCCCTACATCGACATCGAGATGGTGCCCCCGGCCGGGGTGGATGCGTCCGCGTTCAAGGACGCCGTCTTCATCTCACCCCACAAGTTCATCGGCGGTCCGGGGACGCCGGGAGTGCTCGCCGTGCGCCGCGAACTGCTCACCAACCGCGTCCCGGACGTCCCGGGCGGTGGGACGGTCATGTACGTCAACCCGACCGAACACATCTACCTGAGCGACCCCTCCCACCGCGAAGAGGGTGGGACGCCGGCCATCATCGAGTCGATCCGCGCCGGGCTTGTCTTCCAGTTGAAGGAGGCGGTCGGCACGGCCGTCATCGAGGAGCAGGAGGACCACCTCCTCACCCGCGCCATGGACGCCTGGCGCGCCGAACCCGGCATCGAGATCCTCGGCAACATCGAGGCCAGGCGCCTGTCGATCCTCTCGTTCGTCATCAAGACACCGTCGGGGGAGTGGCTGCACCACAACTTCGTCGTCGCGCTGCTCAACGACCTCTTCGGCATCCAGACGCGGGGCGGCTGCTCCTGCGCCGGGCCGTACGGTCATCGCCTGCTGGGGATCGACATCGAGCGGTCGCAGCAGTTCGAGGCCCAGATCGCCACCGGGTGCGAGGGCATCAAGCCGGGGTGGGTGAGGGTCAACTTCAACTACTTCCTCGACGACGCCGTCGCCGACTACATCATCGAAGCCGTGCGTCTCGTGGCACAGCAGGGCTGGAAACTGCTCGCTGACTACGCCTTCGACACGGCGACCGGCCTTTGGCACCACCGGGGTGGCCCGGTCGAGCCGCCGCTGCGACTCGCGGACGTCGGCTACTCGGCGTCCGGTGAGATGACCTACACCCGACATGGACGCACCGCTCCGGCCTCGGCCCTCGTCGGCTATCTGGACGAGGCTCGTCAGGTCTTCGCGGCGTCCGGGGTGAGCGAACCGGCCACGCAGGCGACGGTCAGCAAGGACTTCGACGCCCTGCGCTGGTTCGAACTCCCGGCCGCCTGCATGATCAGGCTCTGAGGATCACGCCAGGCTGACGATCACGACAGAACCTCGTCCAAGGACGTGCACTCGAGGTCGAACGCCTCGGCAACGCCGGGGCAGGTCAGGCGTCCGGCGTGGGTGTTCAGGCCCAACGCCAGTGGACGCGAACCGGCCAGCGCCCGCTTCCACCCCTTGTCGGCGATGGTCACGGCGAACGGCAGGGTGGCGTTCGTGAGCGCCCAGGTGGACGTGTTCGGTACCGCGCCGGGCATGTTCGCGACGCAGTAGAAGATCGACTCGTGCACCTTGAAGGTGGGGTCGGCGTGGGTGGTCGGGTGTGAGTCCTCGAAGCAGCCGCCCTGGTCGATCGCGACATCCACGAGCACGGAGCCGGGCTTCATCTTCGACACCATCTCGTTCGTGACCAGCTTGGGTGCCCTGGCCCCGGGAATCAGGACCGTCCCGATGACCATGTCGGCGGCCAGCACCTGCTCGCGCACGGCCAGGGATGAGGACGCGATCTGGTGCGCGTGGTTCTGGAAGCGCCAGAAGGTCGTCCGGAGCTTGTCGAGGTCGGTGTCGAGGATGGTGACGTCCGCGCCCATGCCGAGGGCGACGTTGGCGGCATTCTGGCCGGCGACCCCGCCGCCCAGGACCACCACTTTGGCGCTCGCGACGCCGCCGACGCATCCCATGAGGACGCCGCGTCCGCCTTGCGCCTTCATCATGGCGTGGGCGCCGACCTGGGGTGCAAGGCAGCCCGCGACCTCGCTCATGGGGTAGAGCAGCGGCAGAAGTCCGCTGGGCAGTTGCACCGTCTCGTAGGCGATGGCGGTGGTGCCGGCGGCGAGGAGGGCGTCCGTCTGGGGCTTGTCCGCCGCGAGGTGGAGGTAGGTGAAGAGGATGAGGTCGTCGCGCAGGAAGCCGTACTCGGCGGCGATGGGTTCCTTGACCTTGAGCACCATCTCGCCCGTGGCCCAGGTCTCCTCGGCCGTGTCGAGCATGGTGGCGCCCTGGGAGATGAACTCGGCGTCCGTGATGGAGGAGCCGACCCCCGCACCCTTCTCGATGAAGACCTGATGGCCGTGACGGATGAGTTCGTTGACGCCGACCGGGGTGATGGCCACCCGGTACTCGTTGTTCTTGACCTCGGCGGGGATCGCGATCCTCATGGTGTTCCTTCCCTCGACGGTGAGGCTGGCCGCAGGACGTGTCGTCGCGGGGCCCGACTACGCCAAAAGCTACTCCGGCAGGCGGACGAGGGGGAGCAGGGGTGGGCCGTCCCTCGTCCGTCGGCCTCGGTGGGAGCGTCGGTTGGCCGAAACCGGTCCCGCAATGCGCTCCGAGAGGCAAGGGGGCGAGTTGCGCGCACTCCGGGACGAGATTCGGTCATCTGCGGCCCGCGCCGGGCGGCAGGGCAACGTCTCGTTCGCGGGACGCGTGGCGCCGGCGTCCGGGAGTGCCTAGGGTTGGGACCAGTCCGAACCGAGAGGTGCACCATGTCAGCGTTGTCGTCCGTCGAACTTGCCCCCCGCGACCCCATCCTCGGCCTGACCGAGGCCTTCGTCGCCGACGCGAACCCGGCCAAGGTGAACCTCGGCGTCGGCGTCTACCTCGACGGATCGGGCAAGTTGCCGCTCCTTGAGTGCGTCCGCGAGGCCGAGACCCGGATCAGCGCAGCGCGCCGGCCGCGTGGCTACCTGCCCATCGACGGCCTTCCCGCCTACGACCAGGGCGTCAAGGACCTCGTCTTCGGCGCCACCTCGGACGCCGTCACCTCCGGACGCGTCGTCACCGTCCAGGGTCTCGGTGGCACGGGCGCGCTGAAGATCGGCGCCGACTTCCTGCGCCGCCTCAACCCGGACGTACCGGTGCTGATCTCGCACCCCTCGTGGGAGAACCACCTCGCCCTGTTCACCCGGGCCGGCTTCGCGGTCGAGGAGTACCGCTACCTGCCCGACGGCGGCAACGGCGTCGACCTCGACGGCATGCTCGCCGACCTGCGCGCAGCGGCGCCCGGCAGCGTCATCGTCCTGCACGCGTGCTGCCACAACCCGACCGGCTACGACCTCGCCCCCGACCAGTGGGACCAGGTCATCGACGCCCTCCGGGACGCCGACCTCGTGCCCTTCCTCGACATGGCCTATCAGGGCTTCTCACAGGGCCTGGTCGAGGACGGCGCGGTCGTCGGGAAGTTCCTCGCGTCCGGCCTGGACTTCTTCGTCTCGACCTCGTTCTCGAAGAGCTTCAGCCTCTACGGCGAGCGCGTGGGCGCCCTGTCGATCGTCTGCGCGGACGCCGACGCCGCCAAGCGCGTCACCAGCCAGGTCAAGATCGTGATCCGCACCAACTACTCCAGCCCGCCCACGCACGGCGCGACGGTCGTCGCAACGGTGCTCGGGGACGCCGACCTCCGCGCCCAGTGGGAGGTCGAACTCGGCGGCATGCGCGACCGCATCAAGGCGATGCGCACCGCTCTCGTCCAGGGTCTTGCGGACGCCGGGATCGAGCGCGACATGAGCTACATCACGTCCCAGGTGGGCATGTTCAGCTACTCGGGTCTCGCGAAGGACCAGATGGTGCGCCTGCGTGAGGAGTTCGGTGTCTACGGAACGGACGCCGGACGACTCTGCGTCGCCGCCCTCAACGA
>CALKHV010000085.1 GCA_937988865.1 uncultured Propionibacteriaceae bacterium | reverse complement strand
GTGCAGGTCGCAGGGGCTGCAGGTGGCGCGCGGGTGCGGGTCGCAGGGGGTGCCGGGGGTGCGAGGCAGGCGCAGGCGCGAGGGCCGCGGGAGTTTCAGGGGCGAACCCGGGACGCAACCGGTGGCGAGGGGGTGGCGACGCGTCCCGGTGGGGTGTGAACTGGACGCATGAGCGAACCGCACCTCACCAAGGCCGATCTGCAGAGCGCGGTCGGGGCGTCCCGTGAACTGGGCCCCGACTACGACGCCGCGATCGCCGCGAACCTCGCCAAGCAGGTCGAGCTGATCATCGACACCCGCGTGGCCCAGGGGTTGGCGTCCCAAGGGGTGACGCCTCGGGGTCTCGCGACCCCCGGGTCAGTCCCGGTCGTGCGTCCGGCCGGTCGCGACGGGAGCCAGCTCGCGCTGGCGATCGTGTCCATCGCCCTCTCGATCCCCCTCACCGCGATCGCCCTCAGCAGCTCACTGATCAGCCTCCTGGTCGTGTGGATCGGCATCGTGGCCGTGAACTTCGCCTACGGACGCCGACACGGCTGAACCGTCCCGGCTTGACCGAGGTCACGCCATCACTTCATGGTTCCCTGCGACACCGACCCCTGCAACTGCCGCTGGAAGATCACATAGACCACCAGCACCGGCGCCACCGTGATCACCACGGCCGCGAACAGCGCACCGAAGTCGACCGCATAACCCGCCTGGGACGCGAACCTCGCGAGCCCCTGCGACAACACGTAATTCGGTTCCTTGGTGTTCAACGCCACCGGGATCAGGTACTGGTTCCAGAGCCCGAGGAAGTTGAAGATCGCCACGGACGCCAGCCCCGGCCGGGCCATGGGCAACATGATCGAGAAGAACGTCCGCCACTCGCCGGCGCCGTCGATCGCGGCGGCCTCGCTGATCTCGTAGGGCAGCGTCCGGAAGAACGAATACAGGAAGAACACCGTGAAGGGCAACGCGAACGCCACGTAGGTGAGGATCAGGCCGGGCAGCGTGTTGAGCAGGTTGATCTGCTTCAGGACGAAGAACAGCGGCACGATCGCCAGGAAGATCGGGAAGGTCAGTCCGGCGAGCATGGCGTAGTAGATGATCCGATTGCCGCGGAACTCGAACCTGGCCAGCACATACGCACACATCGCGCCGAGCAGCATCACGAAGAACAGGGCGCTGAAGACAACGATGACCGAGTTCTGGAAGTACGTGCCGATGTGGGCCGTCTGCCAGGCGGACGCGTAATTGGCGAAATTGAAGTTGGCCGGCAGTTTGAAGGGGGACGCGAAGATCTCGCTGGTCGTCTTGAACGACGTCAGGAGCGTCCACAACATGGGGGCGATGACGAGGAAGGCCCACAGGGCCAGGAGTGCGTGGCTGACGACGGCGAAGGACGTGTCCCCGGTTGTTGAGCGGGTCGGTCTGGACGAGTGCTCGGCGTTGTTCATGCCATCGTCACCTCATCGCGTCCGCCCGTGAGGCGGTTCACCATGAAGACGATCCCCGAGAAGATCATCGTGAGTGCACCGAGCACGACGCCCATCGCACAGGCCAGGCCGAACTGACCCTTGCTGAACGCGGTCGTGTAGAGGTACTGGCTCATCGTCAGGGTCGAGTTGGCCGGGCCGCCGCCGGGGTTCATGGCCTGCATGTAGACGAAGGCGTCCAGAGCCAGGATGCCCATGTAGATGTAGGCCGTCTGCACGTTGTCGCGGATCAGCGGAATGGTGATGCTGACGGCGGTGCGGAAACGTCCGGCACCGTCGATGCGGGCGGCCTCGTAGATCTCGGCCGGGATGCCCTTGATGGCGGCCACGAACAGCACCATGTAGAAGCCGACGAAGCCCCACATGATGACGAAGATCGACACCGGCATCGCGGTCACCTCGTTGCCGAGCCAGGCGAACGAGTCGAAGCGGTCGAGCCCCAGCGCGGTCAGCACGCCGTTGACGAGACCATTGCTCGGGTCGAAGATCTGCTGCCACATGATGCCGATGACGATCGCGGGGATCGTGTAGGGGAAGAACGAGACGACGCGGTAGAAACCCGCGCCGCCGATGCCGCGCGTCTGCCCGTGACTCGCACCGGCCACCGTCACGAGGGACGCCAGCACCAGCGCCAGGATGATCGTCACGAGCGGCAGGATCACCACGAGTTCGATGTTGTTGCCCATGGCCTTCATGAAGGTCTCGTTGGCGAACAACTTCTTGTAGTTGCGAATCCCCACGAACGCCATGTTCTTGTTGAACCCGTTCCAGGACGTCATCGAGTAGTAGATGGCCTGGATGAAGGGCGAGACGACGAGCATCGTGTAGATGGCGAGCGGCAGTCCCAGGAACACCAGCATGAAGCTGGCCTTGTCGAAGGTGAGGCGGCGCGTCCGGCGGCGGGGAGGGCCGGCGTCCACGACTGCGGTCGAGGCTTTCATGTGACTCCTGGGGTGGCGGGGTCTGCGTCCGGATGGTCAGGCGGCCGGGGACGGCGACGGGGCGGGCTTCCCGGGTGCCACGAGACGACCCCGCCCCTGCCGGTGGGGCGAGGAACGGGGTCGCTCATGACGGGGCGTCCGGCTGGGTGGGCCCAGACAGACGTCAGATCACTTGATCTCGATCTTCGTGCGGGTGTCGTCGTTGGCGACGTCGTCGGAGATCTTCTGCAGCGCTGCGGTGGCGTCCGCGACGCTCAGCTTGCCGTCGAGGAACGAGTTCCACACGACCAGCATGTCGGAGTTCATGCCGTAGAAGTCGACGAACTGCCACGTGTAGACGTTCTCGCCGGCGTTGTCGAGCATCTTGCCCTGCGCGACCAGTGCGGTGGAGCCGAAGCCGTCAGCGGGGATGACGCCCTTGACGATGGACGGCGCCAGCTTGGTCTTGGCGAAGTTGGTCGCGGCCTCCTTCGAGAGCATGACGCGCATGAACTCCTTGCCACCGGCCACGTTCTTGCCCTTGCTGGGCACGATGTAGGCCTCGGCGGCCGCGGCGTGCAGGGCCTCGGCCGGGAACTTCGGGGACGCGGTCAGCGGCGGCGCAGCGAAGCCCGACATCTTGAAGTCGGCCTTGGTCTGGCTCTTCATCTCGTTCTCGATCCAGGAGCCCGAGGGGTAGAGCAGGGCCTCCTGGGCGTTGGACCACTGGGCCTGGGCCGCAGTGAACTGCGTCCCCGAGCCGCCGGGCTTGATGAAGCCGGCGTCGATGATCTTCTTGAGCGAGGTGAGGACGCCCTGCATCGCCGGGTGGCTCCAGGCGTCAGGCTTGAGGTTGTCGAGCGCGAGGCGCAGCTCGTCGCCGCCCTCCTTGATGGCGGACGCGATGACGAGTTCCTGGTAGTAGGTGGCCGCTTCCTTGCCCCAGAGGAACAGGTACTTGTCCTTGGCCTTGGCCTTGACGCCCAGCTCGTACATCTCGTCCCACGTCTTGGGGATGACCCAGCCGTTGGACTCGAACAGGTTCATGCTGTACCAGACTGCGAAGACCGTCATGACGTAGTTGATGACGGCGAGCTTGCCCTCGAAGGTGCCCGGCTCGAGGACGCCGGCGTAGAGCGTGTCGCGGATCGTCGTGCCCTCGATGTTCTTGGCGTCGATGATCGGCGTCAGGTCTTCGAGCTGGTCGAGGATCGTGCTGACGCCGATGAGGTCGGCGCCCGAGTTGTCGATCACGTCGGGCGGGGTGCCGTCGACGAAGCGGGGCTGGAGTTCCTGGCCGATCTTGGTCGACGGGGCGACCGTCACCTTGGCTCCGTGGGACAGCTTGCCCATGATGCCTGCGGCGAATTCGGCGTAGTCGATGCCGTAGCCGCCGTTGAAGATGATCGCCTCGACGGTGCTGGCGCTGGCCACACCGAAGGGGTTGTCACCGGCTGCAGCCGCAGACGTCGCGGGGACGCTGGCGGTCGGGGTGGTGGCGTCGTCGCCGCCGGTGGCGCAGGAGGCCAGGGGTGCGAGGGCCGCTGCGGCAAGGGTGCCGCGGAGGAATCCGCGACGTCCGAGGATGGGACTTTCCATGTGTGCTCCTGAGGTTGTGCGTCGGCCACGGTGTGCCAGGTCGCTTCAAGGGTGGGCGTTCCCACTGATGCTGTTTGCGAATCTAGCCCCGGCAGATGACAGTCGGATGGCAACTGGGCCGGTCGTGACCGAAGTGCCGAGCAATTGTGATCATTCCGGGCATGTGGGCACTGTCCGTGGGATTGGGTTCGAGGGCGTCCGGGTGTGTGGGTGTCTGGCGGGGTAGCACGTGAGGCGGATATAGGGCGTCCGTGTGGTTTGCTTGGACGCGTGACCCAGGCGATCGAGCGCGAGAAGCAGCACAGTTGGTTGTTCACGCTCATCATCGCGATGCTCGGGATGTTCGGGCCGTTCACGATCGACTCGGTGTTCCCGGCCTTCGCGCACATCGGCAAGCAGTTCGGGTCGAGTGAGGTCGCGCTCCAGCAGATCACGTCGAGCTATCTGATCGCCTTCGCGGTGGCAAGCCTCTTCCACGGCCCCATCTCGGACGCCGTGGGCCGCAAGAAGGTCATGTTCGTCGGCGTCAGCGTGTATGCACTGGCGTCCGTGGGGTGCGCCCTGTCGCCCTCCCTCGGATGGTTGATCGCGTTCCGTGTGCTGCAGGGACTGTCGGCGGGGGCGGGCCAGATCATTTCTCGGGCCCTGATCCGCGATCTCTACGACGGCGCCCAGGCGCAGCGGCTGATGTCCCAGGTGGCGATGATCTTCTCGGTCGCGCCGGCCATCGCGCCCATCATCGGCGGCTGGATCCTCGGGGTGTCGAGTTGGCCGTGGATCTTCTGGTTCCTGGTGGTCTATGCGTGCATCATGCTGGCGCTGGTCACGTTCGGCCTGCCCGAGACGCACCCCGTCGAGAACCGGACGCCGTTGCGGCTCGGTGCCATGTTCCGGAGCCTCAGGGAGGTCGCCCGGCACGGAATCTTCATCCGTCTCGCGTTCGCCATGACGGCCACCTTTGCGGCGCAATTCCTCTACATCGCGTCCGCCCCGATCTTCGTCGTGAAATTGCTGGGCAAGGGTGACCAGGACTTCTGGATCTTCTTCGTCCCCATGATCACCGGCATGCTGCTGGGTTCGACGCTCAGTGCGCGGCTCGCGGCGGTCGTGCAGCCGGTGAAGCTGGCAACGGTGGGGTTCAGCATGACGATCGTCGCCGCGCTGATCAATGTCGGCGTCTCGGCGCTGCCCGGCGCGCCGACGCTGCCGTGGGCGGTGCTGGGACCCTCGATGGTCGCGTTCGGCGTGGCCCTCGCGTTCCCGATCGTGCAGCTGGCGATGCTCGACCTGTTCCCCAAGCAGCGGGGAGCGGCGGCGTCCATGCAGTCGTTCGTCCAGCTGGTGGTGAACGCCCTGCTGGCCGGGGTCGTGGCCCCGCTGGTGACGGGTTCGGTGCTGGAGCTGGCGCTGGCGTCCGCGGCGTTCTCGCTGGTGGGTATCAGCTTGTGGACGTGGCATCTCAAGGCCGCGTCCCACATCCACGGCTGACTCTCACGCCTGGATGCGCAGGCGCCCCTCGTAGGCCTTGAGCAGGGCGTCGTTGTGTTCGTCCCCGCCCGGGATGTTGGCCGAGATGTACAGGGGCGGGGTGAGCCCGCGGGCACTCAGGCGTTCGGCCACCAGCATCGTCAGTAGCTGGGCGATGAAGGCCGACGTGATCGAACTGACCGCGCCTGCCTTGAGGCCCGAATCGAGCGTGAGGGTGACATCGCCGAAGGGGGCGAGGTTGTCGATGGTGACGTCGGCGATGTCGCGCAGGCGCTTGCCGCTGGGGTGCTTGGGGGTGACTGCTGCCGTGTGCTCGAAGCTGGTGAGGCCGATGAGGCCGTGGCCGGCGTTCTTGACGGCGAGGGCGAGGCCGACGACGGAGCCGTTCACGCCCGAGTTCGAGGCGATCAGGAAGATGTCGCGGGGGTCCTTGGGGTGGATGGCGAAGAGTTCGTCGGCGACCGTGTCATCGCGTTCGAGTGTGGCGCCGGAAAGTTCGGAGACCTCGTGGGAGCCGTGGAGGACGACGTCGCGCAGGGCGAGTTTCGAGGTGGGAATCAGGCCGCCGGCGCGTCCGGCGATCTCCATCGCGAAGGCCTCGGAGTGGCCGGTGCCGAAGGCGTGGATGACGCCGCCGTTCGCGAGGCAGTCGGACATGAGGTCGGCGGCCTCGGCGATGGGTCCGGAGGCTGCCTCGGCGGCGAGGCGGGCGAGGCGCGTGGTGACCTCGGTGTGGAAGGTGGCAACGGGATCGGTCATGTGGTTCCCCTTTCGTTCCGGACGTTAGGGGGACGCTTGAATGGTGTCAACGAGCGACCACTCCCGGTGAGTGGACGCCGGTCTGATCGAGGGGGACGCAGGGTGCGCACGGTGCTGGCGGTGGACGCGGGGGGCACGACCACCCGCGCAGTCCTGCTCGACGAGACCGGCCGATGCCTCGGGGTGGGTCGGGCGGGTGCGGGGAATCCGATTGCGTCCGGACGTCCGATGGCGATGGCCAGCCTGGTGTCTGCGCTGGTGGGGGCCTGGTCGTCGCGTCCGGACGCGTCCCCGGAACTCGTGCTGGTGACGATGGCGGGGGCGATCACGATGGACGACCTGGCCGGCGAGGAGTACCGATTGGCAGCGGCCGGGATCACGGCGAGGGTGGAGTTCGAGGCCGACATCCTGAGTGCCTGGTTCTCGGGGACGGCGTCGGGCGAGGGGACGGTGCTCGTCGTGGGCACAGGCGCGGTGGCGGGGGTGGTGAGTGGCGGACGCCTGGCGCGGGTGGTGGACGGCATCGGTTGGTTGCTCGGCGACGCGGGCTCGGGGTTCTGGATCGGACGCGAAGTCGCCAGGGCGGTGGCTCAAGACCTTGACGGGCGCGGGCCCGCAACGGCGCTGACGGGCGCGGTCATGGCGATGGTGGGTGAGACGTCCGGTCGTCCTGGGGCGGGACGCGGGAATGCGTCCCATCGGCTGCTGAGATTCGCCTATTCCGGGAGTCCGGTGGAGTTGGCGAAGTTCGCACCGCTGGCGCTGGCTGCCGATGACGACCCCGTTGCGTGCGACATCGTGGCCAGGGCGGCGGCTGAGGTCGAGCGAACGGCCCGCGCCGCGGTCGAGCCGGCGTCCGAGGATCCGATCGTGCTGGCAGGCGGACTGCTGGGGGAGGGTTCGCCTCTCGCGGAGCGTGTGATGGGGGTGTTCGGTGAGCGGTGCGTCCGGGTGGAGTCGGGGCTGGCCGGGGCGGCGCTGCTGGCGCTGCGGCACCTGGGAGTGAGGGCCGGCGAGGCGGAACTGGGGCGGATCCGGGAGTCCCTGGCAGAAGTGGGCTGATTCCCAAGGACCTGCGCAGCAATGACCGGGCTCAAGTCCATACGGATCACGTTCAGGCGATCGCGGCGAGAGCTCACGAACCTGCGCGGGGTGCAGCCTCAGGGTGCGCCCCACCCGTAGGTGTAGCTACCGGTGACCCAGTTCACGGTCGCGTTGTATTTCTCGCCGCCGCGAGAGCCGTCCTGGTTGTTGTGGTTGGCCACGAAACACTCGAACTTCGTGGTCTCCGCCGAGAGATCGCCCACCGAGCTGCCGGGGACCGGGCTGCAGACGACTTCGATAATCGGGCCATCCAGCAGTCCGTCCTCCACGTGGGTCTCAGCCATCTTCCTGCCTGAATAGTTACGCAGGGGGCGCGGACAGGGATGCGCCGGGGTCCGAGGGCTTTGACGGACGCGGCGCTCAGGACCGTCAGCAGACACAGGAGGGCCTGCCGCGGATGGCGTCAAGCGGAACTGGCTGAGGTTGTGTCGACTTGTGCACCAATGACGGTG
>CALKHV010000084.1 GCA_937988865.1 uncultured Propionibacteriaceae bacterium | reverse complement strand
GCGCGCCGCCTCGCCAGCCGCGTGTCGCCGAGGAAACCGACCCGGAGCGGCACCCACGCCTGGATACCAGCCCAGATGGGCCACAGGAACAGCGACATGCCGGTCGCCAGCGCAGCACCGCCCAGCACGTCGCTGGGGTAGTGGACGCCGACGTACATCCGCGACAGCCCCACGATCGTCACGAGGACCATTCCGCCGACCAACCACCACTTCCGGGCCCGGGTGTGGCCCAGCACGGTCAGCGCGAACATGCCCGCAACAGTCGCCGCAGCCACCAGGCCGGTGTGCCCGCTGGGGTAGGAGTTGTCGCCGAGGACCTTCCAGACCGGGTCGATGCTCGCCGGCGGTCGCGGCCGCGGGTACAGGCTCTTGGCGATGTGACCGGGCAGCCAGCTGAGGGCGGCCATGAACACGGTCATGATCGCGAGCATCCGATGGCCGCGGAGGAAGATCACCACGAGCGCGCCGACGAGCAACCATGGGGTGACCTTCGGGCCGTCGTAGATCTCGATGAAGTGCGAGACCGACACCAGCCAGTCGACCCGATTGCGCGCGAAGAACTCGAGGATGGCCATGTCGACGGCCGGGGTGGGGCGCGGCTTCTGGACGAAGAAGCCGATGACCATGCCGAGACCCCACAGGAGGAGGCCCGGCACCTGCAGGGCCGGACGCACCCAGGCCTTGCCGGGCTGGTACTCGGGCTCGCGGCTCTCGGTCTGGGGGATCAGGTCGTGGTCGCCCGGATCGGTCTGGTCGGCCACGTCTGTCACGTCGGTCATGGTGTCCTCTCAGTCGCTGGTCACGTCATGGCGGGCATTCTGCGACCAGACGAAGCAGAAGATGCCGAAGCAGAAGAAGCCGAAGGCGATCACGGCGAGGGCGAGCTGACCCTGGCTGGTACCGCGGACGTCCTTGAGCGCCGCGTCCAGCCCGCCCGCCTGGTTGGCGTTGTGCTGGATCGCAGCCAGGAAGAAGCCCAGGGCCACCAGTGCCAGCGTGACGCCCTTGGTGATCCAGCCGACGATGCCGAGCTTGACGGCCCATCCGGGCACGTCACCCTGCATGTCGTACTTCACGAACGACTTCCTCGCACCGCGCTGCACCTGGTCGATGGCGGCGATCAGGATTCCCACACCGATGAGGAACACCAGGATGGTGCCCCCGGGCAGGTCGAGCAGCCCGCGGGAGGTCGAGCGTCCGGACGCGTTGCCGTTCGCGATCGCGCCGGTGAGCGAGAGCTTCACGGCACCGAACCCGATGGTCAGGTAGACGACTGCACGGAAGGCGGACGCGACCTTGCGCACGACCAGCTTCTTCCCGTGCAGCCAGGGGTAGCCGAACGCTGCCTCCAGCGCCTGCCACAGCGACAGCGCCAGCATGCCGACGCCCACGGCCGCGACCATCACGCGTCCGGCCGGAAGGTCGGCCAGGGTGGCGATCGACCCCTGGTTGGACGCGTCCACGCCCTTGCCACGCAGCACCCCGAGGGTCAGCCAGGCCAGCAGCACGTGCACGAAGCCGTAGCAGACCAGTCCGACGGTCACGAGCCAGCGGTAGGCGGGGTGTTCGGTCACCTGCTCGCCGACCTCGGCTGCGGCGTCGACTGCCGACGAGGCGCTCTGCTCGGTCATGTGGCCACCCTCACGGTCAGGGACGCGGGCTCGACCCACGCCTCGATGTGGTCGAACTCACCCAGGGCGTCCCCATCGATCTGGGCCTGGATGGGACGGTCGAGCATGGCGTCGAACCTGGGCCCGACGCGGCGCACGATGCGTGAGCGGCTCGCCGAGTCGCCCAGAAGCACGGCTCCCATCACCTGCGCCCAGCCGAAGAGGCCCGCGGGGGCGAGGACGACCGCGTCCAGTTTGCCGTCGTCGAGGGACGCGTCCGGCATCATCTGGATGCCCGCCGTGAGGGTGCCGCAGTTGCCGACCAGCACGGTGCGCGCCCGGGCGATCACGGGCCATGACCCCTCGGACGTCAGTGCCACCCCGAATCCACGCTTGACCAGGCCTTTCGCTCCGGACAGCACGTAGGCCGGCCAGCCCAGCACGCTCTTCACCTTCTCGTTGGCCTCGGCCATCGTGTCGGCGTCCAGGCCCATGCCGGCCATCACGAGGAAGACGTTCTCCTCGCCGTTGCCGAACTTGACGCGTCCGACGTCGATGCGCCGGTCGGTGCCGGTGAGGGCCACGGTGATCGCTTCGCCGAGGTCGTCCACCGGAAGCTCGAGGTTGCGGGCGAGCAGGTTTCCGGTGCCGCCCGGCAGCAGGCCCAGCGGCGTGTCGGTGCCGACCAGGGCGGACGCCACCGCGCGGACGGTCCCGTCACCGCCCAAGGGGCAGACGAGGGTGGCACCGTCGGCAACGGCCTGGTGGGCCTGGCCGACGCCCGGATCCTCCACGGACGTCTCGTACCACGTGGCGTCCGGCCAGCCGGCGGACGCACAGGCGTCCGCGATGACGCGCTTGGGTTCGTCCAGGTCGTCGAACTTGGACGGATTGACGATGACGGCGAGCGTGCCGGGTGTCGCGGGCATGGGAACTTCCTCTCGGGCGGGAACGGGACGCAACCTACTCGCCGGGACGGGCGCATGTCATGACGGCCACTCAGGCAGCCGAGTACCCACACCGCCGGGAGTGAAACGGTCGGCGGCCACACTGCTCCAGCCACCGTCAGGGGAATAGATCGGTGCCCCAGGTCGTTTGACGAGCGACACTTCCGACCGCGAGGCCACGATGATCGAGTTCGAGAACGTCGCGAAGCACTACCCCGACGGCACGGTGGCCGTGGCCGACTTCTCTGCCCGGTTGCCGGCCCACACGACCACGGTTCTCGTCGGCTCCAGCGGCTGCGGCAAGACCACCCTCCTGCGCATGGTCAACCGCATGGTCGACCCCACGTCCGGACGCGTCCTCATCGACGGCGAGGACGTCGCCGCGCAGGACCCCGTGAAGCTCCGCCGACGCATCGGCTACGTGATGCAGCACGCCGGCCTCCTGCCGCACAGGAAGGTCATCGACAACATCGCGACCGTCCCGATGCTGAACGGCGTCAGCCGGGCGGACGCACACTCCCGCGCCCTCGACCTCATGGACCTCGTCGGCCTCGACCCCAAGCTCGCCAAGCGATACCCCAGTCAGCTCTCCGGCGGCCAGCAGCAGCGGGTCGGCGTGGCGCGGGGGTTGGCGTCCGACCCGAACATCCTGTTGATGGACGAACCCTTCGGTGCCGTAGACCCGCTGGTTCGACGCGATCTGCAGCAGGAATTGCTGCGCGTCCAGTCAGAACTCGGCAAGACCATCGTCTTCGTCACCCACGACATCGACGAGGCGCTCCTGCTGGGCGACCAGATCATCATCCTCGCCCAGGGCGGCGAGGTGGCCCAGCGCGGCACGGGCACCGAGATCCTCACCACCCCCGCGGACG
Source organism: uncultured Propionibacteriaceae bacterium (assembly GCA_937988865.1). GTDB lineage: Bacteria > Actinomycetota > Actinomycetes > Propionibacteriales > Propionibacteriaceae > CALKHV01. The sequence continues at coordinate 4,647 of CALKHV010000084.1, read as the reverse complement.
CCTTCGTCAGCCAGTTCCTGGGCATCGACCACGGCGGACGCGCCCTCCACCCGCAGTCCAGCTCCACCGGCGCGACGATCCTCGTCGACGGCTATGGACGCGCGGCAGGCATCCTCTCCGGCGCCCTTCCCGGTCACACGACGGGGACGCAGCCATGAGGTGGGTGGTCGACAACGTCGACGTCCTCGCGTCCAGGACCTTCGCCCACCTCGCCATCGCCCTTCCAGCGATCGCGCTGAGCGTGCTCCTGGCGGTGCCGCTGGGATGGCTCGCGGAGCGCTTCCGCTGGCTCCGCTCGCCCCTTCTCACCGGGTCGGGCCTGCTCTACGCCATCCCGTCCCTGCCCCTGTTCGTCGTGCTCCCGCTCGTCATCGGCACCGGCGTCCGTGACCCGCTGAACATCGTCATCGCCCTCACCCTCTACGGTCTTGCCCTCATGGTCCCGTCGGTCGCCGACGCCCTGCGGACGCTCGACTCCCGCGTCCTCGACTCAGCCAACGCCCTCGGCTACGGACCCGTCCGGCGGTTCTTCACCGTCGACCTCCCGCTCGCGGGCCCGACGCTCCTGGCGGGCGTCCGGGTGGTGTCGGTGAGCACGATCTCGCTGGTGACGGTGGGCGCGGTGCTCGGCGTCCCCAGCCTGGGGTTGTTGTTCACCGACGGATTCCAGCGCGGGATCATCGCCGAGGTCGTCGCGGGCATCGTGCTCACGGTGCTCCTCGCCCTGCTGCTCGACCGGCTGCTCGTCCTGGTCGGACGGGTCGTGCTCCCGTGGACGCACCAGCCGTCACGTCCGGCCGGAGCTGCGGCATGAACTACTTCGCCGACGCCCTGGCCTGGATCGTTGATCCGGCCCACCTGCACGGCTCCAACGGCATCCTCGCCCGTTCGGCCGAGCACCTCTGGTACACGCTGCTCGCCGTTGCGCTCGCCTGCCTCGTCGCCATCCCGGCCGGGTGGTACGTCGGTCACACCGGACGCGGACGAGGCTTCGCCGTCGGCCTCTCCGGCGCCGTGCGGGCCGTCCCCACGCTCGGCCTCATCACCCTGTTCGGCATCCTGCTCGGCATCGGCCTGACCGGCCCGATGCTGGCGTTCGTGGTGCTGGCCATCCCGTCGATCCTCGCCGGCGCCTACGCCGGGGTCGAGGCCATCGACCCTGCTGTCCTCGACGCTGCCCGTGCGTCCGGTATGACGGAGTGGCAGGTGTTGCGGCAGGTCGAGATTCCACTCGGCCTCCCCCTGACCGTCGCGGGCGTCCGGTCGGCGGCCCTGCAGGTCGTCGCCACGGCCACCCTCGCGGCGTACGTCGGTGCCGGCGGCCTCGGACGCTATCTCTTCCTGGGCCTCAAGACCCAGGACTACGCCCAGATGCTCGCGGGGTCCCTCCTGGTGGTCGCCCTCGCCCTGATCTCCGAAGCCGTGTTCTCCACCGTCCAACGATTCACCACCCCAGCGGGCCTCAGGACCCTCTGACCAACCGAAGGAAACCCACATGACCAACCTCTCCCGCCGCGGCGTCCTCGGCCTGGCCGGTCTCGCCGGTCTTGCCGTGCTCTCCGCGTGCTCCAGCAGCGATCCGCTCGCCACCCCGTCGGCGTCCACCGCGACGTCCGCGGCCATGACCGGCGCCACCCTCGTCGTCGGTTCGCAGCAGTACTACTCGAACGAGATCATCGCCGAGCTCTACGCCCAGGTGCTCGAGAAGGCCGGCTTCACGGTCAAGCGCCAGTACCAGATCGGCCAGCGTGAGGTGTACCTGCCCGAGCTCGAGAGCGGCAAGGTCGACGTGATGCCCGAGTACTCGGGCAACCTGCTGCAGTTCTACGACAAGAAGACGACGGCGAAGGACCCGGCCGCGATCCAGACCGCCCTGGGGGAGAAGCTCCCGTCGGGTCTGCGCGTCCTCACGGCGGCTGCCGCGACCGACCAGGACTCCTACAACGTCACGAAGGCGTTCGCGGAGGAGCACTCGCTCACCTCGCTGGAGGACCTCGTCAAGCTGTCGGGCAAGCTCAAGGTCGCGGCGAACAGCGAGTTCGCCACGCGTCCGTACGGCCCGCTGGGACTGAAGTCGGTCTATGGCGTCGACGTCGAGTCGGTCCCGGTCGAGGATTCGGGGGGCCCGCTGACGGTCAAGGCGCTCAAGGACGGCACGGTGCAGCTGGCTGACATCTACACCGCCGACCCCGCCATCACCAAGGAGGGTTTTGTCACGCTCGCCGACCCGAAGAACCTGATCCTGCCGCAGAACGTCACGCCGCTGGTCTCGGCCAAGGTGGACGCGACCGCTGCGGCAGCGATCGAGAAGGTCAACGCCCAGCTGAGCATGGCTGACCTGTTGTCGCTCAACGCGAAGAGCGTGGAGCAGGCGGCCAAGTCGGCCGACGTCGCCCGCGAGTGGCTGCAGATGAAGAACCTGCTCTGACCCTGCAGTTGGGTGTCCATTTCTGGTTGGTGTACCAACCAGAAATGGACACCTGGTGCGCCGTCACATGCCGAGCATCCACTTCAGGGTGCGCGCGTTGCGCACGGCGTTCCCGTCCCCGTCGTTGTTGAAGTAGCAGTGGACGCTGCGCCCCTGCCACGTCCACTCCCGGATCCGGTCGGCCCACCATCCCAGGGCCTCGTCGGAGTACGAGCCGCCGTAGAGCCAACCCTCGTCAGGACCGTGCATCCGGACGTACACCAGGTCGCTGGTCGCCCTCAGGACGCACGGCAGGTGCGCTCCGCTGGTCACGACGTAGCTGGCGTTGTGACGTTCGAGCAGGCCGAAGACGTCGTCGCAGTGCCAGGAGTCGTGCCTGAACTCGACCGCGACGTGGATCCACCAGGGCATCCGCGACAGGAAGTAGTCCAGACGCGCGTCGTCCCGGGCGAGGGAGGGCGGCAACTGGACGAGCAGGACGCCCCGCCGGTCGCCCAACTGGTGGAACCCTCCGGTCACGCGGGCGATCCAGGCGTCCGGGTCGTACAACTTCTTCGCGTGGGTCATGCCGCGTGGGGCCTTGACGGTCATCAGGAAGCCGGGTGGCAGGCGGCGACGCCACGACGCGAAGCTGGCGTCCTTCGGCCAGCGGTAGAAGCTGGCGTTCAACTCGACGGTGTCGAATTCGGCGACGTAGCGTCCGAGGCGGTCGCGCAGCGGCAGGCCGGGAGGGTAGAGCACGTTCTCCCAGTGCTGATAGCTCCACCCGGACGTCCCAATGCGCACCTCGACCATGCGTCCACCTTGCCGCAGGACGGTCGGGGGTTGGCAACTCCACCACCCGGGACGCCCACTCGGACGATTTGGATTTCCGGACGAAAACTGAGAAAATAGTGAGAGATCTCAGGAGTGCTGAGATACACTCCCAGCCCCGTGAGGTCACACATGCTCGCTCGCGTCATCACCCTTCTGGTGGCCGCGTTCGCCTCGCTCGCACTTCTTCTCCAGACCGCACCCGCGGCGGACGCACTTCCCGTGGCGCCCGCCGTGCCGGTGGCGGTCGAGGGCGTACCTCAACCCTGTGTCTCGCGCCACGTGTGGCCGAAGCAGGCGTCCATGAAGCAGGTCCGGGCCCAGTTGTCGGCCAACACCGGCGTCCGTCTCACCGGCGACATGTGGGACGACCCGCAGTACCGCCCGGTCGTCCGCCTGATCTGGCAGGGCCTGGAGGCGGTTTCGTGCACCGACTTCCTCACCACGGTCAAGGAGCGCTCCCACGGCGCGTTCACCCTCAACGCCGTCCGCAAGGCCAGCTGGGCCTGGGGTGACTGGGGCAACACGAAGTCCAACGCCGTGACCCTCGACTTCGCCAAGCTCTCCACCGCCGTCGACGACGACCCCGGACGCGTCGTCCGCGTCCTCATCCACGAGATCGCCCACGCGTGGACCGCCTACGCCCCCGCGAACGGCGCCAGCGGATACGCCTCGCTGTATGCCACCTACGGCATGTTCAGCAATTACGGCGGCTCGTCGCGCGAAACCTTCTCCGAGGTCGTGGGCTACTACGTGGCCCGCTGCGCCGACAACAACCCGTACAACGGGACGCAACCCAGCGCATCGGACGCCGAGGCGTCCGCGTACTACCGGTTCGTCCGCTCGCACGTCTTCGGCGGGGTCGAGTTCGGCCCGGAGGCCGGCGACAGGGTGAACTGCTCGCTGACGCCCAAGGTGGCGAAGCGGACGCAGGCCGCACCGGCGACCGCCTCGTCCGACACGCTGCCCTTCCTGGGCTGAGTCGGGCGTTCTCGTCCCCCGGTGATGGGCTCTGATACCGCCCCGGCGTGTTTCCTTGCGTCCGCAGGTCAACGCGCGGTTTTGGGGCCTTGGGACGGCCGGATCGCTGAGCTTGCAGGGAAACCCGCCGCCCGGCGGTCAGGTCTGAGACAGCCACGGCGTGTTTCCTTGCGTCCGCACTGCAACAGGCGACTTTCGGGCCTTGGGACGGCCGGATCGCTGAGCTTGCAAGGAAACCCGCCCCCCGGGCGGCAACGTCTGAGACAGCCACGGCGTGTTTCCTTGCGTCCGCAGGGCAACACGCGACTTTCGGGCCTCGAGACGGACGGATCGCTGAGCCGGCAAGGAAACCCGCCCCCGGCGGCAAACCCTCCGAGACCGCCCCGGCGTGTTTCCTTGCGTCCGCAGGGCAACACGCGACTTTC
>CALKHV010000083.1 GCA_937988865.1 uncultured Propionibacteriaceae bacterium | reverse complement strand
AGGACCTACTGCGCGAACAACGCCGTGAACGACGCGGACGCCAGCTGGTTCCGGAAGATCCCCGCCCGCACGGCCGCGCAACTCGCCGACTCGTCCGCCGGGTGGTGCTCGAACGGCAGCGCGTGCACCGTGTGGACGTACCGGTGCGCCGGCCCCGGCGGCGGGCACGCCCCGCCGTAGTTCACGTACCCGTAGTCGTTCACCCACTGCCGCGCACCCTCCGGCACCTCACCCTCATCGAGGTGCGTCACGGAGGCCGGGATGTCGATCAGCACCCAGTGCCACCAGCCCGAGCCGGTGGGGGCGTCCGGGTCGTAGATGGTGATCGCGAACGATTTGGTGCCCTCGGGGGCGCCGGACCAGGTGAGGTCGGGGCTGACGTTCTGGCCGCCGGCGCCCTCCTCGGCGTACTTCAAACCGATGGTCGAACCGTCGGGAATGCCTGTGCTGGTGAGCTCCATGGCCCGACCTTACGAACCCCGCACGGGGTTGTCAGGCGATCAGTCAATCCAGTCGCGCGAAGTCGATCGTGTGGACGACGAGTTCCCCCGCCTCGTCGCAGGCGTCCAGATCGATGGTCGCGGTGATCGACCAGTCGTGGTTGCCGGCGGGGTCGTCGATGACCTGTCGGACGCTCCACATGCGCCCCGTCTCCTCGACCACGAAGTGGGCGGGCGAGCGTGCGTCCGGCCCGTCGGGCAGCACATCGTGCTCGTCGAAGAAGTCCTCCAGGGCTGCGTCCCAGAGGGCGCGCGTCATGGTGGACGCCTGGTCTCCGCGCTCCAGGTCGACCAACCCGTCCAGGTCGTCGGCGGCGCACAACTGCACCCGCCGGAACATGGCGTTGCGAACGAGCACACGGAACGCGCGCAGGTTCCCCGTCACCGGACGCACGGGGGCCGGGGCCGACAGCACGTCCGCGGGCTCGACGCCCGCGGTGAGGGCCTCCCACTCGTCCAGCAACGACGAGTCGGTCAGCCGGACGACCTCGCCCAGCCACTCGACCAGGTCGGTGAACTCCGGCGTCCGGGCACTCTCGGGAACGGTCTGGCGCAGCGCGCGGAAGGCGTCCGAGAGGTAGCGCAGCACGAGTCCTTCGCTGCGTTGCACCTTGTAGAACGCCACATACTCCCCGAACGTCATGGCCCGCTCGTACAGGTCGCGGACGATCGACTTCGGCGACGGCGGCGACTCGACCAGCCACGGATGGCGGGGGAGGAAGACGCGATAGGCGTGCTCGATGAGCTCGCCCTGGGGCTGCGGCCACGTCACCTCCGACAGCAACTCCATGCGCTCCTCGTACTCATAACCGTCGGCCTTCAGTTCGGCCACCGCCTCGCCGCGCGCCTTGAACTGCTGCTGCACGAGCACGGTCCGCGGATCCTCGAGGGTCGACTCGATGATGCTCACGACATCGAGGGGATAGTCGGGGGATTCCGGGTCGAGCAGGTCGAGCGCCGCCATCGCGAACGCGGACAGCGGCTGGTTGAGCGCGAAGTCGTCCTGGAGGTCGAGCGACAACGCGTACCTGCGTCCGGACGGTTCGGGGATCGCCAGCCGACGGACGACGCCGGAGTCGATGAGTGAGCGTCCGATGTGGGCGGCGCGCCGGAGCAGCGCCCTGCGCACGGACGGGTCGGACGTGCACGACTCGACGAGACGGACCACCTCGTCGGCCGTGTCCGCCTCGCGCTGCAGCAGGTTGAGCAGCATCGCGTGGGTGATGCGCATCCGCGCGTGCAGGGCCTCGGGTTCGGCCGCGATGAGCCGTTCGAAGGTCTGCTCGGTGTAGTTGATGAACCCCTCGGGCGGCTTCTTCCGCGGCACTCCGCGACGCCGCTTCGGGTCGTCACCGACCTTGGCCAACGCGCGTTCGTTCTCGACGACGTGGTCCGGCGCCTGCGCCACGACGTAACCGATGGTGTCGAAGCCCGCGCGTCCGGCACGGCCGGCGATCTGGTGGAACTCGCGGGCGCGCAGCACGCGATCCCTGCGTCCGTCGAACTTGGTGAGGCCCGTGAACAGGACGCTGCGGATCGGAACGTTGATGCCCACCCCGAGCGTGTCGGTGCCGCAGATGGCCACCAGCAGTCCCGCCTGCGCCAGGGTCTCGACGAGGCGTCGGTAGCGGGGCAGCATCCCGGCGTGGTGGACGCCGATACCTGAGTGGACGAGCTTCGCGAGCGTGCGTCCAAAACCTCCTGAGAAGCGGAAATGCCCCAGCGCGTCGAGGATCGCACGCCGCTGGGCCTGCGTCACGAGGTTCGCCGACAGCAGGGCCTGGGCCCGCTCCATCGCAGCCAGTTGCGTCGAGTGGACGATGTAGACGGGCGCCTTGCCGTCCCGGACGAGGGTCTCGACCGTCTCGTGGATCGGCGTGATCACCCACGAGTACGCCAACGGCACCGGACGCGTCGCCCCGCCGATCACCGTCGCCGGGCGCCCGGTGCGTTTCCCCAGATCGGACGCCAACTCGGTCACGTCACCCAGCGTCGCTGACATGATGACGAACTGGGCCTGGGGCAGTTCGACCAGGCCCACCTGCCACGCCCAGCCGCGGTCGGGGTCGGCGATGAAGTGGAACTCGTCCATCACGACCTGGTCGACGGATGCCTCGTGTCCGTTCCGGAGCGCCACGTTCGCCAGGATCTCGGCGGTGCAGCAGATGATGGGCGCACCGGAGTTCACGGAGGCGTCGCCTGTGATCATCCCGACGTTCTCGGTGCCGAAGATCTCGCAGTACGCGAAGAACTTCTCGCTGACCAGCGCTTTGATGGGGGCGGTGTACCAACTGCGCCCCCCGGACGCCAGGCTCGCGAAGTGCGCTGCCACCGCGATGAGCGTCTTGCCCGACCCGGTCGGGGTCGTGACGATGGCGTGCGCGCCGGTGAGGATTTCGATGACCGCCTGGTCCTGGTGCGGATACAACTCGATGCCCTGGTCGGCGGCCCAGTCGATGAAGGCGCCGTAGAGTGCGTCGGCGTCGGCGACGCTGGGCACCTCGAGACGCGGCATGAACGCCAACCTACCCGCCCCGGGGTGGGCCGCGCGCGGCACTGGCGCGCACCCCGTCCGGACCGGATGCCATGATGGGGGCCATGGACATCGTGGAGACGCTCGGGGCCAAACTCGTGGTGCTGGTTCCCGTGGGCGCCCGGTTCGCCGACGTGATCGCACCGGTCGAGATCTGTGTCCAGGAGGGGTTGGCGTCCCTGAGCTTCGACCTGCGCGACCTCGACCTGCTCCGGCAGGTCGCCCCCCTGTACTCCACGCGCGCACGGCTCGGCGTCCACGGTGTCGTGACCGTGGACGAGCTCGACGCGGCGGTCGGTGCTGGCGCGCGGTTCGTGCTGGCGTCCGTCGCGGACGCTGACCTGGTCGACGCGGCCTCCCGGCTCGGCGTCGCCTGCCTCCCCGCGGCCCTGACCCCGACCGAGGCGCGGTTGGCGTCCCGGCTCGGCTCCGGCGCCGTGCAGATCGTGCCGGCCGACATTCTGGGCCATGCCTACGCGGCGTCACTCGCGGCCCTGGTCCCCGGCGTGGCCCTCGTCCCTCGTGGTGAGTTGGGCGCGTACGCACTTCGCCAGTGGTTCACGGCGGGTGCGGCGGCGGCCGTGGTGGGCGAGACGCTGACCGGCAACGCCTTCAAGGGCCTCGACCTCTCGGCGTTCCGTGAGCGGTGCCAGTCGTTCGCGTCCATCGCGAAGGAGTGACCCCGCGTCGCTCTACTTGTGTGCGCCCAGCTTCTCGATGATCGCGATGAAGTTCTCCGTGGGCTGCGCCCCGTCGATGGTCGTGGTGTTGACGAGGAAGAACGGCGTCCCCGAGAGACCGATGGAACGCGCCTGGGTGGTGTCGGCCTCGATCGCGGCCTTCAATTCGGCGGACGCGTAGTCCTTCTTGAACTGGGCCAGGTCGGCGACTCCTGCCTCGGTCGCATGCTTCAGCACGATCGCATCGGTCACCGTCGGGTGCCCTGAGGTGGGGGCGGCGGCGAAGAAGGCCTCGTAGTACTCCCAGAACTTGCCCTGTTCGGCTGCGGCCCGGGCCCCCAGGGCTGCTTTGGTCGACTCGTCACCGAAGAGCACGAGGTCGCGGTACTCGACGCGCAGTGATCCCGAGTCGATGTAGGGCTGCAGTGCCGGACGCGTGGTCGTCGCCCACACCGCGCAGAAGGGGCACCGGAAGTCCGACCACTCCACGAGGACGACCGGTGCGTCCACCGCGCCCTGCGCGAGGGGATCGCCCTCGATCCGGCGCGGGATCGAGTTCATCAGGTCGAGGACTTCCTGGTCAGGGGTCGCCGGGGCACTCGCCTGCGCCGAGGTGGCTGCGGACGCCGTCGCCACCGGCACAGCCTGGGCGGCCGCGCGCAAGCGGTTCAGTTCACTCGACTGGCTCGCCACCAGACCTGCCAGGAACATGCAGAGCGCGGCGAGGACCGCCGAGATCGCCCACGGAAGCCTCGACGTCGGACGCTCGGTCTCCGCCCCACCGGGACGCCAGCCCTCACCTGCAGGTGGCAGGTGCGACGACCCGATCGTCTCGTCGGCGTGTGGCGCATCGGTCACGGCTTCTCCTGCCAGTTCGTGTGTCGTTCAGTTGACGTGGTCGATGAGCCGGTCGTGGGTTCCGGCGCCCGCGCTGGTGCGGTTGGCGAACATGAGGGCGATCCCGGCCACCGTCAGGAGGGCCACGGACGCGCCGCCGATGATGAGGAAGACGCGCGTCATGATCGAGGGTGGCGTCACGACGGCGACCGCCACGGGGGTGGGGGTGGGGGTGGTGTTCTCGATGGGCTGGCTGTACACCTCGGTGGGTGTGGGCGTCCTGGACGCCGAGGTGGTGGAGGGCGTGGGCTTCGGGGTCCTGATCACCAGCTTGGTCACGCGCAGTGAGTGCGTGACGGACGCGGGCGCGAAACCGCCCCCGCCGGCGAACCGCGCCGTGCACGACGTGAGGCCCGGAACCCTGGACAGGGGAATCTGCGGGAAGGCCTGGTAGGCCCCGCGCGAGTTGGTGGGCGCACTGACGACCGCACCGGACGCGCAGGAGACGTCCACTGCCGCACCGACGAGGACGTCCGCACCGACCGACAGGACACCCGACAGTTGCACGACGCCACCCTGGGTCACCGAACCCGGGGCGGAGAGCGTGATCGACGTCGAGTTGCCGCGTGAGGCGGACGAACGCGGCTTCGACGACGTGGGCTTCGATGTGGTCGTCCGCGTGGCGGTGGGCTTGGTCGTCGTCCGAGTGGCCGTCGGACGCGGTGCCGTCGTGGTGGTCGTCGGCACCGGCTTGGGTGGCGGTGAAGTGGTGGTCGGGGCCGTCGTCGCCCCGGGAACGGTGATGGTGACGCTCGCCGAGTCGGAGGACAACCCGGCGGGGTAGGCGCGACCGGTCACGACGTGGGTGCCGGGCGATGTGCCGGTGATGCGGAAGTTGGCGCTGAAGCTGCCGTCGCTCCCGGTGGTCGAGCTGCCCAGCGTGCTCCCGTCGAGCGAGATCGTCACGTTGGCCCTCGCGACCGGACGATTGCGTCCATCGACCAGACGCCCGTTCACGCTGACGTAATCCCGGGTCGCACTGGCTGACAAACTGAGAGTTGTTGAGGATGCCGGCGCCGCGCCGGACGGCAGGGCGACGCCCCAGCCGACGAGGACGAAGGCGCTGCAGAGGGCGACGATGATCCCCGCCATGGACCGCGTCCACCGTCGCCTCATCTGGTCTCCTGATCGTTGAACACCGCTCAGTCCTGCGGTCATCCTAAGCGGTCGACCCACGTCGACCGTCCGCGGTGCCCGTGTTGCGTGGTCGGCATTCGAGGCGACCAACCTTGAGATTTTCTCAGTATTTCCTTAGGATGGTCAGACCAGCCTCTCGAGGCCACCTTCCAGCCATCCCGAGGACCCACGTGACACTTCCCGGCTCATCGCCCCAGGCCCGGCACGTCCAGCACTCCGACGTCCAGAACCTCGACGTCCAGAACGTCGACGTCGAGGACGCTGTCCCGGCGCCCGCGCGCCATTCACTCGAGGTGGAGGCGCCCCCGCTGGTCGGAAGTGCTCGTCGCTCGCGTCTCAACCGTCGCGCGGTCGCCCCCATCGCGGCGCTTGCGGTCGTGGCGCTCGCAACCGGGGGAACGCTGGCTGCCCCGCGTCCGGGGATCGCGGCCGGGGACGTGTCGTTCGCGTCCGCACCGGCGCGATCGAGCGCGATCAGTCGAGACCTCACGCGGACGCCGATCGCCGCCGCATCGGCCTCGGCGACACCTTCTGTTCCCACAACCCCGTCCGCGGCGTCGATGACGCCGTCAGCACGCGCCTCGGCCCCCAGTGCGTCAGCCACGGCGACGACGAAGAAGCTCGGGGTCACCGGCCTGAGGTACGCCACCGCATCGCTCAACGTGCGGTCGGGCCCCAGCGCGTCCGCGTCGAGGGTCGCCAGCCTCACGCGAGGCGCGAGGGTGTCGATCGTCGGACCGTCCGTCGGCGGGTGGCAGCGCGTCCGCATCAAGGGCACGGACGCCTGGGTCAAGGCCTCCTACCTGTCGAAGAGCAAGCCGGCGGTCGTCACTGTCGCCAGGACTTCCTCGTCCACCCCTGCTGCATCCGAGACCGGCCTTTCGCTCGGCGCATGTGCATCGGGGTCGGCGGTCGAGAGCGGCATGACCGCTGCCGGCGACAAGGTGCACCGCGCCGTCTGCCACGCATTTCCGTCCATCACCTCCTACGGCGGCTACCGCGCCGGCGACGGCATGCACTCCCGGGGACGCGCGATCGACATCATGGTGTCGGGCTCCCTCGGCTGGAAGGTGGCGGAGTACGTCCGCGCGCACGCGTCCGAACTGGGCGTGACAGAAGTGATCTACTCACAACGCATCTGGACGACGCAGCGTGCGTCCGAGGGCTGGCGCGCCCTGGCCGACCGGGGCAGCGTGACGGCCAACCACTACGACCACGTGCACGTCACGGTCTGACCCAACCCACGTCCGGCGGGGCGTCCACAAGTAGGCTGGTCGCCATGACGACCCCGGTTGATGCCACCTCGACGCCCGCCTGGGCGGAACTTGCCGCCCTGCACTCCGCATTCGTTCCTGACTTGCGGGGATGGTTCACCAGAGACCCCGAGCGTGCCACGCGCTACGCCTACACGGCCGGTGACCTGTACGTCGACCTGTCGAAGAACTTCCTGAGCGACGCCGTGCGTGACGCCCTGCTGCGGCTGGCCGAGCAGGTCAGGTTGGCCGACCGCCGGGACGCGATGTACGCCGGTGAGCGCATCAACGTCACCGAGAACCGCTCGGTGCTGCACACCGCCCTGCGCCTTCCCCGCGACGCGACCCTCGTCGTCGAGGGTCAGGACTGCGTGGCCGACGTCCACGAGGTGCTCGACAAGGTCTACGCCTTCGCCGACAAGGTGCGCGACGGTGAATGGAAGGGCGTCACCGGACGCCGCATCTCGACCGTCGTGAACATCGGGATCGGTGGGTCCGACTTGGGCCCGGTCATGGTCTACGAGGCACTGAAGCCCTACAAACACCCCGACATCGAGTGCCGGTTCGTCTCCAACATCGACCCGAACGACGTCGCGGAGAAGACCGCAGGTCTCGACCCCGAGACGACGCTGTTCATCGTCGCGTCCAAGACGTTCACCACGCTCGAGACCCTGACGAACGCCCGGATGGCGCGCGACTGGCTGCTGGCCGGGCTCAAGGCCGCCGGCGTCATCGACGACACCGAGGCCGGCGAGCGCGACGCCATCGCGAAGCATTTCGTCGCCGTGTCGACCGCCCTCGACAGGGTGGCGGCGTTCGGCATCGACCCCGCGAACGCCTTCGGCTTCTGGGACTGGGTCGGTGGACGCTACTCCGTCGACTCGGCCGTCGGCACGGCCGTCGCCGTCGCCATCGGACGCGAGAACTTCGAGGACTTCCTCGGTGGTTTCCACGCCATCGACGAACACTTCCGGACGGCTGAGCCTGCGTCCAACGTGCCTCTGCTCATGGGCCTGTTGAACGTCTGGTACGTCAACTTCTTCAAGGCTGAGAGCCACGCGGTGCTGCCGTACGCGCAGTACCTGCACCGCTTCGCGGCCTACCTGCAGCAGCTGACGATGGAGTCGAACGGCAAGAGCGTCCGCTGGGACGGGACGCCCGTCACGACCGACACGGGCGAGATCTTCTGGGGCGAACCCGGCACGAACGGCCAGCACGCGTTCTACCAGTTGATCCACCAGGGGACGCGCCTGATCCCTGCCGACTTCATCACCGTCGCCACGCCGGCTCACGCGATCAAGGACGGCGACACCGACGTCCACGAGTTGTTCCTGAGCAACTTCTTCGCCCAGACCGCCGCGCTCGCGTTCGGGAAGTCCGCCGATGAGGTGCGCGCCGAGGGCACGGCCGAGGCGATCGTCCCGGCGCGCGTCTTCAAGGGCAACAAGCCGACGACCTCGATCATGGCGCCGTCGCTGACGCCCAGCGTGGTGGGCCAGCTGATCGCGCTGTACGAGCACATCACGTTCGTCGAGGGCGTCGTCTGGGGTATCGACTCGTTCGATCAGTGGGGCGTGGAACTGGGCAAGAAGCTCGCGAACCAGATCGCCCCGGCCGTCCAGGGTGACGAGGCCGCCCTCGTCACGCAGGACGCGTCGACCCAGGCCCTCGTGCGCTACTACTGGGCCAACCGCGCCTGAGATCACATGGGTAGGCGCGGTCGGGTTGTCGCGAGCCTCGCAGGTCTCGTCGGGTTGGGCCTCGTCGGGTCGCTGGGCCCGTGGGTCCTCGTGCGTGCCGAGGCGGCCGGACGCGTGCTCGCCGTCGCCGAGGTCGAACCCCAGGAGGTCGCGCTCGTCCTCGGCGCGCAGGTCTACGCCGACGGGACGCCGTCGCCCTATCTCAGGGGGCGTCTCGACCGTGGCGCCGAGCTCTACCGTGCCGGCAAGGTCAAGGTCATCCTCGTCAGCGGCGACAATGCCGAAGCGACCTACAACGAGCCGGACGCGATGCGCGGGTACCTGATCGCCTCCGGGATCCCCGAGTCCGACGTGGTCGCTGACTACGCCGGATTCGACACGTACGACTCGTGCGTCCGGGCGAGGAAGATCTTCGGCGTCGACCGCCTCGTGGTCGTGACGCAGAGCTACCACCTGCCCCGAGCCATCGCGACCTGCCGCCTCGTCGGGGTCGACGCGGTGGGCGTCGGGGACGACTCCCCGGTCAAGGACGCCACCTGGACCTATGGGAGCCGACGCGAACTGCTCGCCAACTACAAGATGGTGTGGGACGTCGTCAGCCGTCGCACCCCGACACTCGGACGCTACGAGACGTCCGTTGACGACGCACTCACCGCGCGCTGAGCTCGCGTCCGGTGGGATGGGTGGCCCCACCTGCTACCTTCGCAGTTGTTTCCCGACCCTCATCTGGAGGTAACGATGGCTGGTGGACTCGCCGCCCTGCTCGATGACGTCGCAATGATCGCCAAGATGGCCAGCGCCGCCAGCACCAAGGCGGTCGGCGTCGTGGTCGACGACGCGGCCGTGACGCCTCAGTACGTCCAGGGCTTCAGCCCGGCGCGTGAGCTGCCGATCATCTGGAAGATCGCGAAGGGATCGCTGGTCAACAAGGCGATCCTCATCGTCGCGCTCCTGCTGCTCGACTCGTTCCTGCCCGTCGTCCTGACGCCGCTGCTCATGGTCGGTGGTCTCTACCTCAGTTTCGAGGGCGTCGAGAAGCTCATCGAGGCCATCCGGGGCGGGCACGGCGAGGGCGAGGACGCACCGGTCGTCGCCCTCGGGGTCGACCACGAGAAGTCGATGGTCAAGGGCGCGATCACGACCGACTTCATCCTGTCGGCCGAGATCATGGTGATCTCGCTCAACGCGGTGAACGCGGGGCTCGACCGGGCGGTCGGTGTGATCGACAAGGCTGCGACGCTGGCGATCGTCGCGGTGCTCATCACCCTTCTCGTCTACGGGACGGTCGCCTTCATCGTGAAGATGGACGACATCGGGCTCCATCTGTCAGGTCGCGAGAACTCGGGTTCACAAAAACTCGGACGCGGACTCGTCGCCGCGATGCCACAGGTGCTCAACGTGTTGTCGACCGTTGGCATCGCCGCGATGCTGTGGGTCGGTGGCCACATCCTGTTGAGCGGCACCGACAAGCTCGGCTGGCACGGGCCCTACTCGCTCGTGCACCATCTCGCCGAACCGGTTCACGGTGTTCCGGGCGTGGGCGGATTCCTCGCGTGGCTCGTCGAGACGTTGTTCTCGGCGCTCATCGGCGTCGTGGTGGGCAGCGTGCTGGTGGGCATCGTCCACCTGTTCCACATCGTGCGGCACGACCCGCACGAGCTCACCGAGGCCGAGAAGGAGAAGAAGGGTCACTGATCCCGGCCGGGTGTCGTCACCAGACGCTGACCCCGCGTCCGAGGCCGTGGTAGACCCACCCGGCATCGGTCCACGTCCTGGGGTCGAGGACGTGGCGTCCATCGATGATGTGTGCTGAACGGACCTTCTCCTTCAGCGCGACCGGATCGAGATTGACGAAATCCTTCCACTCGGTCAGGACCAGCACCACCTCGGCCCCGACCACCGCCTGGTCGACGGTGTCGACCACATGAAGGTCGGGACGCGCGCGCCGCAGGCCCTCGTTGGCGGCCGGGTCGGTGATGACGACGTCGGCCCCGCGGGCCCACAACTGCGTCGCGATGTCGAGAGCGGGGGAGTCGCGCAGATCGTCCGAGTCGGGCTTGAAGGCGGCGCCGAGCACGGCGACCTTGCGACCGGCGAGGCGTCCACCGAAGATGTCGGACGCGATCTCGACCGCCCGCTCGCGGCGGCGCAGGTTGATGGCGTCCACTTCGCGGAGGAAGGTCAGGGCCTGGTCGACGCCCAGTTCGCCCGCGCGTGCCATGAAGGCGCGGATGTCCTTCGGCAGGCAACCGCCGCCGAAGCCGATGCCGGCGCGGAGGAACTTCTTCCCGATGCGGTCGTCGTGACCGATGGCCTCGGCGAGCCGTGTGACGTCGGCGCCCGTCGCCTCGCAGAGCTCGGCCATCGCGTTGATGAAGCTGATCTTGGTGGCGAGGAACGAGTTCGCGGCGACCTTCACCAGCTCGGCGGTCGGGTAGTTCGCCAGCAGGCGCGGCGTGCCCTCGGCGAGGATCTGGGCGTAGCAGGTGTCGAGGATGTCGCGGATGCGGTGACCGGTCGCCTCGTCCTCGGGGAGGCCGTACACGAGTCGGTCAGGGTGCAGGGTGTCCTTCACCGCGAAACCCTCGCGCAGGAACTCGGGATTCCAGGCGACGAGGATGTCCTTGCCGGACTGTTCGGCCATCTCGGCGATCTCCGCCGCAGTGCCCACGGGAACAGTGGACTTGCCCGCGATGACCGCGGTGTGGTCGGTGGTGTCGGCGTTGGCGAGGATCGTCTCGACAGCCGCGTAGACGTACGTCAGGTCGGCGGCGTAGCGTCCCTGCATCTGCGGGGTGCCGACGCCGATGAAGTGGATCTCGGCGTCCGCGATCTCGGTCGGATCGGTGGTGAAGCGCAGGCGGCCCGACTCGACGTTCCGCTTCAGGAGTTCGGGGAAACCTGGTTCGTGGAAGGGGCTCTCACCGCGAGCCAGGAGCTCGACCTTGCCGGGGTCCACGTCGAGGCCGACCACGTCGTGCCCCAATTCGGCCATGCAGGCCGCGTGAACTGCTCCGAGATATCCACATCCGATCATCGACAGGCGCATGACCTCCATCTTAGGGTCACGCGCCTGTCGGGTCGGTTCAGAAGTCGGCGGACTCGGGGTTGGCGCCCAGACGGTTGCCGGCGTCGAGATGGCTGATGCGCGAGATCTGGTCGGAGTCGAGTTCGAAGCCGAACACGTCGAAGTTGGACGCGATCCTCTCGGGGGTGATCGACTTCGGGATCACGATGTTGCCGATCTGCAGGTGCCACCGGATGATCACCTGCGCGGGGGTGACGCCGAGCTTCCCGGCGATCTTCACGATCTCGGGGTGGTCGAGGTCGGACGCCTGCCCGAGCGGGCTCCACGCCTCGACGCTGATCTTGCGGGTCGCCAGCTCTGCGCACAGGGCCGCCTGGTTGAAGGTCGGGTGGAGTTCGACCTGGTCGACGCTCGGCACGTCCCCGTTGAGCGAATCGAGGTGGGCCGCATGGAAGTTGGACACCCCGATCGAGCGGGTGAGGCCCTCGGCGCGGAACTCCTGCATGGCGTCCCAGGCCTCGATGTAGGCGTCGCCGTACTTGACGGTGGCGGGCCAGTGGATGAGGTAGAGGTCGAGGTGGTCGAGGCCGAGCTTGGTGAGGCTGGTCTCGATGCCGGTGCGGGCGTCCGCGGTGTGGTGGGAGTCGTTCCACAGCTTGGTGGTGATGAACAACTCCTCACGGGGCACGCCGGACTCGCGGATGGCCTGGCCGACCCCCTCTTCGTTGCCGTAGATCGCTGCGGTGTCGATGTGGCGGTAACCGACCTCGATGGCCGTGCGGACGGACGACACGATGTCGTCTGGACTGACGCGCCACACGCCGAATCCCAGCTGCGGGATCTGGACGCCGTCGTTCAGGGTGATGGTGGGGACACTCATGTGTTTCTCCTTGTGAAGGCTGGTCACCAGGGAGCGGTGACGGGGTCGGGGCCGATGCGGTTGCCGGCGTTGAGGGCGTCGATGCGGGTGATCTGGTCGGCGTCCAGTTCGAAGTCGAACACGTCGAAGTTGGACGCGATGCGCTCGGCGTGCACCGACTTCGGGATGACGATGAAGCCGTGCTGGAGGTGCCAGCGGATGATCACCTGGGCGGGCGTACGTCCGAGGGAGGAGGCGATGTCGACGACGGTCGGCGCCTCCAGATCGGACGCCTGGCCCAGCGGGCTCCACGACTCGAGCACAGTGCCGCGGGCCCGCAGGTCGGGCAGCAGGTCGGTGCGCAGGAAGGTGGGGTGGCACTCGACCTGGTTGACGCTGGGAACCGTCGAGGACACGGTGAGGAGCTTGTCGAGGTGCTCGGGGTTGAAGTTGCTCACGCCGATCGAGCGGACGAGGCCCTCGGACTTCAGCTCGTTCATGACCTCCCACGACTCGAGGTAGGCGTCCCCGTACTTGAGGGTCGCCGGCCAGTGGATGAGGTACAGGTCGAGGTGGTCGAGCCCGAGCTTCTCGAGGCTCTGCTCGGTGGCGCGGCGGGCGTCGTCGCGCAGGTGGAACTCGTTCGTGAGCTTGGTGGTGACGAAGATCTCGTCGCGCGGGATGCCGGACTCGCGGATCGCCTTTCCGACCCCCCGCTCGTTCTGGTAGCCCTGCGCGCTGTCGATGTGCCGGTAGCCGACCTCGAGGGCGGTGGCCACGACAGGGGTGGCTTCGTCGTCGGTGACCTGCCAGACGCCGAGCCCGAGTTGGGGGATCTGGACGCCGTCGTTGAGGGTGACGATGGGGACGCTCATGAAGACCTCGCATTGGGTGGTGGGTATGCGTCAAACCTATCCCCGAGGGGCAACCTCGGGGGAGGGACGCCCAGTGCAGGTGCAATGTGGGTGCGTCGTCGCGCGTGAACGATTGAAACGTTAAAATGATGGCATCACGACCCCCCACCGCATCCGGAGGAACCCATGGAGATCCTGTTCGACACCGCAAACCTCACCGCGATCGAGGAGATGACTCCGTACTACCCGGTGTCCGGCGTGACCACGAACCCGACGATCCTCAAGGCCGAGGGCCGCATCGACTTCTACGACCACTTCCACCGGATCCGCGAGCTCATCGGCGCCGACCGGACCCTCCACATCCAGGTCCTCGCCCAGGACTGGGAGGGCATTGTCGCGGACGCCCACCGCTTGATCGATCAGGTGGACGCAGGGGTCTACGCCAAGATCCCCACGACCGAACAGGGCATCCGGGCGATGCGCGTCCTCAAGGAGGAGGGCATCGGCGTCACAGCCACTGCCATCTACTCCAAGACGCAGGGCATGCTCGCCATCGCGGCGGGCGCCGACTACATCGCGCCCTACTTCAACCGCATGGAGAGCCTGGACATCGACACGTCCGCGACCATCAAGTCGCTGGCGAAGTTCATCGACCGGCACGGCGCCAGCTGCAAGATCATGGCTGCGAGCTTCAAGAACGTCGCCCAGGTCAGCGCAGCGTTCGAGGCCGGCGCAGCGGCGGTCACCCTGCACCCGGACCTCCTGCGCGCAGCGCTCGCCGCGCCTGATGTGACGCAGGCCGTGCTCGCGTTCGCGGATGACTGGTACGAGACCTACGGGACGACGCACCTTCCGTGAGGCGTGGGGCCCCATCGGCCCCGGGTCACATCGTGAATGGTCATGACTGGTAGCCGTGGAAGAATGTTCCGCATGCCGTCGCTCCCCTCGCAGCTCACCGCACGCGTCCAGCAGGTCACCGGGATCGACCCCGAGATGCGTCCGGCGACGAAGCCCCAGTTCGGTCACTACCAGTCGAACGTGGCGCTGCGGCTGGCCAAGGACGCCGGGCGTCCGCCTCGTGACGTGGCGGCATCGATCATCGGGCAGCTCGAGCTCGACGACCTGTGCGAGCCACTGGAGGTCGCCGGGCCGGGCTTCATCAATTTCAGGATCAAGGCGAGCGTGCTGGCGTCCACGGCAACGGACCTGTTGGCGGACGCGAACGCGGGGGTGACTCCGGCGGCCAACCCCCAGACGGTGGTGATCGACTACTCCGCGCCGAACGCAGCCAAGCAGATGCACGTGGGCCACCTGCGCTCCTCGATCATCGGTGACTGCTTCCACCGGGTGCTCGGTGCCCTCGGCCACACGGTGATCGCGCAGAACCACATCGGCGACTGGGGACGCCAGTTCGGCATGCTGGTTGAGCAGATCCTCGACGAGCAACTGGAGGTTTCGTCGCTTGACCTGCCTGCCGCGGAGGCCCTGTACCTGCGCGCCAACGCGCGGCTCAAGGAGGACGAGGCGTTCGCCGCCCGGGCACGTGACCGGGTGGTGAAGCTGCAGGCCGGCGATGCGGACACGCTGGAGCTCTGGGAGCAGCTCGTCGGCATCAGCAAGGCGGGCTTCGACGCCACCTATCGCCGGCTCGGGGTGCTGCTCACCGAGGCTGACTACGCGGGCGAGAGCATGTATAACCATCTGCTGCCCGATGTGTGTGACGACCTCGAGGCCAGGGGCATTGCGCAGCTCGATGACGGCGCCCTGGTGGTGTTCGTGGAGGGTTATGACGCGCCGGCGATCATCCGGAATCGGCAGGGTGGCTACGGCTATGACGTGACCGATGTGGCGGCGCTGCGCTACCGCGTCGAGGAGCTGACGGCCGATCGGGTGATCTATGTCGTGGGGTCGGAGCAGACGCACCACTTCCAGTTGATCTTCGGCGTCTGCACGAAGGCCGGGTACCTGCCTGGACGCGTGAGCGCGCAGCACGTGGGGTACGGCATGGTGCTCGGCAAGGACGGCAAGAAGTTCAGCACTCGTGAGGGCACGGCCGTGCACCTGGACGACCTGCTGGACGAGGCCGAGCAGCAGGCCGCACCGAACATTGCGCTGGCGGCGATCAAGTACGCCGACCTGTCGTCCGGGCTGCAGAAGGACTACATGTTCGACGCGGAGCGGATGGTCGCGACCACGGGCGACACCGGGCCTTACCTGCAGTACGCGCACGCGAGGGTGACCCAGATCCTGCGGCGGGCCGAGGCTGAGGGGCTGACCTACGGAGCGGTGACGCTGCTTGATGAGCCGGCCGAGCAGCAGTTGGCGTTGATGTTGAGCCGCTTCGGCGAGGTCGTCGACGATGTGGCGGCCAATCTGCAGCCGCACAAGCTCTGTGGCTACCTGTATGAGCTCGCCGGCGCCTACTCGACCTTCTACGAACAGTGCCCGGTGCTCAAGAGCGAGGCCGAGGTGCGTGCATCGCGTCTCGCGCTGTGCGCCACGACCCAGAGAGTCCTGGCGAAGGGGCTGTATCTGCTCGGGATCGATGCCCCAGAGCGCATGTGAGGGCTCTGGCGGGGTGTTTCGTTGCGCTGGCAAGGTAGCTGCCGCTTTTCTGGCGTCCGC
>CALKHV010000082.1 GCA_937988865.1 uncultured Propionibacteriaceae bacterium | reverse complement strand
GTGCGCCCGCCTACTTCAGCAGGCGCGACATCCGTCGATCGGCCAGGGGTTTCCCGCCCGTCTGGCAGGTCGGGCAGTACTGCAGCGACGACTCCGCGAACGAGACTTCTGCGACGGTGTCACCGCAGACCGGGCATGGCTGACCGGTCCGCCCGTGGACACGCATCGAGCCCCGCTTGTTGTCCTTGAGATCCTTGGCAGCCAACCCGGACGCCCGCACGATCGCCTCGGTGAGTTCCGTTGTCAGCGCCGAATACAACGTGTCGACCTCGGCCTCGCTCAACCCGCTCGCCGGCTTGAAGGGGCTCAACTTCGCGGCATGCAGGATCTCGTCGGAATAGGCGTTGCCGATGCCTGCGATCGTCCGCTGGTCACGCAGGATCCCCTTGATCTGCGAGCGCCCGGCGGACGTCAGGATCGCGGCGAACGCGTCCCGCGTGAAGGCCGGCGACAACGGGTCGGGGCCGAGCGTCGCCACCCCACCGACGTCCGCAGGGTTATTCACCACGTAGACCGCGAGCTTGCGTCGCGTCCCCGCCTCGGTCAGGTCGAAACCCGAACCGTCATCGAGACCGACGCGCAGGCTGAGCGGCCCGCGTCCCGGACGCACCAAGGTGTCGGGCAGCGCGTCCTTCCAGACCAGCCACCCCGCCCTGGCAAGGTGGAACACCAGGTGCACCCCCTGCGCACCGATGTCGATGAACTTGCCGTGCCGGTCGACCGAATCGATCTCCAGACCCAACAGGGCCTCCAGCGGCGGGTTGAACGTCTTGAGCGTCGCGAGGGACGCCAACTGGACGCGCGACACCGTGCGTCCCAGACACTTCGCGGCCAGGAAGCCGCGGAGGGCCTCGACCTCGGGCAGTTCAGGCATCGACACCTCGCAGGGACGTGGCCACTGTCGGCCAGTGGGTGGGTGGTGCGTCCAGGACCCGTTCGAGCGTGCGCAGGTAGGCACGCCGGGTGATCTCACGGACGCCGAGACTGGCCAGGTGGTCGGTTCGCCACTGGACGTCGAGAAGGCGGTCGGGCCCACTGCTGCGCAGGATGTCGACCAGCCTGACGAGGGCAACCTTGGACGCGTCCCGCCCGTGGACGCGGTCGTGGAACATCGATTCGCCCGCGAACAGCCCGCCGATGGCGACGCCGTAGAGGCCGCCGACGAGGCGTCCGGTGGCGTCCCACGTCTCGACCGAGTGGACGCAACCCAACTCGAACAGCTCTGTGTAGACGCGCTTCACGTCGTCATCGATCCAGCCCGACTCGCGGGTCGGATCGCTGCAGCGGTCGAGCACCTCGCTGAAGGCAGCGTCCACCGTCGTCTCGTAACGGCGGGCCGATCGTTCCAGACTCCTGGTCACCCTGAGCTCGTCGAGCGGCAGGACGCCCCGGCGCACGGGTGACCACCAGCCCATCTGGCCGTCGAAACCGCCATCGTGCAGGGGCATCGGAAAGACGCCGGCGCAGTAGCCCGCGAAGGCCAGGTCGGCGGTGAACTCCGTCGAGAAGGCAACCAGGTCCTGGTCGGGCCAGGTCGCCTCGGGACCGAAGATCTGCAGCAGCACAGCGTCAGTCTCGCAGCCGCCCGTGACAAAGACGAGGGTCGTGCGCCGGGAACGCGTCCCCGATCAGCGCTCGGCCTTCGGCTGCCACTCGGTGTAGGGGTTGCCGACGTAGACCTGTCGCGGACGGTAGATGCGCTGACCGGGATTGTCGCGCATCTCCTTCCAGTGGGCGATCCAGCCTGCCGTGCGTCCCATGGCGAACATCACGGTGAACATGTTCACCGGAATGCCGATCGCCCGCAGGATGATGCCCGAGTAGAAGTCGACGTTGGGGTAGAGCTTGCGCTCCACGAAGTAGTCGTCCGCGAGGGCGACCTGCTCGAGCTGCATCGCGATCTCGAGCAGCGGATCATCGATGTGCATGGTCTTGAGCATGTCGTCCGCCGCGCCCTTCAGGACCTTCGCGCGGGGATCGAAATTGCGGTAGACGCGGTGGCCGAAGCCCATCAGGCGGGCCCCGCCCTTCTTGTCCTTGACCCTGGCCAGGTACTCCTTGGGGTCGATCCCGCTCGCGTGGATCTCTTCGAGCATCTCGATGACGGCCTGGTTCGCACCACCGTGCAACGGCCCCCACAAGGCGTTGACGCCGGCAGCGCAACTGGCGAAGAGGTCGGCCTGCCCGGAGGCCACCATCCGCACCGTGGAGGTCGAACAGTTCTGCTCGTGGTCGGCGTGCAGCACGAGGAACATGTTGAGCGCCCGCGCCACCTCGGGAGTCGGCTGGTAGTACCGGTTGGGCACCGAGAACATCATGTGGAGGAAGTTCTCGGCATACATGAGGTCGTAGCGGGGGTGCATGATCGGCTGGCCGACGGACGCTTTGTAGGCGGCGGCGGCGATCGTCCTGGTCTTGCTGAGGAGTGCCGCTGCTGCGCGCTCGAAGGACTCGTCGTCGGTGATCTTCACGTCACGCAGCTCGTAGGTGCCCAGCGTGCTGATCATCGCCGACAGGATGGCCATGGGGTGCGCCCGCTCGGGGAAGGCCTCGAAGTGAGACAGCATCGAGCGGTGCAGGGCCGCATTGGCGTACATGTTCTCGCTGAAGAGGCTGCGCTCAGCAGGGTCGGGGAGTTCGCCCGTGATGAGGAGCATGGCTGTCTCGATGAAGTCGCCGCGACTGGCGAGGTCTTCGATCGGGACGCCGCGATAGCGCAGGATGCCCTTGTCTCCGTCGATGAACGTGATGGCCGACTGGCAGGAGCCGGTGTTGGCGTAGCCGTCGTCCAGGGTGATGTAGCCGGACTGGGCTCGCAGCTTGGAAATGTCGAGGGCCAGTTCGCCTTCCGTGCCCACCACGACGGGGAGCTCGTAGATGCGTCCGTTGATCTCGAGTTTGGCCGGTGCACTCATGTTTTCCTCCACAAGGGGGATCGCTGGGTTACCGCCCATGATCACGTCTCGACGAGGGCGAACGGGGGGTGTCCACGTGTTGGGGGGTGAGGGATTCGTCACATCGAGGTGTGGACGCGGGGCTCCAGCCGGGGGCGGGTTTCCTTGCGTCCACCGTGTAACGGCCCTCAAAACGGCCTCCCGCGGGCCGTTCGACTGCGCGGGCAAGGAAACCGGCGAGGGCGGGGGGTGATTCAGGGACGCCTCCGGGTCGTCCCGACGTCGTTCCTGTGCGCGTCCACGTAACCTTGAGAACGCAACCACAGGAGGACGCATGCCCAGTGCCAAGGATTTCAGCCGCGCCGTGATCGGGGTCGCCCCCAAAGTCGCGCCAGGCATGGCCGCGGGCGGACTGCGCCGGCTGCTCGACTTCGCCATTGACGGCTTCCAGCGCCTTCCCGGCGCGCGCGCAGCCGCCGCGACGGCCATGGGGAGGACGGGCAACGCCGACTCCGCGGCCGAGTCGGTCATCCGCCAGCACGTCGTCATGGCCGGCGCGCAGGGCTTCGTCACGAACCTGGGTGGTCTGCCCGCACTTCCGGTCGCGATCCCGGCCAACGTGTCGGGTGTCGCGATCATCCAGAGCCGGATGGTCGCAGCCATCGCGCACCTGCGTGGCTACGACATCGACGACTCCCGCGTCCGCACCGCGATCCTGATGTGCATGCTCGGCCAGAACCACGCCGAAGACCTGATCGCCAAGAAGGAACTGCCCTTCTCTCCCTTGGTCATCGCGACCGCGCCGGTGTACGACCCGGCGCTCAACGCCCAGATCGCGGAGCGCGTCGTCACCAACCTGATGGGTCACGTCGGCGGCAAGCGGATCGGGGTGATGGCGTCCAAGAAGATCTCGGTGATCGGTGGCGGCGTCGGTCTCGCGACGGACGCCTGGTCAACCTATTCCGTCGCCCGCTATGCCCAGGCAGAGTTCGTCGACCGTCGCGTCCGGGGGACGGCCGAACCCCAGGCCTGATCCCTGCGTCGGCCACGCCTCAGCCGGTGTAGAAACGTCGAACTCGGGGAGGCACCAGGCACGTCACCTCGTAGGTGATGGTGCCCATCAGGTCAGCCAGTTCGTCCGTGGTGATGCACTCGTCGCCCTGACAACCGAGCCACACCACGTCATCCCCGACCGCCACGTAAGGATCGGTCGGCCCCAGGTCGAGCATCGACTGGTCCATGCAGACACGCCCCACGACGGGGTAGGGGCGTCCGCCGATGAGCATGCGTCCGCGGTTGGAATTGAGGCGGGAGTACCCGTCGGCGTATCCGACCGGCACCGTCGCGATCCAGGTGTCGACCGGCGCGGTCCAGGTGCGTCCGTAACCGACCGTGTCGCCCGCCGGTACGCGTTTCAGGAAAGTGACGCGAGACATCAGCGTCATGGCTTGTCGGAGCTGAATCGTGCGAGGCGTGGCCGGGTCGGGGTAGTAGCCGTAGACCATGATCCCCGGACGCACCATCGTCAGCCCCTCGAGGCTGTGCGCGAGGATGCCCCCCGAATTGGACGCGTGCACCCAGCGCACCGAGCCAACCGCCTCGCCCACCTCTCGCGCCGCGTCCAGGAAGCGCGCCAACTCGTCCCGCGTGAACTCGTCCCCCTCAGGGGTGTCGCTGATCGGCAGGTGGGTGAAGATGCCCTCGAGGAGGAGGTTGCCCGACTCGACGATGCGTCCGGCGAGCCCCACCGCCTCGGACGTATCGCTCCCGATCCGTCGCATGCCCGTGTCGAGCTTCAGGTGAACAGGGGCGGTGATCCCCAGTCTGGACGCCACCTCCGCCACCTGGTCGATGGTGTCGGCGTCCACGACGGTGAGGGTGAGGTCGGCACGCAACGCGGCTTCGACCTCCTCGGGGAACGCGTGGGAGAGCTTGAGGATCGGGAGCGTAATGCCTGCTTCCCTCAGTTCGATCCCCTCGGGGACCGTCGCGACCCCGAGCCAGTCGGCCGCCCCGGTGCTCTCGATCATTCGCGAGACCTCGACGGCGCCGTGGCCGTAGGCGTCCGCCTTGACGGCCGCGAGGATCGCCCGGTCCCCTACCCGATCGCGCACCCCGGCGAGGTTCTCGCGGATCGCTGCCAGATCGACGACGGCGTGGGTGGCGTAGAGCATGCGTCCAGTCTGGCAGTCGGAACC
>CALKHV010000081.1 GCA_937988865.1 uncultured Propionibacteriaceae bacterium | reverse complement strand
ATGGTGATCGGGGCCTTCCTCGTCCTCGTTGGCCTTCCAGTCGCAATGACTCCCATCACGCGGAGCCTGGGGCACGTCCTGTCCGCAACGGATTGGGCGTCGACCTGGTACGCCGGGCGTCGTCTCCGCACGTTCGCGTCCGAGTTGAGCCGACCGGCCGCACTGATCGGCATGCTCGCCTTCGTTGTCGGCACGGCCTACGCGCTGCTCGCCGGACTTCAGGCCGACAGTGCCCCGGACTCGCCAGGCTCGCGCTCCGTCTGGGCTGTCTCGTGGCTTGATCCACAGCCCGGGGACGCTGCATCCCTTCTCTCCCAGGTCGCACCTCCGCTCTCACTGGCCCTGACCAGCGCAGGCCCCGACGATCAGCCGACCTTGTCCGGCACCTGCGACGAGCTGGTCGTCTTCTTCGGGTTGGACCCGCGTGTCTGCGTCGACCCCGACGGGGGCATTCCGCCTTCGCTTCGCGACTACCTGCGGCAGCTTGGACTGAGCATGTCCGGCGACGAGCCGAGCGCACAGTCGGCGACTGTGCTGGTCAGCGCCCCGCACGGCACGTCCGAACTCGATGTCACCCGCGCGCTCCGAGGGCTTCCGGCCGTCAATCCCCGCCTCCTGCAAGGACCTTCGCAGTTCGTCCTCCCTGGATCGGACTGGTTCCGGCTGGCCCTCGTCGTCGGCGCGCTGGCGCTCTATCTGAGCTTCATCCGCCAGATCGGTGAGAGGACTGCCGCTGCGGCGCGAGAAGGAGTCCGACAACGCCGGATGGGCCTGCGACATGCAGAGGCAGTCCGGGTGGAGATGCTGTGCGTGACAGCGCCCGTCCTGATCGCCCTCCCCGTGGGCACCCTCGCCGCCGTCCTGTTCGCGCTGCGCGGGACTCCCCTGGGCCTCACACGGTTCAATCTGGGGCTCGTCGCGGGAGCGTCGGCCGCGGTCTCCCTGGCAACCGTGCTCATGCTGCTCATCATGGTTGCGCTGCACGCGCGCGCCGAGGTCGAGGCGACTGAGGCGTAGACACCAAGAGTGCCGGCGTAGGGACACGCGCGCACTCCGCAGGCCCTCGCGCCGCCGCTGGGCAGACTCACGGTACGGAGGGACGGCGCCACGGTACGAAAGCACCTTGCGGACGTCCAAGGTCGGTACATCGTCGCGGACGCCCTTGCAGCCCTGCCCGAGGCCGACTACGTGCTCACCACGGCGGGAAGCTTCGACGTCATGGTGGAGGACGTCTGCGAGGACGATGCCCAGCTCCTCGAGCTGCTCTCCCACAAGATCCGGGTCATCCCGGGTGTCACGTCCACCGAGACGTTCGTCTACCTGAAGCTCAACAAGCAGCACTACGACTGGGGGACGCGCTGAGCCCGCCCCGGGCCAGACCCATGCACCACGACGGGCGGACGCCGTGCCGGACTGGACGAATGGACAGATCTCGCCGCTCACGACCTGTACGAAAGGACAGACTTGTGGTCCTTTCGTACCAACTTGGGCGATCTGACGCGCATTCTGATCGTCCGAGGGGCAGGCTTGCGTCACGTCTGTACTCCCATGCGGGGGGCAAGGGGTCCGGACGTGCCAGTGCGCCGCACCTTGGTCGACAGTCCGCCCGGTCACGGATGGTGACGGAGCGGAGACCTTCCCATGGTGGGGGAGCAAGGTGCGGCTGCACTGGCGAGTTCCGAAGCACCCGCAGCGTCTTGGTGGAGACGACGACCAACCCGCGTCAGCCCGGCGCTCTCCCCCGAGCCTTCCGTCGGTACGTCAGACAACCCGTCTGCTTGGGTGACTAGAGTTGTGGCCGGACCCACCTGTCAGGGCGGTTCCTTGGCGAGCGGGGGCACTGTGGCGCAAGAATCTTCGGTCCACGACGAACTGCGCCGCCTGGCCAACGACGCCATCCAGCTCGCCGACCAGTGGGCGCGGGCCACCGAGGCGGGCGCCACCCGCAGCGAGAAGGCCACCACCGGCCAACTCGCCGCCCTCGTGGCCGATCCCGCCGGGCTCGATCTGGCCGTCCGCTTCGTCGACCGCGTCGCCCGCCCCGAGGACGCCCACGTCGCCGCGAAGGAGTTGGCGGCGATGTCGGCGTCCGACGCCTCGACCTTCCTCGGACGACTGGACCGAACCCTCCTCGGTGTCGGTTCCCTCGCAGCAAGACTCGCTCCCCCGATCGTCGTGCCCATCGCCCGGGCACGCCTTCGCCAGATCGTCGGCCACCTCGTCGTGGACGCCGACGACCGCTCCCTGGGCAGGCACCTCGCCGCCAGCCACACAGCCGGGCGCCGACTCAACATCAACCTCCTCGGTGAAGCCGTGCTCGGTGAGGGAGAGGCCGCCCATCGCACCGACCGGACCCTGCGACTGCTCCAGCGTCCGGACGTCGACTACGTGTCGATCAAGGTGAGTTCCCTGGTCAGCCAGATCCAGACCTGGGACACCGCGGGAACCGTTGCCCGGTGCGTGGACCGGCTGCGTCCGCTCTACCTCGCCGCGCTGGCCCACCAACCGCACGCCTTCGTCAACCTCGACATGGAGGAGTACCGCGACCTCGACGTCACGCTCGAGTTGTTCACGACCCTGCTGGCCGAGCCCGAACTCCGCCATCTCGAGGCCGGCATCGTGCTCCAGGCCTACCTCCCCGACGCCCTCCCGGCGCTTGAACGACTCATCGACTTCGCGTCGCAGCGTCGCGAAGCGGGCGGCGCCCCCATCAAGGTGCGCCTGGTCAAGGGCGCCAACCTGGCCATGGAGCAGGTCGAGGCCGAACTCCACGGCTGGACGCAGGCGCCCTACGCGTCCAAGGTCGAGGTGGACGCCAACTACCTCAGGTGCGTCGAGCGTGCCCTCCGACCTGACGCGGCCGCGGTCATGCGCGTCGGCATCGCGAGTCACAACCTCTACGACCTGGCCCTGGCACACCTGCTGGCAACCGGGCGCGGGACGCAGGACGCCATGGACGTCGAGATGCTGCAGGGGATGTCCCCCGCCCAGGCGCGGGCGGTTGCGGCGACGGTCGGCGACGTCGTCCTCTACACCCCCGTGGTCGCCCCGAAGGACTTCGACGTCGCCGTCGGCTACCTGGTCCGACGGCTCGAGGAGAACGCGACGCCGGAGAACTTCCTCCACGCCTTCGCCAGCGGTTCGGACGTTGCGATGGCCGATCAGGAGGCCCGCTTCCTGGCGTCCCTGGACATGCTCGACCTCATCTCGACCGGCCCGGCACGCTCACCCGAACCCCCGGTCGTCACCGAAGAGTTCGAGAACACCCCCGATCTGGACGCCGCCCTCCCCTCGCACCGCGCCCTCGCTGCGGACGCCCTCGCCAGCGAATTGCCCGAGTCGACATCCCGGGTGCTGCACCTCGACGACATCGATGGCGTGGTCACCACCGCCCGCGACGCGCACCGTGCGTGGGTCGCCCGCCCGGTCGACGAACGCGCCTCCGTGCTGGTCGAGTTGGCGCGCCAACTGCAGTCCCGCCGATTCGACTTGATCACTGTCATGGCCCACGAGGGCGGGAAGACCGTCGCGGAGGCCGCGCCCGAGATCAGCGAGGCGACCGACTTCGCGCGCTACTACGCCGAATCGGCCCTCGACCTGGCCCGCGGGCTCCCGACCGACGGCGCGCGCTTCGTCCCCGATGAGGTCGTGCTCGTAACTCCCCCGTGGAACTTCCCGCTCGCGATCCCTCTGGGCGGGGTGTTGGCCGGGCTCGCAGCCGGGGCCGCCGTCATCATCAAGCCCGCCCACCACACGCCCCGGGTCGTCGAGGTCGCCGCCGAGGCTCTGTATGCAGCGGGCGTCCCCCGCGAACTGGTCCAGGTCGTCCGCACCGACGAAGGCGCCACCGGACGCGCACTCGTCTCCCACCCGGGGGTCGACACCGTCATCCTCACCGGCGCCAGCGAGACGGCCGAACTTTTCGCAGGCTGGCGTGCCGGACGCGAGCGCGGTCACCGCGTCTTCGGCGAGACCTCGGGCAAGAACGCCCTGGTCATCACGCCCTCTGCGGACCTCGACCTCGCCGTCGCCGACCTCGTGAAGTCGGCCTTCGGGCACGCCGGGCAGAAGTGCTCGGCTGCATCCCTGGCCGTCCTCGTCGGCTCGGTGGCCCACTCCGAGCGGTTCCGGAAACAACTCACGGACGCCGTCACCTCGCTGGTCGTCGGCTGGCCGACCGACCTCGGGACCACCATGGGCCCGATCATCGAACCCTCGTCCGGCAAGCTCCTTCGCGCCCTCACCACGCTCGACGGCGGCGAGAGCTGGCTCGTCGAGCCACGCCGACTCGACGACTCCGGACGCCTCTGGTCACCCGGGGTGAAGCTCGGCGTGCGTCCGGGCAGCTTCTTCCACCTCACCGAGGTCTTCGGACCCGTGCTCGGCATCATGGAGGCCCGCGACCTGGACCAGGCGATCGAGTGGCAGAACATGACCGACTTCGGACTCACCGGCGGGCTGCACAGCCTGGACGCGTCCGAGATCGACCACTGGCTGGAGAACGTGGCCGTCGGCAACGCCTACGTGAACCGCGGGATCACCGGTGCCATCGTCCGGAGGCAGCCGTTCGGCGGCTGGAAGGCGTCGAGTGTCGGGCCAGGCGCGAAGGCCGGTGGCCCCAACTACGTCGCCCAACTCGGACGCTGGGTTCCCGCCGGCACGCCCACAATCCGGGTGGCGGCGACGCCGGCGGTGCAGAGGTTGGCGTCCGGTCTGCTCAGTCGACTCCCCCAGCCCGTGGACGCGGAGGGCCGCGCCTGGCTGAAGTCGGCCATCGAGAGCGACGAAGCCGCGTGGGCGTCGGAGTTCGGCCACGACCACGACCCGTCCGCGCTGCGCGTGGAGAGCAACGTGTTCCGTTATCGTCCCCACCCGACGGTGCTGGTACGGGCGTCGGAGGACGCCACGCCGCTCGCCCTGGTGCGCGTGCTGTGCGCGGCGGCGAGGGCCGGCGTGGAGCCGATGGTGTCGGTTGCGTCGGACGAGCTGGCGGCCGTCGCACCAGGAGCGACGGTGGAGTCGGCGGCCGAGTTGGCGGCGAGGCTCCAGGAGTCGGACGCGGAGCTACGTGTCCGGGTGATCGGGTCGACGGACGGGCTGGACTGGACCAGTCCGGGGATCGCGCTGCTCACCGGGCCGGTGCTGGCGACCGGCCGTCGCGAACTGCTCGTGTTCCTTCGCGAACAGTCGGTCTCACGCACACTTCACCGGTTCGGTCATCTGCCCGCGGGTCGCTGACCCCGGTGGCAGGTCAGCCGGACGGATGCTCAGCGATCCGGCTCCTGCGCAAGATCCTCGTCACTGATGATGTGCATGGCTGCCTCTTCGGCGCAGGCAGCGCCGCCGGCGAGGCCGGCGTCCACAGCGACGCTCTCCGACTCGGTGTCGATGCCGGGGTAGCCGTGGGGATCGACGAGGCGTCCCGCGCGGACGCTCCCCACCTGTCGTGACTCGTGGGTGGGGTTCCAGTCCTCGTCCAGAACCTCGACCTCGGGCTCCTCCTGCGCGATGCGCTGCTCGAGCGTCTCGCCCTGCCGCATCTCTGCGGCAGTGTTGCCGAAGCCCTCGGCGGCCGACCAATGGTCCGGCGCGATGTAGCCCTCATCGAGGACGTCATCGACACCGCGGTCGATCAACGTCTCACCCGGCTGCAACTGATCAAGCTGCTCTGACTCGTCGGGGATCGATTCCAACTCGGCGTCCATGATTCGATCCTGCCACGCCCCGGCCCGGATCGGGGGGAATCGACGCCGAGACTTTGGCGGCGTCCGGGCCGGCCTCCAGGATGGCTCTCAGCACGGCCTGACAAGCTAGCATTCACCCTCGTGACAAGAGCCGAGACCACCCCCCAGCCGTCCGCCGAGACGGTGACGCGCGAGCCGAGGTATGCGTCCGGTGGCCGTGGTAACTACGACATCGTGATGGCGCTGTTCTGCTCGTTCCTGCTCATCAGCAACGTGGGCGCGACCAAATTGATCCAGTTCGGGCCTTCGGTCAACGTCGGTTCGTTCCCGTTGCTGCCGATCATCACCGACGGCGGCGCGTTCCTGTTCCCGCTCACCTACATCTTCGGCGACGTCCTCGCCGAGGTGTACGGGATGGCGAAGGCGCGACGCGCCATCCTCGTCGGGTTCGTGATCAGCGTGCTGGCGTCCGTGGTGTTCCTCACCGTCGACAGCGCTCCCCCGGCGTCCGACTGGCCCCATCAGGACGCCTGGCACGCGGTGCTCGGGTTCGTTCCCCGGATCGTCATCGCGTCGCTGGCCGGCTACCTGGCTGGGCAGTTCCTCAACGCCTGGGTGCTGGTGCGGATGAAGGCCCGGACGCGCGAGGGATCGCTGTGGGCACGTCTGCTCGGATCGACAGTGGTCGGCGAGTTGGCTGACACCGCGATCTTCTGCACCATCGCCTTCGGCGGCCTGATCCCCACCGGGACGCTGCTCAACTACATCGCCGTGGGTTACGTCTACAAGGTTCTGGTCGAGGCCCTTTTCCTGCCGATCACCTATCGCGTCATCGCGTTGGTCAAGCGCCACGAGCCCGACTACGCCTGAGGCGAGCCCCTCGACTTGCGCGGGAGTGCGCTGACGGCATAGATGAGAGCATGCTCATCCTGCTGTCGCCGGCGAAGTCACTCGACCTCACGTCACCGCTGCCCACACGCAAGCACTCGGACGCTCGACTGCTCGCCGAGAGCCAGCGCCTGATCGACGTCCTGGTGACGAAGTCGCCCGATGAGGTCGGGGCGTTGATGTCGATTTCGGACGACCTCGCCTCCCTCAACGCCCAGCGCTACCGGGACTTCGAACTCCCCTTCACGCGACGCAACGCACGACCTGCGCTGCTGATGTTCGCCGGGGACGTCTACCAGGGCATGGACGCGCCACACCGCTTTGACGAGCGCGACTACACCGAGGCCAACAAGACCATCCGCATCCTGTCGGGGTTGTACGGAGTGCTGCGTCCGCTCGACCTGATCCAGCCGTACCGACTCGAGATGGGGACGCGACTGGCCACCGAGCGGGGCGCGTGCCTGTATGACTGGTGGGGCACGACGATCACGGACGTCTTGCGCGACGACCTTGCGTCCTCGCCCGGTGCCGAGGTGGTCGTGAACCTGGCGTCCATCGAGTACTTCACGTCCGTGTTGCCCGACCGACTGGGCGCCCGCGTGATCAGCCCTCGCTTCGAGGACGAGGACGCCCAGGGCGCATGGAAGGTGATGAGCTTCAGCGCCAAGCGGGCGCGTGGCGAGATGGCGGCGTGGATGGTTCTCAACCGGGTCAGGAGGCCGGGTGCGCTCAAGGGCTTCGATGCAGCGGGTTACCATTACGCGAAGGACGTGTCGACGTCCGATGTGCCGGTGTTCCGGCGTCCGAGGGGGGCTCGGTAGGCCCCACCACTCGGGGTTTCCTTGCACGAGCAGCGAAACCAGCCGATCCAGCCCCCAAAGTTGCCTGTTCCCTTGCACGAGCAACTAAACCAGCCGATCCGGCCCCCGAAGTCGCCTCTTCCCTTGCACGAGCAGCGAAACCAGCCGATCCGGCCCCCGAAGTCGCCTGTTCCCTTGCATAAGCAACGAAACCAGCCGATCCCGCCCCCGAAGTCGCCTGTTCCCTTGCACGAGCAACGAAACCAGCCGATCCCGCCCCCGAAGTCGCCTGTTCCCCTGCACGAGCAACGAAACCAGCCGATCCGGCCCTCAAAGTCGCCTCTTCCCCTGCACGAGCAACGAAACCAGCCGATCCGGCCCCTAAAGTCGCCTCTTCCCTTGCACGAGCAACGAAACCAGCCGATCCGCCGGCCCTAGTGGTCGTTCGACACCCGCGACACGTGCAGTGTCAGGTACGAGAGCTCATCCTCGGTCAGCGGTGAGCCGAGACGAAGCTCAAGGATGGACGCGAGCCTCGTCGCCACGCCCAGTGCGTCCGGGTAGGCGTCACGGATCGCCGCGCCGATCAACGAGTGGGGCTCATCGAGTTGGCTGTGCTGGTGAATGCGCACGAAGAGGTAGCGCAGGTGCGTGATGAAGCGTCCGACGCTCACCGAACCTGGGTCCAGGTCAAGCGTGAATGCCTGCTCGATCACGTCGATCATCTGCTGGATGACACCGGTCATGGTGTAGGTGTACGAGAGGTCGCCGGTCGAGAAACCTGCGTTGACAAGGTGCAACGCCAGGGCGACCGCTTCATCGTCCGGCAAGGGCTCGTCAAGCCGGGCATTGACCGCGGCGAGCAGACTGCGGGCCTGGGCGTACTCCTGGGCGTAGAGGTGCTGGATCTCTGACAACAGGGGGTACACGATCTCGATCCCCATGCGGCGCCGCCGCAGGGCGAAGCTGATGTGGTCGGCCAGGGCGATCACCAGCGTCGGACTTGCCAGAGACCGTGCGTCGAGGCCGGCATCGCCGAGGGCGAGCCCGACCAGGTGGACGTGTTCCGGCGGGATTCCCGCCAGGAGCTGGGCCACCTGGTCAGGGTCGCGTCCATCATCGGGGATGAACCTGCGCGCAATCTTCTCGGGATCGACCACCTGACCCGGCCGGGCCTGGAAACCCAGGCCACGACCGGTCAGGATGACCTCGTCTCCCCCGTCGTCCCTCGCGAGGACGACGTTGTTGTTGAAGACGCGCAGGATCTCCACTGGTCAGTGCGTGACGTTGATGATCGTGTCGCCGGGGCGGACGTCCACTCCGGTGACCGGGGCCACCGAACCGAGCGCCTTGGTGTTGGTGATGACGACCACTGTGGTGGTGTCGAAGCCGGCCTCACGGATGCCGTCAAGATTGACCTTGACCAGCAGGTCGCCTGCGGTCACGTGTTGCCCCTTCTGCACGGCAACAGTGAAGTGCTCACCCTTCAGGCGGACCGTATCGATTCCGACGTGCACCAGTACCTCGACGCCGTCGTCCGTCTTGATGCCGAAGGCGTGGCCGCTCTTCGGCACCGCCAGCAGGACGCCGGTCACGGGGGAAACGACGTGACCGTCGGTCGGCACCACGCCGACACCGTCGCCCAGGACCTTGGACGCGAACACCTTGTCGTTGACCTCGGCGAGCGCGATGGCGCGTCCGGTCATCGGCGAACCGATCGCGATCGGTGCGGACGCGGCGAAGGCTGTGGCAGCTGCCACGGGGGCGGCGACGTGGGCGACAGCCTGAACAGCGTGGCCCTTGTCAGTGGTCGCAGCAGCGAGGGCATGGTCAGCCTCTGACTGGTCACGCTCGGCCAGGAACGCGGCCCGCTCATCAGGAGTCCGGAAGTCGGAGATGACGACGAGCACCATCGCGGTCGCGAAGGCCGCGGCGATCGAGATCGAGTAGAGGGCGATGGGGCTGAAGACCGGAATGGTCAGCAGCGAGGTGAAGGCGAAGGCGCTCGTCTTGACGCCACCGAAGACGCCGGTGATGACACCGCCGACGAGGCAGCCGACGAGCATGCGGGGGTAGATCCGCTTGAAGCGCAGGTGGATGCCGTAGAGGGACGGCTCGGAGATACCGCCGAGCAGACCGGCGATGAGCGCACCCGTGGCTGTCTGGCGCATCGTGACATCACGGTCGCGCATCGACAGGAAGAGCACGCCGGCCGTCGCACCGAAGCACGCGAAGTTCCACGCGCCCATGGGGCCCTGGATGAAGTCGTAGCCGAGGGTCTGGATGTTGATGAGCATGAGTGCGTTCAGCGGCCAGTGCAGACCCAGCGGAACGAGGAACGGGTACAGCAGCGGGATCAGGATGGCGAAGACGATCGGGGCCGAGCTGTTGAGCCAGGCGAGCCCGGCGCCAAGACCGGTACCCATCCACACGCCGAGGGGGCCGATGAGGAAGGCGGTGAGCGGGATCATGACGACCATCGAGAGGAACGGCACGAAGACCATCTGGATGTTCTCGGGGAAGACCCGCTTCCAGAACTTGTAGACCAG
>CALKHV010000080.1 GCA_937988865.1 uncultured Propionibacteriaceae bacterium | reverse complement strand
GCAGGGGAATGGCGAGGGCGCCGAGGCCGAGGGCGGCAAGCAGCGCGCGGCGCGAGAGGGTGATCATGGCTCCTCCAAGGGTTGGTCCACCCTGCCAACGAGCGGGCCACGGTGATTGGTTGTCACCGCTGCCCGGGCGGCGCCCGGCCTCGTCACAGGAATGCTCCACAAAATGGTGCCCCCGGGTTATTTTAGGCGGCCTGAGGGCCCATAATGGCTGGTAACACTTGGCCGACCGGGCCAGGATGCGGAAGGCTGGTCGGCATGACTCACATCGCTGTGCAGTTGTACTCCCTGCGCGACCTGTTGGGCGAGGACCAGCGCGACGCGACCCTCTCCCAACTGTCAGCTTGGGGACTGACAGAGGTCGAGGCCTTCGCCATCGACCAGTTCGACTGGCTCCCGGACGCGCTTGCCCGCCACGGGCTCACGTCCCCGACGGCGCACGCCAACGTCATCGGGCCGGATCAGGCGAAGCTGTTCGAGATCGCCGGCCAGATCGGGTGCCACACCATCTTCCAGCCCTACTTCCCGCCCGAGAAGTGGGCGTCGAAGGAAGGCATCGACGAGTTGGCGTCCCTTCTCAATGACGCTGCCGTCAAGGGTGCCGAGCACGGCGTCAAGGTCGGGTACCACAACCACGACTTCGAGTTCGCGTACGACTTCGACGGCGTGAACTCCTACGACTACTTCGTCTCGCAGCTCGCTGACGAGGTGGATCTCGAGATCGACACCATGTGGGTGTCGTTCGGTGGCCAGGACGTGCTCGCCTGGCTCGACCGGCTCGGGGACAAGGTGACCTACCTGCACGTGAAGGACGGTCTCCTGAATGGCAATCACGAGGAACCCAACCTCGTGCTGGGCACCGGCGAGATGGACGTCGCCGGTGTTCTCGAGAGCTCCCCTGGGCGCGGCTGGGTGCTCGAGTTCGACGACTGCGCAACCGACATGATGGAAGCCGTGGGCGCCAGCATCGCCTACATCAACGAAAAGGTGAAGAACAAGTGACCGAAGCAACAACCGCCCCCGCCAAGAAGCTCCGCGTTGGCATCATCGGCCTGGGCTTCATCGCCCGGCTGAAGCACCTGCCCGGCCTGGCCGCCAACTCCGACCTCTGCGACATCGTCGCGTTCTGTGACTTCGAGCAGGACCTCTGCGACAAGTACCAGGCCAAGTACGGCTCTGCCGATTCCTACACGACCAACGACTACATGGACCTCGTCAACGACCCGTCCATCGACGTCATCCACGTCCTGACCTGGAACATCTCCCACTGCGAGATCACCTGCAAGGCCCTCGAGGCCGGCAAGCACGTCATGTGCGAGAAGCCGATGGCGATCACGGGCGAAGAGGCCCGCCTGATGGCCGAGACCGCCAAGAAGACCGGCAAGAAGCTCACCATCGGTTACCAGAACCGTTTCCGTCACGACACGCTGGCCATGAAGAAGGTCATCGACGAGGGTCACCTCGGCGACATCTACCTCGGCAAGGCTCACGCCATCCGTCGTCGCGGCGTGCCCACCTGGGGCGTCTTCACCGACATCGAGAAGCAGGGTGGCGGACCCCTCATCGACATCGGCACGCACGCGCTCGACCTGACCCTGTTCTTCATGGACAAGTACGACGTCGCGTCGGTCACGGGCTCCAC
Organism: uncultured Propionibacteriaceae bacterium; assembly: GCA_937988865.1. Lineage (GTDB taxonomy): Bacteria > Actinomycetota > Actinomycetes > Propionibacteriales > Propionibacteriaceae > CALKHV01. The sequence goes on along the minus strand of CALKHV010000080.1, from coordinate 5,531 downwards.
CTTCCACAAGATCTCCGAGATCCCCTACGGTGACGTCGGCTCCGAGTTCGACAAGGACAACTTCACCACCGAGGATTCCGCGTTCGGCTACGTGAAGATGAAGGACGGTTCGGTCATCATCCTCGAGGCCGCATGGGCGATCAACATCGCGCCGCCGCGTGAAGCCGCCTGCACCCTGGCCGGCACCGTCGGTGGAGCCGAACTGGTCAGCCTGGGTGGCAACGACTACCAGCTCGTCGTCAACGGCGTCATGGGCGGCGAGACGATCACCGCCCAGCCCGGCAAGCCCCAGGCCTTCTTCGGCGCCGGTGGCATGGAGGGCGGCTCGTTCGCCGGCAACGGCGAGGCCAAGCAGTGGCTCGAGGCCATCATCAACGACACCGAGCCCCTCGTGAAGCCCGAGCAGGCCGTGGTCGTGACCGAGATCCTCGAAGCCATCTACACGTCGGACAAGTCGGGCGAGCCCGTCTACTTCAACTGATCAACACACCACGCGGTGGACGCCAGTCGTGCGTCCACCGCGTGACTGTCGCCCACGGAAGGGGCACGCATGTCGGACGCGGCCATGAAGGTCGTCATCGTCGGATTCGGTGGCATGGGCACCGAACACTACAAGCGCCTGACCGGCGTCAAGGAGCTCGACGTCGTCGGCGCCTATGACATCGCCGAGGTCAGGCAGGACGCAGCGACCGCGTTCGGACTCAAGGCCTACGCCAGCTTCGAGTCGGTCCTGGGCGACCCGGACGTCGACTTCGTCCTCATCGCCACCCCCAACGACCTGCACAAGGGGCAGGCCATCGCTGCCCTCAAGGCCGGCAAGAACGTCATTTGCGAGAAGCCGGCCATGCTCGACTCGACCGAGTTGAGTGAGGTCATCGCGACCGCTGCCGACTGCGAGCGGCTGTTCATGGTGCACCAGAACCGTCGCTGGGACGACGACTACCTCACCATGAAGAAGCTGTACGACAACGACACCCTCGGACGCGTCCACTACATCGAGACGCGCGTCCACGGGGCGCGCGGCATCCCCGGTGACTGGCGCAAGGAGGCCGCCCGCGGCGGAGGCATGCTGCTCGACTGGGGCGTCCACCTGATCGACCGCCTCGTGCTGATGGTCGACTCGCCCGTCGTCCGCGTCTACGGGCACCTGTCGTACGCCCTGGGCGCCGACTGCGACGACGGCGTCAAGGCCTACCTGACCTTCGCGAACGGCATCCACGCCCTCGTCGACGTCGGCACGGCCAACTTCATCGGCCTGCCCATCTGGTATGTGGCGGGCCTCGACGGCGCCGCGACGGTCGAGGACTGGGAACACCACGGCAAGGTCGTCCGACTGCTCCATGGACGCACGACCCACGCGACCCCGATCCGCGCCGGTGCCGGCGTCACCAAGACCATGGCGCCCCGCATCGACGACTCGATCGAGACCAAGCCCCTCGACGTGGTCGTCGGCGATGTCACGGAGTTCTACCGCAATGCGGTCGCCGTCGTCCGCGGTGAGGCTGAGCCCGTCGTGACCAACGCGCAGGTCCTGCGCGTGATGCGTCTGCTCGAAGCGATCAAGCAGTCGGCCGACACCGGCGAGTGCGTCGCGTTCGAAACCGAATGATCCCGTCCCACACTGTGACTTTCAGAAACTGACGTCCACACACTGACAAGGAGAACCATGAAGCTGGGAATGCTGACTGCGTGCCTGCCGGGGCAGAGTCTCGAGCAGATCGCCGATTTCGCCGTGAAGACCGGTTACCAGACCCTCGAGGTCGCTGTGTGGCCGCGCACGGGTGGACGTGACTTCGAGGCCTCGCACCTGCCCGTCGCGACCTTCACGGATGAGGACGCCGAGAAGACCCAGGCGCTGATGGAGCGCACCGGGCTCGAGATCAGCGCGTTCGCGTACTACGAGAACAACCTGATCGGCGACCTGGCCCGTCGCGAAGAGATCCGGACGCACCTGAAGCACGCCATCGACGCGGCGCAGAAGATCGGCGTCCCCTATGTGGGCACGTTCCTCGGACGCGACGTCACGAAGTCGATCAAGGAGAACATGGTCGAGGCCGAGCGCGTGCTGCCCGAACTTGTCGAGTATGCAGGCGAGCGCGACGTCAAGCTCATCGTCGAGAACTGCGTGATGGAGGGCTGGCACCCGGACGGCTACCCGGCCAACATCGCCTACTCCCCCGAGCTGTGGGACTGGATGTGCAACAAGCTGGGCTTCTACCTCAACTGGGACCCGAGCCACCTGACCTGGATCGGCATCGATCCGCTGACGACGATCGAGCCCTTCGCGAAGTTCATCGTCCACGCGCAGGCGAAGGACCTGGAGCTCTTCCCGGCCAAGCGCAACCAGTACGGCTTCTTCGGCATCGTCGAGAAGGGCGGCAACCCCTGGGAGATGGGGTGGTGGCGCTTCCGCGTTCCCGGCCGCGGCATCGTCGACTGGGACAAGGTGGTCGACAAGCTCTACGAGGTCGGCTACAACGGCGTCCTGTCGGTCGAGCACGAAGACCCGCTGTGGGGCGGCACCGAGCCGAAGATCGAGGAAGGCCTGCGCATCGCCTACAAGCGCCTGCGTCCGCTGATCTCGACCGACATCTGAGATCGGACTGCCGGCGCGAGCCGGGGCAAGACACAAGGCCCGCCGTCCTGGTCACCTGACCGGGCCGGCGGGCCTTTCTGCGTCCCCGAGCGCGGTTCAAGAAGTGAGTTCGGTCAGATGTGGGAAAAACGGGCCGTTGGAACGGTTCAATCTCGTTGGCCCTGCGTCAGGACCCACATCTGACTCGGGGTGCGTCCGATCAGTCCTGCGGCTTCAGCTTGGGCTTCGGCAGGCTGATCGTCGCGCTCATCGTGTGGCTCTCGCCCGGCGCCAGGTGCACCAGCGACTCACCGACGTTGGCGGTCTCGACGCAGAGCATGCCGGTCCATTCGTCGTCGCCGAAGTCGGCCATCGCCTTGGCCTTGTCGACCCAGGGATTCCACACGACGGTCTTGGCCGAATTGTCCTTGCGGACGCAGATCTTGCGTCCCAGGAGTTCGTCGACGATGGTCACCGAGCCCTTCGCCTTGTAGATGCGGTCGGTCTCGCTCTCGAAGCGCACCTCGCCGACCTGACATTTCATCTGGCCCGTGACCTTGCTCCAGTAGGCGGAGTGGTCGAGCCCGTCGAGGTGGGTCTTGGTGACGTTGCCGACGCTGAAGTACGTGTGCAGGGCCTCTTCGACATCCAGGCGTTCGGCGCCGGCCACCACGGTGAGTGCCAGATCGAGCTGGGCGCCCATACGGACGGTGTACCGGGCGACGCTGCCGGGCGGGAAGTGGTCGGCGTGCGGCTGGGCGGTGACGTCCTCGCCGCGCAGTTCGAAGACGAGCGTGGCGGTGCCGTCGGCGTCCACGGCCACGTCGACGAGGGGCCACTCGACAAGGCGCGCGAACCCGTGGGCGGGCTGCAGGTCACCCGGGCGTCCGTTGCCGAACCAGGGGAAGCAGATCGGGACGCCGCCGCGGATCGCCGTCCCCGGGGTGAAGTTCGACTTGCGCGACGTCCACAGGACGTCCGTGCTGCCGGTCGGTGCCCACTCGAGGACGTGGGCTCCATTGGACAGCACCAGCCCCGTGCACGCGGAGGTCTCGACTCGGTACCCGGGCATGGGGTCGAGGACGGCAGCGATGCCGTCCGGAAGTTCGGTCATGAACCGACGGTAGGCCCATCTGCGCACAAATGCACCCTGATGGTGCACACTTGAGCATTCTCGCGGGGCGTGCCTACCCACCGCGGACGCCGACCGCGAGCAGAATGGCCCCGATGTCCACGATTGTCTTCGTCCACGCGCACCCCGACGACGAGTCCTCCTCCACCTCGGGCACGATCGCGCTCGCTGCCGCCGAGGGCCACCGGGTCGTGGTCGTGTATGCCACGAACGGCGATCACGGCGAGGTGCCCACCGATCTCGAGCCGGGCGAGACGCTGGTCGATCGCCGTCGCCGTGAGGCCCACGCGTCCTGCGCCCTGTTAGGAGTCTCGCGCGTCGTCTGGCTGAACTACCGCGACTCGGGCATGACCGGCTGGGACGGCAATGAGCATGAGGAGTCGTTCATGCAGGCAGACCCCGACGAGGCCCGCGGACGCCTGCTCGCCGTGGTCGACGACGAACGCGCCGACGTCCTGGTGGGCTACGACTGGCATGGCAACTACGGCCACCCCGACCACGTCGCCGTCCACCGCCTGGTGCGTGCAGCCGCGGACGCGGCGATGGTGCGTCCGAGGTTGTTGGAGGTGACCATCAACCGGGACGCCGTCCGCGTGATGATCGCGGCCGCCAGGGAGATGGGCGTGGTCGAGGACGTCTTCGACCCGGACGGCCCCATGGACGACGGCAATCCCATGGGGACTCCCGAGGCGGAGCTGCACTGGGCGGTCGACATCTCGGACGTCCTGTTCCTCAAACGCATGAGCATGCGCTGCCACGTCTCGCAGGCCAGCGACATCGACAACTTCCTGTCCAAGCCCCCGGACGTCTTCGAAGCGTGGTTCGCCATGGAGCACTACATCGAACCCGGACGCGAGCCCGGCATGGTGCGCGACTGGCCGTTCTGACGGCCGACGTAGCCTGACGTCACGCCTGACGAAAGAGGAACCATGGAGCACTGGACCGCCGCCGACATCCCCGACCAGACCGGACGCACGTTCATCGTGACCGGCGCGAACTCGGGCCTGGGGTACGCCACGACCGACGCCCTCGTGGCCAAGGGGGCCCACGTCATCCTGGCCTGCCGCAACACGGCGAAGGCCGAGGCCGCGCAGCGCACCATTCATGCCGCGAGCGCGAGCGGGACGTCCGAGGTGGTCGAACTCGACCTCGGCGACCTCGACCAGGTGCGGGAGTTCGCGTCCGGTCTGGGTGACCGGCCCGTTGATGTGCTCGTCAACAACGCGGGCATCATGGCCGTTCCCCTCGGACGCACCGCCCAGGGCCACGAACTCCAGTTCGGCACGAACGTGCTGGGCCACTTCCTGCTCACCGCGCTGGTCATGCCGCACGTGGCCGACCGGGTCGTGTGGGTGAGTTCGTCGGCGCACCGCTTCGGCGAGATCGCCCTCGACGATCTCGACTGGCACGAGCGCTCCTACAATCCGTGGCGCGCCTACGGGCAGAGCAAGCTGGCCGACCTCATGCTCGCCTACGAGTTGCAGCGTCGACTGACCTCGGCCACGTCCCCGAAGCGGTCGATGGCTGCCCACCCGGGCTACGCGTCCACCAACCTGCAGAACCACACCGGTACCTGGCAGGACCGGCTGATGCAGCGGATGAACCGCGCGTCGTGGATCGCCCAACCGGCCGAGATGGGGGCGCTGCCTACGCTGTTCGCCGCGACGGTCCCCGACCTGGCCGGCGGGTCGTACATCGGGCCGGGCGCGCGGTCGGAGACGCGGGGGCATCCGCGTCCGGTGGGGTCGTCGGCCCGCTCGCACGAACGCGAGAGGGCGGCCGCGTTGTGGACGCGGTGCGAGGAGCTGACAGGTCAGGAGTTCA
>CALKHV010000079.1 GCA_937988865.1 uncultured Propionibacteriaceae bacterium | reverse complement strand
ACATGGTCGGGGCGACCGGACTCGAACCGGCGGTCTCCTGCTCCCAAAGCAGGCGCGCTAGCCACTACGCTACGCCCCGTGTCGCGCGCCCTCGGGCACGCACCCAAGGAGTCTAGTGGACGCGCGTACGCGTCCCTGACGGTCATGAACGCTTCCCTGACGGTCATGAACGCTTCCCTGACGCTCAGTCGTCCCAGAGCAGCCAGGCAAAGGCTTCGTCGTCGCAGCCCTCAGCGAGCAGTCGCCTGTGCGCGTCCTCGATGACCACGGGCAGGGACGCGGGCCACCGCGTCGTGAAGTCCCACGACTCGGGCGCCAGCGCCAGTGCCGAGCACGCCCGGGCCCTGGTGAGGTGGTCGGTCGTCTCGCCGGGCAGGCCCGCGCCGAGGAGTGAACCCACGAGCCACGCCTCGCCGGTCGGTGTCGGCGTCCCGGACAGACAGGCGGTCTCGACCGCCACCAGGGCCCGCTCGACAGGATCAACAGGGACGCCCGGTCGGCGTCGTGGGCCGTCGAGACCCAGAGAGAGCCCGGCGATGTGCAACGAGACGACCAGTCGCGGCAGTCCCGGCTGCACGGGCAGCGCATCCGTCCACTCCACCGCGACGTCGAACAGGTCGGCGTCGTGCAGGATGGCCGACGCCTGGGTGACGGCGGCCGCTGTCAGCACGTCCGCACACCGCGGACGCGCAGCCAACTCCTCGGACGCCGCCTGGAGCCATTCGCGTGCCGTGCGCTGGTCTCGCGCAACCCCCCAGGCCAGGGCCCGGGCGACGAGCCACGCGTCAACGCCTGTGGCCAGCCGTGGGTCTGCGGTGACCACCGGCTCCACCCGTTGCGTGAGCTCGAACGGCAGCGACGGCGCCCACCACAGGTGGACGTCCTGGCTCCCCACTCCGCTGTGCACCTGGGCGAGGTGGCGTCCGTCGCGGGCGGTCAACCAGACGAGGTCGTCCTCCTCGATCAAGTGGACGCCGGCGGCCGTGATCGCAGCGTCCGGCAGTCTCAGGGGCAGCAGGTCGCCGCTCTCCAGTGCGGTCCGCTCGGGCCACCAGGCCGGGAGCAGGGTCGCAACCTCGCGGTGGTGTGCCAGCCACTCACCGCGCCAGTGGACGCGGTACTGCGACGCTCCCGTCGCGCCCGGACCGAGGACGACGGGCAGATCGGCGACCCACCGGCGTCCCTCGCTGAGGCGCGACGACCCACGCAGCTGCCGCAGCGCCAGGACGCGACCATCGGGCGCCGGAGGGCCGACGACGAACCCGGACGCACCGGCCAGCCAGACGACCGTCGGCCAGTCCGCCTCGAACACCACCTCACACGGCGGGACGCTGACCGCCACCGGTGAGTCGTTGGTGATCACGACCGACATCGCCCAGGACGAGACGAACGTGTGCGTGACCAGGGCGGACACCGATGCACCGTCGCTGCTGAAGGTCCAGACCTGCTCGACACCCTCGTCCGAGATCGCTGCCGGGGACGCGACCCACGGCTGGGGAAACACCACCCGCACTCCCCGCAGGCCCGACACGACGTCTGCATCGACGTCGACCGACGCGTCCGAATGCAGGACGACATCACTGCCGTCCCACCGGATCACGACCGCCTCCGGCTGCGGGGCGCTTTCTGGCACACCGGGCACCAGTAGAGGTTGCGACCTTCAAGCACCGACGTCCGGATCGGCGCCCCGCACACGTGGCACAGGTCGTCCGCCCGCCGGTACACGTAGACCTCGCCGCCATGCCTGTCGACGCGGGGTGGGCGTCCCATCACGTGCGGAAGGTGTTCCGGCAGGACGGTGTCGATGCGGCCGACGTCCGTTGCGGCCAGCATGAGGTACACAAGGTCACCCCAGATCGAGTCGAAGGTCGATCGCTTGAGGTCGCGACCGGGAAGCAGCGGGTCGAGGCCGTGACGGTAGAGCACCTCGGCGCGGAAGATGTTGCCCACCCCGGCGAAGATGCGCTGGTCCATGAGGAGGGCCGCGATGGGCTTGGTCGATCGGTGGACGCGCACCCAGGCGCGCTCGGGGTCGGCGTCCGCGCGGATCGGGTCGGGCCCCAGGGACGCGACGACCTCGTCGCGCTCGGCGTGCGAGATGAGTCGACACCACTGCGGACCGTGCAGGTCGGCGGCGACCTTGTCGTCAGAGATGCGGAGGCGCACCTGCCCGACCGGGTCGGCCAGCGGCTGGAAGAAGAACTTGCCGATCAGGCCGAGGTGGATGTGGACGATCGGCTGGGTCACCGGTGCGTCGAACTCGATGAACAGGTGCTTGCCGCAGGCGTCCGCGATGTCGAGGACGTGTCCGTCCAGGAACTCGGCAGACGCGGCGAACCGACCCTGCGGCGACATCACGCGCACGACTCGACCGCCGAACGCCTGATTGGTGGCGGCGGCGAGGCGATGGATGACGTGACCTTCGGGCATGGGTTCCAAGAGTAGGCGCCTACGATGGACGCGTGAGTGAGACCAGAGGTCCAGGGGGTACACGTCCGCGGGAGTTCGGTCGTGACGGCATCTCGGGTCTGGTCACGAATGACAGGGCCATCCGCTCCCGCGAGGTGTCCCGACCCACCGCAGACGACCTCGCGGACGCGGCCACGGTGCTCGAATCGCTCCTCGCCCGCGCCCAGGGTCGCCGGCGCTGAGATCAGGACCGGACTGGGATCAGGGTCGGGTGGCCTCGTACGCGCTCATCTTGTCGATCCGGCGCTGGTGGCGCGCATCGCCCGAGAAGGGCGTGGCCAAGAAGGTCTCCACGATCGCCCAGGCCTCGTCGTCGGACACGAATCGGCCACCCAGGGAGACGACGTTCGCGTCGTTGTGCTGGCGTCCGAGTTCGGCGATCTCGGTGCTGTACGCCAGGATCGCGCGGCAGCCCTTGACGCGGTTGGCGGCGAGTTGCTCGCCATTGCCCGACCCACCGAGCACGATCCCGAGCCCATGCTCGGCCACGACGGCCTCGGCGCAGGGGATGCAGGTGTCGGGGTAGTCGTCCTGGGCGTCATAGTCGGACGCTCCGTGGTCGACGACCTCATGGCCGGCTGCGGCCAACCGGGCGACGAGGTGTTCCTTGAGTTCGAAAGCGGCATGGTCGGTGGCGATGTGGACGCGCATGCGACCAGCCAACCACACCGTGCTCACCAAACCATGCGTCCGGGGACGGTCGGTCGGCTCGTGGCCGGTCGATAGGCTCGTGGGCGTGACCGATCCCGAGATTGTGACCATCCCCATCGACATCGATCTGGACGCCCGCGGACGCGGGTGGATGGAGGCGTCGCGTCTGGCGTTCAATCAGTCGCTCCTCGACGACGAGCACGCGCGGCGCTGGTGGGCAGCGATGCAGGCGGACCGCGTGCGTGTGCGCATCGTCAGGGCGGGTGCGCACGAGTTCGGGCTCGACCCCGATCTTCCGCTCGCGACGTTCGCCAGCTTCGACTCGACGCTCAACGTCGGCCACGGACAGCTCGCGTCCACGAACGCGATCGAGGACGTCAGCGTCAGGACGACAGCGCGTCGGCAGGGCCTCCTGCGGCGGATGATGCGGGTCGACCTTGACGAGGCCGTCGCCCGGGGCCAGGCGTTCGCGACGCTGACGGCGTCCGAAGCCACGATCTACGGACGCTTCGGCTTCGGACTCAGCACCATCGAGCAATCCGTCGAACTCGACACCGCGCGGTTCGGGCTGCGCCACTCCCCTGCCGGACGCGTCGAGATCGCCCCGGCCAACTCCCTCGCCGACCTCCGCACGCGACTCTTCGCCGAGATCCACGGGACGTACCGCGGCTCGCACGGTCGTCCCGCCCTGTACCCACCCGCGCTCAGCGGGGAGTGGAACTGGGACGCGGGGGCGCCCGATCCGGCCGTCCGCGCTGCTGTGCACGTCGCGCCGGACGGACGCGCCGACGGCGTCCTGACCTACAAAGTCGTCGACTTCACCACCGTCAAGGTCATGGACCTGCTCGCCACCAGCCCGGACGCCGAATTGGGCCTGTGGGAGTTCGTCGCGTCCATCGACCTGACCTCGAAGGCGACCTACGCCGCGATGCAGGACGGCATGACGCTGCCCTGGGCGCTCGTCGACCGACGTGCCCTCAAGGTGACCCAGGAGCGTGACGTCATGTGGCTGCGGGTGCTCGACGTCGTCCAGGCTCTGGAGGCGCGGGGCTGGGACGCGGAGGGAGAGATCGTGCTCGGCGTCCGGGACGCCATGGGCTATGCGGAGGGCACCTACCGGATCAGCGTCAGTGGAGGAACTGCTTCGGTTGCATCGACCACCGACGCGCCCGAGGTCGCCTGCGATGTGGACGTCCTGGGCTCGGCCTTCCATGGGCTGGTCGGCTTCAGCACGCTCGCGCGGGCAGGGCGGGTCGCCGGGTCGCCCGAGGCCATCGGGCGGCTCGACGCCCTGTTCCGCGTCGCCGAACCGCCGCGAAGCTTCTCCCACTTCTGATTCGACCCGCTTGACCCGTCGGGAGGCCGGCTTCAGAGGGCGTCCGGGCCACCCTCGAGGAGCCGGACGAACCCGGCCTCGTCGAGGATCGGACGTCTGAGCTCCTGTGCCCTGGCCGCCTTGGTGCCCGCACCCTCACCGATGACCACGTAGTCGGTGTTCCTGCTCACCGATCCGGCCGCCTTGCCGCCGCGGCTGATGATCGCCTCCTTGGCCCCGTCGCGCGTGAACCCCTCGAGCGAGCCGGTGACGACGACGGTCAGGCCCTCCAGCGTCCGGGGTGTCGACTCGTCGCGGTCGTCGGCCATGCGGACGCCGGCGGCCGCCCACCGTTCGACGATCCCGGCATGCCAATCGACGGCGAACCACTCCGACACCGCTTCGGCGATCACCTGGCCCACCCCTTCGGTGCGGGCCAGGTCGTCGGTCGTGGCTGCCCTGATGGCGTCGATCGACCCGAAGTGGGCAGCCAGCGCGCGAGCCGCCGTCGGGCCGACGTGGCGGATCGACAGTGCGACGAGGACGCGCCACAGCGGCTGGGTCTTCGCCTTCTCGAGGTTGTCGAGCAGCTTCGCGCCGACCGTTGACAGGACCTTGCCGTCCACCACGGACGCCGGGTCGTCCTTCCTGGTGGCCAGTCGCGTATACAGCGGCACCCTGGCCACGTCGTCAGCCGTGAGCTCGAACAGGCCGGCCTCGTCGACGAGGACGCCCGAGTCGAGCAGCCCGCGCGCTCCTTCCCAACCCAGCGCCTCGATATCGAGCGCTGATCTGGAGGCCAACCCGAACACCCTCTCGACCAGTTGGGACGGGCAGGTGCGGGCGTTGGGGCAGCGAATGTCCTTGTCACCCTCTTTTGCGGGGCGAAGTTCGGTGCCACACGACGGGCAGTGCGTCGGCATCACGAAAGGACGCTCGGTGCCGTCACGCAGGTCTACCACCGGCCCCAGGATCTCGGGGATCACGTCGCCCGCTTTGCGCAGCACGACCATGTCACCGATCAGGACGCCCTTGCGGCGCACCTCGTGGGCGTTGTGCAGCGTCGCCATCGACACCGTCGACCCGGCCACCTTGACGGGCGCCATGATGCCGAAGGGTGTCACGCGTCCGGTGCGTCCGACGTTCACGGCGATGTCGAGGAGGCGCGTGTTCACCTCCTCGGGCGGGTACTTGTAGGCAATGGCCCAGCGTGGCGCCCGGGACGTCGCACCGAGTGCCGCCTGCTGGGACAGGTCGTCAACCTTCACGACCACTCCGTCGATCTCGTGCTCGACGTCGTGGCGGTGCTCGCCCGTGAAGCGGACGAACTCGAGCACCTCGTCAGGCGAACTCAGCACCCTGACGTGCGTCGACGTCGGCAGGCCCCACTCCCGCAACTTCTCGTACGCCTCACTCTGCCGTGTCACCTCGAAACCCTCGCGCGCCCCGATGCCGTGCACCAGCATCCGCAGCGGACGCGTGGCCGTCACCGTGGAGTCCTTCATCCGGAGCGACCCGGCCGCCGCGTTGCGAGGGTTGGCGAAGGGTGGGCGTCCGGCCTCGACCAGGGACGCGTTGAGGTCGGCGAACGCCTCGATGGGGAAGAAGATCTCGCCACGGACCTCGACCAGCGCCGGGACAGCATCACCCGTCAGACGGTGGGGGATGCCGTGGATCGTCATCACATTGGGCGTCACGTCCTCGCCCACGCGTCCGTCACCTCGCGTGGCGGCGCGCACGAGACGTCCGGATTCATAGGTGAGCGAGATCGCCAGACCGTCGATCTTCAACTCGCAGAGGTAACCGGCCACTGGCGCGCCGAGCCCGCGGTCGACTCGGGCCAGCCATTCGGCCAACTCGTCGGGTGAGAAGACGTTGTCGAGGCTCATCATGCGTTGGCGATGCTCGACGGGAGCGAAGTCGGTGACCCGCTGCGCGGCGCCCACCTGCTGGGTGGGTGAGTCGGGCGTCCGCAGGTCGGGGTAGTCGTCCTCCAGGGACGCCAACTCGCGCATCCACGCGTCGTACTCGGCGTCGGCGACCGTGGGGGCGTCGCGTCCGTAGTAGGCCTCCTGCGCCGAGGTGACCAACTCGGCAAGCTCCGCCCAGCGGTGCCGGACGTCCGGGGTGGCCTCG
>CALKHV010000078.1 GCA_937988865.1 uncultured Propionibacteriaceae bacterium | reverse complement strand
ACGTTCCAGGAGCCCACCCCGTGAGCCAGCCGCCCCCTCGTGCAGACGATGCGTGGGCGTGGGCACATGAAAGCTCCCACGACGCCGCAGCCCGCGTCTCACCCGACGACGTGACCGCCGTCCTCGTCGTGCACAACGCGTCCGACTGGCTGCCCCGCACCCTCGCCGCCCTCTCGCGCCTGAGCGTGCGTCCCGGACGCCTGATCGCCGTGGACGCCGGCTCGACCGACGCCTCCCGTCGCGTCCTCGACCGGGGAGTGCGCCAGGGTCTCGTCGATGCCATCGTCGACGGCCAGGCGGACGCCGGCTTCGGCGCGAACGTCGCGCTCGGCCTGGACGGGCTCGAGACCACCGCCTGGCTGTGGCTGCTCCACGACGATGCCGAGCCGCTGGACGACTGCCTGGACGTCCTGCTGGAGACCGCAGCCGCTGACCCTGCGCCCGACGTGCTCGTCCCCAAGCTGCTGTATCCGCGCCGACGCAACTACCCAGACCGCATCGCCGAGGTGGGGCAGAGCCTGTCGCAGACCGGCCGGCGCATCATGTCCGTCGTCCCCGGCGACATCGACCAGCACCAGGACGATGCCGGACCGACCCTCGGTGGTTCGACGGCCGGTATGTTCGTCCGCCGCGCCGTCTGGGACGACCTCGGCGGGTTCGACCCTGCCCTTCCCCTGTTCGCCGACGGACTCGACTTCGGCTGGCGGGCCAACGACGCCGGGCTGCGCGTGGTCACCTGCCCACGCGCAGGGCTCCACCACCGTCGCGCCGGGCGCCACGGTGAGCGGCAGCAGGCGATCACATCGCGTCCGGCAACCCTGGCCCGGACGCTCTCGCTCCGACTGGCCACCGCACGCTCCAGGCGTCCGGGGTCGGCGACCGTCTGGGCGCTCTTCGTGGCCCTGCTGCGGGCCATCGGCTACCTGCTCGGCAAGGCCCCCTCGCTGGCCGCCGACGAGGTACGGGCCGCGTGGGCCCTCGTGACACACCGCCACGACGTCGCGGTCCTCCGCGAGCGGGCGGGCGGGGCGTCCCGTTCTGAACACCTGCGTCCCGGACGCCTGGCCGGCGCGGTCCACGCGGTCGACCGGACGGCCGGCGCCTTCACCGACCGCTTCCGCGAGTTGCGCGAGGACTCAGGCACCAGCCTCGACGAACTCACCGGGGACGACTGGTCGGGTGAGCAACGGCGGAACCGCTGGCTGACGCCCTGGTTGGCGATGACGCTCGCAGCCCTGGTGGTCGGCGTGGTGAGCGTCCGCAACCTGCTCGCGTCCGGACGCCTCGTCGGTCCGGGACTGTTCCCCGCCCCGGCCTCGCTCTCAACCGCCTGGGACGCCTGGTGGCAGGCCACTCCGGGACTTCCCGGGGCCAACGCCCCGTGGCTCGGCCTGACCGCCCTCGGTTCGACGCTGACCTTCGGCCAGCCGGACTGGTTCGCCCTCGTCTGGTTGACCTTCGGACCGCTCTTCGCGGCCTGGTCGGCCCACCGGTTCGCCCGGCACGTGGTGCCGGGCTGGGGCGCCGCGCTGGTCGCGCTGGCGTGGGGATTGGCGCTGCCGCTGACAGGCGCCCTCGGACGCGGGTCTCTCGCCGGCGTCCTGCTCGCCGTGCTCCTGCCCGTGCTCGCCCGGTCGGTGCAGTTGTGGCTGGCCCGTCGCGGCGGGGGTGTGGACGCCCTCCGCGCACCTGCCGTCGCAGCCCTCTGTCTCGCTGCCCTGGCCGCGTGTTGGCCCCTCGCCTGGCTGGCCGGAGTGGTGGCCGCATCGGTCGCCGTCCGGGCTCGACGTCGTCGCTGGCCCGGTCTCGTCGTCATCGCCCTCGGACCGCTCCTGGTCGTCGCACCCTGGTTGCCGCGCCTGTGGCGCGACCCCGCCCGTCTGCTGACCGGCCCCGACCCGCTCGCTGCACGCGTCGGGGACGCCGTGGCGGGCTCGCCCGCTCCCGCGGCGATGGTGGTCTTCTGCGCACTTGCGGTCGGCGCAGTTGTGGTCGTGCGTGGGCGCGCGTCCCGGATCGCCCTCGCCCTGGCCACGCTGGGGGTGGCATCGCTGGCGGCGTCCGCGTGGTTGCCCAAACTGGTGGTCACCCTGGACGGATTGCCCGTGCGTCCCGACCCCACCCCGTGGCGACTGCTGGCCGCAGCGTGTCTGATGGGGCTGGGGACGCTGGCCTCACGCCGCGTCCCGGAGGGCAAGGCGCAGCTGGCGCTCGTGTCGGGCCTCGTCGCGGTCCTGCTGGCGGGGGGCGCGTGGGCGGCAGCGTCCGGTCTGGAGGGCCTGTCGCGCTCCCGCAGCGTCGTCCCGGCCCACGTCCAACTGGCGATGGGAGCGCCGCGACATGCGCGAGTCCTCCTCCTGGACACCTCGCAGGGCGCGTCCTGGAATGTCGTCAGCGACACCTCGCCCCAGTGGGGGAGCGGTGAGGCCGATCCGACGGGACTGACCGCCGCCGAGGCCACGTCGGCGTCCGAGATCGCCACCGCTTTCGCGACCGGGGAGTCGTCAGATGACCTGGGCGCCCGTCTCACGTCCCTCGGTGTCTCGCACGTGTGGGTAGGCGACCAGCGCCCCGACGACATCGCTTCGCTGGCCAACTCGGCAGGGCTCACCCAGGCCTCGGTCGCAGGTGGGGCCACCCTCTGGTTGGTCACACCATCGGTCTCCCGGACGCTCGCCGAACCTCGTGGCCAGGGCTGGGCAGTCTGGGAGGTCGCGGGCCTGGCGCTGCTGCTGCTCCTTGCCGCTCCCTCGGCCCGTTCGCCCCTGGGCCCGCGCCGACCTGAACGGGTGGGTGGTCGTCATGGCTGACCGTCGCGTCCTCGTCGCCCTCGTGGCCGCCGTCCTCGCGGTGGGGGCCACGGCGGGATCTGCCCTCATCCATCCCCAACGTCCCGCGCCGGCAACCTCGACGGCGGTGGGCGGCGCTGAGGTGCTCGCCTGCCCCGCCCTCGCCGGATCGGCGCGACTGGTGGCCACCGCCCCCACCGCGTCGGTGAGGCTCCGGGACGCGGACAAGTCCACCGTCCTTCCGGTGCCCGTCTCGCGGGCCGCCCCGACGGATCCGTTCGCCCTGCTGCCGGTCGGCAGCCAACCTGCCGGCGCGGTGACCGTCGTCGCGGGCGCGGCCGTGAGTTGGGCCACCTGCGATCCGCCCCTCGCCAATCAGACCCTGCTGCTGGAGGACTCCGCCCGCACCGACGTCCTGCTGGTCAACACCGACGCGACCGACGCGGTCGTGAACGTCACCGTCCGTGGCCCCCAGGGTGTGGTGGACGCTGCAGGGACGCGTGGGCTGCTGGTCCCCGCGAACGCCTCGCTGGTCGTTCCCCTGAGCGTCCTCTCCCCGGCCGGTGAACCGGTCGCGGCCGAGGTCGAGACCACGATCGGACGCGTCCGCGCCTTCGGACGCCTCGCCGGCACAGCGGGCATCGACGTCGCCTCGTCCGGGATCGCCGGCACCGAGCATCTCCTGGGTGCGGTGCCCGCCGGCGCCAAGGGCCTCAGCCTGCTGCTCGACAATCCGGGCCAGACGCGGGCCACGATCACCGTCGCGGCCCTGGCCTCGTCAGGGACCTTCACCCCCGCCGGGGCCGACAAGGTCACGGTGGCGCCGGGCGCTGTCGCGCGTGTCGACCTGTCGGCGGCGGTCTCGGCCACCGAAGCGCTCGCTCTCCGCGTCACCTCGGACGTCCCCATCGCGGCGTCCCTGCACGTCACGGGCGAATCGGACGTCGCCAACCTCGCCTCCCGCCCCGTGTTCGCGAACTCCCAGGTGCTCGTCTCCGGCGGACGCCTCGTGCTGGCCAACCCCACCACCTCGGACGCCGAGGTCACCTTCAAGGCCACCGCCGTCGAAGGTTCAGGGATTCCCGCGACGCGCCAGACGGTCAAGGCCGGCGCAACGTGGAGCGTTGCGCTCCCCGCGCGGGGCGTCCGGGTGACGGTGGCGTCCGCGGTGGGTGTGGGTGCCTGGGTGGTCCTTCCCGTGGGAACGGCCGTGGCCCCCTTCCAGACGGGCGATCAGGCGACCGAGTCGGTCGCGATCGATCGCGACCCCTTCCTGCGCTGAATCATGACCTACGAGTCGTGACCTCCGACTCACCACTCGTCGTCGTTGTCGCCCAAAGGGTCGATCTCGGACGTCGGCACGCCGGTCAGGGCGCTCAGCTGCTCCACCAGCGTCCGGTGCACCAGGATCCGCAGACCCTGCCGTGACGAGGCTCGATGCTCCAGCGGACGCCGGTACAGCACGATCTGCGCGGGCCGGTCGACGCTCGCTTCGACGGCAAGCGCCAGGGGCACCCGGTCCCCGGTCCAGTGGGCGACGAGATTCGGTACTTCCTCGATCCCGAGGTCGACGCCGACCAGGACGCGGGGGCAGCTCTCGGTGACGCGGCCAACGGCGTCCTGCATGCAGTCGAGGAAGAACTCCGCGCGTCCGGGGGCTCGACGCAGGGGGACTGCGCGTCCGGTGTACGGGTTGGGCAGGGCGATCGGCCCGCGCAGGCCGCGGTGGTGGCGGTCTCGGCGCTTCGGCATTCCCCGAGTCTACGGCCCCGCATTTCGTACGGCCCCGCATCCCGCCCCCTCGGCCACCCAGCCGGTAGGTTCGTCCGCGTGATCGGACAGGCCCGGACGGGCGCCATCGGACGACGGTGCTCGCGGAGCACCTGCCAGGTGATCGCCGTCGCGACCCTCACCTACGACTACGCGGGCCAGACCGCCGTGCTGGGGCGACTGTCGCAGCAGGCAGAGCCGGGCGCCTACGACTTGTGCCGTACCCACGCGCACACCCTGTCGGCGCCGAGGGGCTGGGACGTCATCCGGCTTCCCGAGGCCACCTTCGAACCCGCCGCCCCCAGCTCCGACGACCTCCTCGCCCTCGCCGACGCCGTCCGCGAGATCGGGCTGCGCGAGGACGACCCGATGCCCACCCCGACGGCCCCTGTGGTGGTGCTCGCCGAGCGTCGACACCTGCGGGTCGTTGCCGATCCCGGGCGCTGAGTGGCAGGGTGGACGGATGATCACCCGAGGGATCTTCAAGGCCAATGACATCCGTGGCAAGGTCCGTGGGGAGCACCCGGGTTGGGACGCCGATGGCGCCCGGACGCTCGGTGTCGCCTACGTCCAGGTGGCCGGTCTCGAGGGCCAGGGTTTCGTCCTCGGCCGTGACATGCGCACGACGGGTGAGGAACTCTCGCTCGCCTTTGCCGAGGGTGCGGCCAGTGCCGGCGCGGACGTCGTCATCCTCGGTCTGACCAGCACCGATCAGCTGTGGTACGCGTCCGGGGTGGCGAACGCCCACGGCGTGCAGTTCACGGCGAGTCACAATCCGCCCGACGACAACGGCATCAAGTTCTGTCTGCCCGGAGCCGCTCCGGTGACCTCGGACTTCCTCGTCGACCTCGCCGACCGCGCCTTCGAACTCCAGGAACACCCGGCCGTCCCGGCCGAGCGTCCGGGGGTCATCAGCCATCGTGACACCCTCGCCGGCTACGCCGACTACCTCACGTCGCTCGTGCCGCTGGAGGGCATCCACCGTCTCAAGGTCGTTGTGGACGCCGGCAACGGCATGGCCGGCCACACGGTCGCCGCGGTGCTCGGGGGCGTGGACGTCGAGATCATCGGCCTCTACCTCGACCTGGACGGCAACTTCCCGAATCACCAGCCGAACCCGCTCATCCCCGAGAACCTGCTGGACGCCCAACGCGCGGTCGTCGAGCACGGCGCCGATCTCGCCCTGGTCTTCGACGGGGACGCGGACCGTTGCTTCATCATCGACGAACGCGGCGAGGTCGTCACGCCATCGACCATCACGGCGCTCATCGCCGAGGCCGAACTCGAACACGAGCCGGGCGGCACGGTCGTCGTGAACTCGGTGACCAGCAGGGCGGTCGCCGAGGTCGTGGCCGAGCATGGAGGTCACCTCGTCACCAGCCGCGTGGGCCACACCTTCGTCAAGGCACTGATGGCCGAGCACAACGCCATCTTCGGTGGCGAGCACAGCGCCCACTACTACTTCCGCGACTTCTGGGGCGCCGACACCGGCATGCTCGCGGCCCTGCACGTGTTGCGCCTGCGGGGTCACAGTGACGAGCCGCTCTCGCAACTCGTGCGCCACTTCGAGCGCTACGCCAACTCCGGAGAACTCAACTCGACGGTCGCCGACACGAAGACGTGCACCGAGGCCGTGGCGCGGCACTTCGCGTCCCGGGCCGACGACATCTCGTGGGACGACGGCCTCCGCGTCGAGGGCCGTGACTCAGACGGCGAGCCCTGGTGGTTCAGTCTTCGGGCGAGCAACACCGAACCCCTCCTGCGGCTCAATGTCGAAGCCCGCACCGAGGGCGTGATGTCGGTCCTTCGCCACGAGGTGCTCGCCGTCGTGCGGCAGAATGCGCAGTGAGTCCCGCACGCAGTGCGCAACGCGCAGTTGCAGTCACCCCCTGAGAGTGGAGAACGTATGGACCAGATGGAACTGTCACCGGCCTTCCTCGAGATCGCCGCGTGCCCGGCGTGTCACGGCAGGTTCGCCGTCGACTACGACACCCACGAACTCGTGTGCGCGTCCTCGACCTGCGGCCTGGCCTACCCCGTCCGCGACGGCGTGCCGGTCCTGCTGATCGACGAGGCACGCAAGCCCGACTCCATCGCCTGACATGGACTTCGACGACTCGCGCCTCGAGGACCCGGCCTCCCTCGCGGACGCCGACGACCTCCTGCGCACGCTGGCGAGTTGCGGGTCGCGGATCAGGCGTGAGGCCGCCGACCTCGTCGACGCGTCCGGGAGCCCGGGCCCGGCCCTCGCCGGTTTCGACGCAGGACGCCGACCCCGCGGCGTCATCGCGCTGGGTGCCGAGGCCCGCCTCCTGCGCGCTGTGGTCGAGCCGATCTGCCCCGTCCCGTTCGTGGCGTGGACGCTGGCCGGCCTGCCCGGGTGGGTCGGTCCGCTCGACCTGGTCGTCGTCCTCGCGAGTGGGGGCTCCGACCCCGACCTCGTCCTGGCCGTCCGTGAGGCCGTGCGACGCGGCTGCGCCCTCATCCTCGCGTCCCCGCCCGGTTCTCCGATCGAGGAGTTCGCGGGCTCCCGGTCGACGTTGCTCGTCCCGGCGACCACCGGGGATCCCCTGGCGTCCGCCGTGGTGGTGCTGGCCGTGCTGCACGAGTTGGGCATCGGCCCCCTCGTGCGTCCCGAGAGTGTCGCGGTGTCGGCCGACCGGGCCGCCGAGGCGTGCTCACCTCACCGTGACCTCGCGCTCAATTCGGCGAAGGATCTTGCCCTCGGCGTCGCCGAGGCCCAACCGCTCGTCTGGGGCGGCACCGTCCTGGCCGCCCGGGCGGCCCGACGTGTGAGCGAGGGTCTCAGGCAGGCCAGCGGACGCGCGGCGCTCGCCGCCGACGCCGCCGCCCTGTATCCCGTCATCGACCTCGCCGAGGTCCGCGACCCGTTCGCCGACCCGTTCGACGAGGCGGCGGCAGCGCCGCGTCCGGTGCTCGTGGTGTTCGACGACAGGTCCGACAGCGACCGTGCGCGTCGCGAACGGGGTGAGTTGCAGTCGATCGCCGACCAGCGACAGGTGCGGGTCTGCGAGGTCTCCGCCCTCGGGGTCGACGAGCTGTCGAGTGACGTCGACCGTTATGTGTCGCTGCTGCAGCAGGGACTGTTCGCGTCCGCCTACCTGGGCATCGGCCTGGGACGCGACGCCACGACCGAATGGGGAGCTTGATGAAGGTGCTGGTGCTGAACGGCGTGAACCTCGGACGCCTGGGCAAGCGGGAGCCGCACATCTACGGGTCGGTGACCCACGCCGAACTCGCCGAGCACCTTGTCGGGACAGGTCGGGGCCTCGGCCTCGACGTCGAGGTGCGCCAGACCGATCACGAGGGCGAACTGGTCTCTTGGCTGCACGAGGCCGCCGACGCGGGCACGCCGGTCGTCCTCAACCCCGCAGCCTGGACGCACTACTCCATCGCCATCGCCGACGCCGTCGCCCAGGTTGCGACCGTGGTCGAGGTGCACATCTCGAACGTCCACGCGCGGGAGGAGTTCCGACGCCACTCGGTCGTCTCCCCGTACGTCACCGGGACGATCGCAGGCCTGGGCCTCGGCGGCTACGACCTCGCGCTGACCCACATCGCTGCGACCGTCTGACCTGCCGATGAAGGTCGGGTTCGATGCAGACCGGTACGTTGCGCTCCAGTCGGAGCACATCAACGCGCGCCGCGACCAGTTCGGCGGCAAGCTCTACCTCGAGTTCGGCGGAAAGCTCTTCGACGACCTGCACGCCTCACGGGTGTTGCCCGGGTTCACGCCCGACAACAAGATCAGGATGCTGGAGACCCTCGCCGACGAGGTCGAGATCGTCGTGGTGATCAGTGCCCTCGACCTGGCACGCAACAAGATGCGCGCCGACCTGGGCATCCCCTACGACGCCGACGTGCTGCGCCTGATCGACGCCTTCCGCTCCCACGGGCTGTTCGTCGGGAGCGTGGTGATCTCGCACATGAGCGAGGACAACCGGCAGGCGCGCAATTTCAAGCGCAAGCTTGAGCGCGCCGGCCTGAAGGTTTATCGCCACTACCCGATCAAGGGGTACCCCCACGACGTCGCCCACATCGTCAGCGACCAGGGTTACGGCAGGAACGAGTACGTCGAGACCAGCCGGGAGGTGATCGTCGTCACCGCTCCCGGGCCGGGCAGCGGCAAGATGGCGACCTGCCTGTCGCAGCTCTACCACGACCACCAGCGGGGCATCCTCTCCGGCTACGCCAAGTTCGAGACCTTCCCGATCTGGAACCTGCCCCTCGACCATCCGGTGAACATCGCCTACGAGGCCGCAACAGCCGATCTGGGCGACGTCAACCTCATCGATCCCTTCCACCTCGCCGCCCACGGCGAGCAGGCGGTCAACTACAACCGGGACGTCGAGATCTTCCCGGTGCTCTCCCTGCTGTTCGAGCGGCTCCTCGGGCACTCGCCCTACCAGTCGCCGACCGACATGGGCGTGAACATGGCGGGCTACTCCATCAGCGACGACGAGGTCTGCAGGGAGGCGTCGCGACAGGAGGTCATCCGCCGCTACTACAAGGCGCTGGTGCACGAGCGCCGCGACGACCTCGAGTCAACGGTGTCCGATCGCATCGCCCTGTCGATGGGCAAGCTCAAGATCACGACCGCTGACCGCCCCGTCGTCGGCCCGGCCCTCGAGGTGGAGAAGCGCACCAAGGCGCCCGCCGCTGCCATCGAGTTGCCGGACGGTCGCATCGTCACCGGCAAGACGACGGCGTTGCTGGGCGCCTGTTCGGCGATGCTGCTCGATGCGCTCAAGGCCCTCGCCGGCATCGACGACGACGTGAAGCTGCTCTCGACCGAGACGATCGCCCCCATCCAGGACCTGAAGACCCGCCACCTCGGCAGCAGGAACCCGCGGCTGCACACCGACGAGGTCCTCATCGCACTCGCGGTGGGTGCAACCACCGATCCCCTCGCCAAGGAGGCCATCGAGCAACTCCACGGGCTGCGGGGTTGCGACGTCCATTCGACGGTGATCCTGGGCCCGGTGGACGAGAACATCTTCCGTCACCTGGGCGTCCACGTGACGAGCGAGCCGGTCTACCAGACGCAACGCCTCTACCGGAAGACCTCCTGAGCCTGCCCCTCGCCGAACCCGGACTTTTCTACGAAACGCGCAGGGCCGGTAACGTTGCGTCCCATGACCACCCAGGACTTTCGCGTAGCCGACCTCTCCCTCGCCGACTTCGGACGCCAGGAGATCGCACTCGCCGAGCACGAGATGCCCGGCCTGATGGCGATGCGGGAGCGGTACGGCGTGACCAAGCCCCTCGCTGGGGCCCGCATCGCGGGGTCGCTCCACATGACGATCCAGACCGCGGTGCTGATCGAAACCCTCGTCGCGCTCGGGGCCGAGGTTCGCTGGGCGTCCTGCAACATCTTCTCCACCCAGGACCACGCCGCGGCCGCCATCGCCGTCGGCCCGACCGGCACCCCGGACGCACCGGCCGGCGTCCCCGTCTTCGCCTGGAAGGGCGAGTCGCTCGAGGAGTACTGGTGGTGCACCTCGCAGATCCTCGCCTGGCCGGGTGGTGCGTTGCCCAACATGATCCTCGACGACGGTGGTGACGCGACACTTCTCGTCCACAAGGGCGTCGAGTTCACCAAGGCCGGTGAGGTGCCCGAGGTCAGCGCTCACGACTCGCACGAGTACGGCGTCATCCTTGACCTTCTGCGCGCCGATCTGGCCGCGCAGGCGACCGACTGGGTGGCGTTGGCCAACTCGATCAAGGGCGTCACCGAAGAGACGACGACCGGCGTCCACCGCCTCTACGACATGGCCCGCCAGCAGGCACTGCTGTTCCCGGCCATCAACGTCAACGACTCCGTGACCAAGTCGAAGTTCGACAACAAGTACGGCGTCCGCCACTCGCTGATCGACGGCATCAACCGCGCGACCGACACGCTGATCGGCGGCAAGGTCGCCGTCGTGTGCGGCTACGGCGATGTCGGCAAGGGCTGCGCCGAGAGCCTGCGTGGCCAGGGCGCCCGCGTGATCGTCACTGAGATCGACCCCATCTGCGCGCTCCAGGCTGCGATGGACGGCTACCAGGTCGCCACGATCGAGGACGTCCTGGCGATCGGCGACCTCTTCATCACGGCCACCGGGTGCACCGACGTCATCACGGCCGAGCACATGAGCCGCATGAAGCACCAGGCCATCGTCGGCAACATCGGGCACTTCGACAACGAGATCGACATGGCCGGGTTGGCGGTCTGGCCGGGCGTCGAGCGGACGCAGGTCAAGCCGCAGGTCGACCTGTGGCGATTCGAGGCCACCCCGACGACCGACGCCCACAGCGTCATTCTGTTGTCGGAGGGACGCCTGCTCAACCTCGGGAACGCGACCGGACATCCGAGCTTCGTGATGAGCAACTCGTTCACCAACCAGGTGCTGGCCCAGATCGAGTTGTTCACGAAGTCGGAGGAGTACCCGACGGGCGTCCACACCCTGCCGAAGCATCTGGATGAGGAGGTCGCCCGGCTGCACCTCGAGGCACTCGGCGTCCGACTGACCACCCTGACCGGGGAGCAGGCCGACTACCTGGGCGTCCCCGTCGAAGGGCCGTTCAAGTCAGACCTGTACCGCTACTGAGGTGATGCGGGAGCCCGGCGCCTCAGGCGTCGGGGCCCTTGTTCTTCCCGGGCTTGAAGCCCTCCCAGATCTCCTTGCACTCAGGGCAGACCGGGAACTTCTCGGGATTGCGCGTCGGCACCCACACCTTGCCGCAGAGGGCGACCACCGGCGTGCCCATGACCATCGCCTCGGTCAGCTTGGCCTTCGGGACGAAGTGGGAGAATCGCTCGTGATCCCCGTCCTCGAACGTCTCGGTCCTGGTGTCGGTGACGGTCTGGGAACCGGGCGCGAGTTGCTGGGTCATGAGGGGATTCTACGTGGGCACCTGCGCGGGCCCAACCATCGGAGAGCGTTGTGATGCACGACCAGCAGACTCAGTCGACCCACCAGCGCGGACTCCTCATCGGCATCCTGACGGGCGTGGTCGCGACGGCCTTCGAGGCGGTGGCCGTGGCCACGGTGATGCCGGCAGCCGCTGCCGAACTCGGGAACATCGGTCTCTACGCGTGGGCCTTCACCCTCTTCGTCATCGGCATGGTGTTCTCGACGGTCGTGGCCGGACGCCTGGTCGACGCCATGGGACCCGTCCGTCCCCTCGGGGGCGGTATGGCGATCTTCATGATCGGACTCGCGCTCGGTGGGCTGGCGCCGACGATGGGGTTGCTCATCGCGTCCCGGTTCGTCCAGGGTCTGGGTGCCGGGGCGGTGAACCTCGGCCTCATGGTCGTCGTGGCGCGCGCCTTCTCGCAGGAAGACCGCGCGCGGGTGATGACGGCGTTCAGCTTCTGCTGGGTGTTCCCCGCGTTCGTTGGCCCGCCCATCGCAGCCTGGCTGTCGGCACACGTGGGCTGGCAGTGGGTGTTCTGGGCCGGGATCCCGCTGATGGCGGTCGCCTCGGGCCTGACCGCGCGTCCCCTGTTGGCGATGGCGCACGTCCATGTGGTGGCCGACCCGGAGGCGACGCGTCCGGTACCCGTGTGGACGGCCCTGGCGGCGGCTGTGGGTGTCGCACTGCTGCAGGTGTTCGGCCAGGACTTCGGCGAATCTGGGGTCACCGGACGCACGCTGGGTACGGTTCTGGCAGCGCTCGTCCTGTTGGGGGCAGCGGTGCCACGACTGATGCCCGATGGCTTCTTCCGGCTGGGGCCCGGGCTGTCACCGGTCATCGCGACGCGCGCGCTGCAGGCGGGCTCGTTCTTCGCTGCTGAGGCCTTCCTTCCCTTGTCACTGGTGCAATTGCGGGGCCTGTCCCTGTTCGAGGCAGGACTCTTCCTCACCATCGGGTCGGCAGGGTGGACGCTCGGGTCGTGGCTCCAGTCGCGGGTGTGGCTGAGGCTGAGACGCGACCACATCATCCAGCTCGGCCTGGCCTGCACCCTCGTCGGGACGTCCGGGTTGGCGGTCTTCGGCTGGCGTCCCGGCGTGGGGGTGTGGTTGCCCGCCCTCGGCTGGGTGGTCGGCGGGCTGGGGATGGGGTTGGCGATGGCGAGCCAGTCGCTCGCCGTCATGGCGCTCTCACCCCACGAGCAACTCGGACGCAACACGTCGTCCCTGCAGGTCGGTGAGGGCCTCGGCAACGCCGCGATCGCGGGTCTGGCCGGATCGATCTTCGCCACGCTTCAGTTGCAGCACACGCCTGCGTTCACGTTCGGGTGGGTGTTCTCGGCGGTCGTCGTGGTGGCGGTGCTCTCGCTCGTCGTGTCGACGCGCATCGGTCCCGTGCGCAATGACTCGTCCGGGGTGGGGTGATGCACCGTGGCAAACTGTGGGGGTGAGCCATTTTTCCGCGCAGCCCGCCCTTCCGCCCATGGGTTGGTATCCCGACCCCGCAGACCCGGCCAGGGAGCGCTACTGGGACGGCGCGACGTGGACGCACAACGTCAAGCCGGCTGAGGGGGTCTCCGCGTCCGCCCCACTGCCGACGCCGCAGTACCCCGTTGCGCCGCAGCAGCAGTTCCCGGGTGTGCAGCAGCAGTATCCGTACGCCCAGCAGTCCCCTCATGCGCAGCAGTATCCGTACGCCCAGCACCCGGGAGCTCAGCCGCACCCGGGCGTCCACCCGGCAGCGTTCGCCCGCACGCCGCTGACGGCCGACGGCGTTCCGCTCGCGGGATGGTGGGCCCGCGTCGGTGCGCACATCCTGGACAGCATCGTCGTCAGCGTCCTGGCGACGCTGATCGGCTGGCCGTACGTCCGACGGATCATCGCGGGCTACCAGCTCCTGCTCACCGACTACATCCACGCGGCCAACGCAGGGCTCGCCGTTCCGACCCCCGCCGACTACGACATCATCAACCCGATGTCGGGCCTGCAGCTCGTCCAACTGCTCGTGCTGTTCGCCTACCTCGTGCTCTCGTACGGGTTCCTGTCCGGCTCGCCCTTCCAGCGGATCCTCGGCATGCGGATCGTGCCGACCGAGATCGGGCTGTCACCGAAGCTCGGCTGGCGGGCGTCCGTGACGCGGTCGCTGATGTTCGCGCTGGTCACCGCCGTGCCCGTGCTGCCGCTCCTGTCGTACCTGATGCCCTTGTGGACGACCCGACGACAGGCCCTCCACGACCTCGTCGCGGGCACCCAGGTGGTCAGTCGACGCTAAGTGCCGTAGTGGGGAACGCCGGCGGTTCGGTGGCGTTAGGGTGGGACAACACCCCGTCGTAGAAAGCACCCCATGGCCATCATTGACGCTGCCCTGGCCGAACTGGCCGCCCACTTCGGCATTGCCTCGGAGTTCTGGGACTGGAAGGGCCGCCACACCGAGATCAGCGACCACACCATCGTCACCGTGCTGGCCGCGCTCGAGATCGACGCCTCGACGCCTGAACTCGCCTGGGCAGCAGTCGAGGAGATCAGGCTGAAGCCGTGGCGTCGCATGCTGCCGCCGTGCGTCGTCATGGAGCAGGGCCAGTACCACGTCGTGAACGTGCACGTGCCCTCGGGACGCCCTGCCAGGCTGACGGTGCGGCTTGAACACGGCGGGGTCTGGAACACCTATCAGGTGACCAACGACCTGCCCGACAGGCTGGTGGACGACCGCTGGCTCGGTGAGGCGAGCTTCGAACTGCCCAGCCACCTTCCCCTCGGTTACCACCGCCTCGTCCTGGAGTCGGACGACCGCACCGTCGAGTCCACCCTCATCGTGACGCCATCGTTCCTCGGATTCCCGCCCAGCATGGGCGACCGCCGCGTGTGGGGCTATGCGACGCAGCTCTACAGCGTCCGGTCTGCTGACTCGTGGGGCGTCGGTGACCTGTCCGACCTCGGCGATCTCGCGACCTGGAGCGCGACCCAGCAGTTCGCCGGCTACGTGCTCATCAACCCGCTGCACGCCGCCCAACCCACGCCGCCGCTGGAGCCGTCCCCCTACCTTCCGACGAGCCGCGCCTACGTCAACCCGATCTACATCCGCCCCGAGGCGATCCCCGAGTTCGCGACCCTGACGCAGACCGACCGCGTCCTGATCGAGACCCTCCGTGCCGACCTGCTCGCCGATCTCGTGGGCGAGGCGCAGATCAAGCGCGACCGCTCGTGGCTGGCGAAGATGGAGGCCCTGCGCATCATCTACCTCGCGGGCATGAAGCCGGTCCGGCGGATGGCGTTCGACGACTTCTGCCGCCGTGAGGGACGCACGCTGCGCGACTTCGCGCTGTGGAGCGCGCTGTACGACGAGTGCGGTTTCGACTGGCACGACTGGCCGATCGAGTTGCAGCGTCCGACGTCGCCCGAGGTTGCCGAATTCGGACGCCTGCATGCCGACGACATCCGGTTCTACATGTGGTTGCAGTGGATCGCCGAGACCCAGTTGTCGAATGCGCAGCAACAGGCCAAGGACGCGGGCATGCCGCTCGGGATCATCTCCGACCTCGCCGTGGGCGTGAACATCGCAGGGGCCGACACGTGGATGCTCGCGGACGTCTTCGCCAACGGCTGCACCGTGGGCGCACCCCCGGACGCGTTCAACCAGACCGGCCAGGACTGGAGCCAGCCCCCCTGGCGTCCCGATCGGTTGGCCGACCTCGCCTACGCGCCGTTCCGGTCGATGGTCAGCGGCGTCCTGCGTCACTCCGGCGGCATCAGGGTCGACCACATCATCGGGCTGTTCCGGCTCTGGTGGGTGCCGGAGGGCCTGTCGCCCAAGGAGGGGACGTACGTCCGCTACGACCACCAGGCGCTCATCGGCATCCTCGCACTGGAGGCGCAGCGCGCCGGTGCGCTGGTCATCGGTGAAGACCTCGGCACGGTCGAGCCGTGGGTGCGCGAGTACCTGACCCGCCGCGGCATCCTCGGCACCTCGGTGTTGTGGTTCGAGTCGGACGGTAGGGGTGGCCCGCTTCCGCCGGAGCACTGGCGCGAGTTCTGCCTGGCGTCCGTCACCACCCACGACCTGCCGCCGACCGCTGGCTACCTGGCCGGCGACCACGTCCGGTTGAGGCACCAACTCGGGCTGTTGACCGAGGGGCTGGACGAGGAGTTGCGGGCGTCCGCTGCTGAGCAGCAGGGCGTCATCCGCTTCCTCGAGGCGCGCGGCTACCTCACCGGCGACGACCCGAGTGTGGAGGAGATCGTGCTCTCGATGCACCGGTTCATCACCCAGACGCCGGCGAAGGTGCTCAATGCGTCGCTCACGGACGCCGTCGGCGATCGCCTCACCCAGAATCAGCCGGGGACGATCGACGAGTATCCGAACTGGCGAGTGCCCTTGTCAGGGCCGGATCAGCGTCCGATGATGCTCGAGGACGTCTTCACGTCCGAGCGCGCAGCGAGGCTTGCAGCGGTGATGAACGGCTTCACGAACCTGCCGGAGTCCCGATGAGCGCCCCGGGCCTCATGGTCGTCGGGGTGGGCGGCATGGCCCGCGACCACCTGATCGCGATCCTCAAGGCAGGCGCACTGGACGCCACGACCCTGCCCTCGCGGGTCGTCTTCGTCGACATCGCTCCCGCCTCTCTGAAGAAGGGCCTCGCGCTCTTCGCCACGGCCGGTCTCGAGGCACCGCGCACCTTCGCGTCCCTCGACGAGGCACTCGCGGCCGGTGACCTGGGCGTCGAGGTCGCCCTGATCGCCACGCCCCACAACCTGCACCACGCGCACGCCGTGGCCTGCCTGCAGGCCGGTCTCGACGTCTGGCTCGAGAAGCCCATGGTCACGACCGTCGACGAGGCCGCCGACCTGATCCGCGTCCGCGATGAAACCGGACGCCTGCTCATCGTGAGCTTCAACGGGTCGTTGTCGCCGCAGGTCCGCAAGGCGGTCGAGCTGATCCGGGCGGGCGAGATCGGCACGGTCACGGCCATTCATGGCAGCGCCTGGCAGGGCTGGAAGACCGACCAGACCGACACCTGGCGCACCGATCCCGTTCAGTCGGGTGGCGGGTTCATGTTCGACACGGGGGCGCACCTGCTGAACACGGCCTGCGATCTGGCCGGCGCCGACTTCGAGTTGGTCAGCGCCTGGCTGGACAATTCGGGACGCGAGGTCGACATCCTCGGATCGGTCACCGCGCGCACGACGACGGGGGCGATGGTGGTGCTGGCCGGGTGCGGCGACACGATCGACACCTGTGCGTCCGACATGAAGGTCTTCGGGACCGAGGGTCTGATCGTCACCGGGATGTGGGGTGAGCGGCTGCTCCTGCAGCGCCAGGGTGAGGACGAGCCGACCGAGGTCGAGGTCGTCACGCCGACCGCACGCTGGGAAACGGTGCTCGCGGTGCGTTCCGGGGTGTTGCCGAACCCGTCACCTGCGGAGTTGGGGCTGAGGATGTCCCACCTCTGGGACATGATCAAGGCCTCCGCGGCGCGCGGGGGAGTTCCGGTGGACGCTCAGATGTTGGTGGGTACGGCCGACCGCAGGTAGGGGTTGTCGGCCTCTTCGCCGTCGGCGTCCAGGATGAGCGTCGGGATGCTCGGGTCACCCTTGCTGACGCGCAGCGCGGCCAGCGGCAGCTCGGCGCGTGACCTCTGGTGGCGTTCGCGGGCGGCCCCGATGGGTTCGCGTCCGACGACCTCGCCGTCGCGGATGAGTTCGACCAGCAACGGTCGGTCGTTCTCGTCGGACGCCGGGGGAGACCCGATTCCCACGATCTCGGCCTCGGCGCGGCCCTTCGCGTCCATTCTTCGCAGGGCGAACTTGCGTCCACCGATGGAGTTCTTGTTGGCGCTCTTCTTGGCGACCGGATGCAGCGGCGCGCCCGGTTCGTCGGTGTCGGCCTTGGCGACCAGTTTGTAGACGAAGCCGCAGGTCGGGTGGCCAGACCCGGTCACGACTGACGTGCCCACTCCGTAGCCGTCGACCGGTGCGCCGCGCAGCGCCGCGATCTGCCACTCGTCGAGGTCGCTGGTCACGATGATGCGCGTCTTTTCAGCCCCGAGGTCGTCGAGCAGGTCGCGGACCTGGTTTGCCATGATCGCCAGGTCTCCGGAGTCGAGCCGGATCGCGCCGAGGCGTCCCTGCGTGAGTCGGACGCCGGTCCGCACGGCCTCCTCGATGTCGTAGGTGTCGACCAGCAGCGTGGTGTCCTCGCCGAGGGCCTTGAGCTGCGCGACGAACGCCTCCTCCTCGGTGTCGTGCAGCAGCGTGAAGGAGTGGGCAGCGGTGCCGCGGGTCGGGATGCCGTGCCGGCGTCCGGCTTCAAGGTTCGAGGTCGCCGAGAAGCCGGCGACGTAGGCGGCGCGGGCCGCGGCGACGGCCCCCCACTCGTGGGCGCGACGCGAACCCATCTCGATGCACGGGCGGTCCCCGGCCATCGCGGTCATGCGACTCGCGGCGGACGCGATCGCCGAGTCGTGGTTGTAGATGCTGAGCAGCACGGTTTCGAGGATGCAGGCCTCGGCGAAGGTTCCCTCGACAACCAGCAGCGGCGCGCCCGGGAAGTAGATCTCGCCCTCGGGATAGCCCCACATGTTTCCCGTGAACCGATAGGACGCCAGCCACTCCGCCAACTCGTCGTTGACGATGTCGTGGTCTCGCAGGAAGGTCAGGCTCTCCTCGTCGAAGCGGAAGTCGGCCACGGCGTCGAGTGCGCGTCCGACTCCGGCGACCACTCCGTAGCGGCGACCCTCGGGGAGGCGACGGGGGAAGAGCTCGAAAACACTCGGCCGGAAGGCCGTGCCCGCGCCCATGGCCGCGCGCACCATCGTCAGCTCGTAATGATCGGTCAGCAGGGCTGTGGTCATGCGATGAGCGTACTGAACGAGTTCCCAGGGACATGGGCAGGAATGACGGAGCCCGCATCCATAGGAACCCGAACCGCTGGTGGCTGACGGCCCTTGGGACCGTTCACGGGGCACAATGGGTCCCATGCCCGCAGACACTCCCGACAGCGCAACTCCCAGTGGCGGCACTGCCCTGGACGAGCGCACTGATGTGTCCGAGGCCACCCAGTCGCCGTGGGTCACCATCGTCTGGGACGATCCCGTCAACCTCATGAGCTACGTCACCCACGTCTTCCGTGAGTACTTCACGTACCCCAAGGCCAAGGCCGAGCGCCTGATGCTGCAGGTCCACAACGAGGGCAGGTCGGTCGTGTCGTCAGGCGGACGCGAAGAGATGGAGCGCGACGTCAACGCCATGCACGCCTACGGTCTCTGGGCGACCCTGGACCGGGCCGAGTCGTGAAGGGATTCCGGCGCAAGGACGGCGTCCTGATCGGACGATTCGAGAACGACGAGGCCGAGATCCTCGCGTCCCTGGTCGCGCAACTCGTCGACGTGCTGACCGAGAGTGAGGGCGACGGGCCTGTCGCCCACGACGCGGGCGACCCGTTCGCTGCCTGGGAGGCCGACTTCGCCCATGCCGCGAACGACGACGACGGGGGGGAGGTCGACCCGGTGATGGAGCGACTGTTCCCGGACGCGTACCGCGACGATGCCACGGCGTCCGCGGAGTTCAGGCGCTTCACCAGGGCCGACCAGCTCAACCAGAAGGTGACACGCGCGGAAGAGGTCATCGCCGACCTCCGCAGGCTCGCGCGGGGGAGTGTGCAGATCCCGGACGCCCATGTGGACGCCTGGCTCACCACGCTGACCAACCTGCGACTCGCGATGGCCGTCAGGCTCGGCATCGAACGGGCCGAGGACGCGGACATGCTCTCGAACCTGCCCTTCGACGACCCCCGTGGCTGGCTGCACAGCGTCTACGAATGGCTCGGATGGGTCCAGGAGTCCATCCTGGAGGCGCTCTGACGGGGCGCTGCCCGCACCGGTCGGAAATAGCCAACCACCGCGTCAGGAAAAGGTGGACCCCGTCGGTTAGGCAAGCCTTAGCTCAGCTACGCTTGGTGTATGAGCACCGCGATCAGCCTGGCCTCGGCGAGGGTCGGCACGTCCCTCACGCTGCTGCGTGCCGAGGGAAGCCCGGAATTGTGCCGTCGCCTGTCGGCCCTCGGCCTGCGTCGCGGGGCCCGCGTCCGCATCGTCAACCCCACGCCCGGCGGTGGACGCGTCATCTCCGTCGCCGGCAGCCGGATCGCCATGGATGCATCAATGCTGAAACGCCTGTTCGCCGAAGAGATCCCTGCGTGACCACCCACCAGCCTGTTCTGGTGCCGCTGTCGACGCGGCGTCCGCCCGCGTCCGCGAAGGCGACCTGCCATGGGCCGGGCGGGGGAGTCGGAGCCGGTGGCGGAGCCCCGGTGATCGCCCTGGTCGGGGCACCGAACGTGGGCAAGTCGACACTCTTCAACGCCCTGACGGGCTCGCGCGTCACCATGGGCAACTGGCCCGGCACCACGGTGGACGTCGCCCGAGGAGTCTGGCGCACCACCCGGACGCGCACCTGCGACTGCGAGACCTGCACCTGCGGGCCCGCAGCGTCCACCGAGATGACCCTCATCGATCTTCCCGGCGCCTACAGCCTCGACCCGATGTCACCCGACGAGGCGCTCACCCGAGACCTCCTGGTGACCAGCGCGGCCGATGAGGCACCCGACCTCACCATCGTCGCCGTCGACGCCGCCCACCTCTCGCGCAGCCTCTACCTCGTCGCCCAGTTGCGTGAACAGGCGATGCGCGTGGTCGTCGGTCTGACGATGGTCGACGTCGCCCGCAGTCGGGGGATCGCCGTCGACACCGACGAGCTGGCGTCCCGGTTGGGGTGCCGCGTCGTCGCCCTGCACCCCCGACTCGGACGCGGGATGGACGACCTGACCGTGGCCGTCCACGATGCCCTCGACGAGCCGGTGCCCGAGGCCCGAGAGATCACCGACCGGCCCGCACACGACCTTGCCCCCATGGACGCCGACCTCGTGCGCGAGGACGAGCGATTCGGGTTCATCGAGTCGGCCGTCGAGGCCTCCACGGGTGACTCGGGCGAACTGCGCGCGTCCCTGAGTGACAAGGCCGACCGCTGGCTGACAGCGCCGATCGCCGGGCCGATCGCGTTCCTGGGTGTGATGTGGGTGGTCTTCCAGCTCACGACCACCGTCGCCGCGCCGCTGCAGGGCGCACTCGACTCGCTGTTCAGCGGGCCGGTCTCGTCCGGGGTCAGTTGGCTGCTCGGGGTGGTCGGTCTCGGTGGGAGCTGGGTCGACGGACTGCTGGTCGACGGGCTCGTGGCGGGCGTCGGCATGCTGCTGACCTTCGCGCCCCTGATGGCCATCATGTTCGTGCTCCTCGCCCTGCTGGAGGACTCCGGCTACATGGCCCGCGCCGCGGTCGTCACCGACCGCCTCATGCGCTCGATCGGCCTCCCCGGACGCGCCTTCCTGCCGCTCGTCGTCGGCTTCGGCTGCAACGTCCCGGCCATCTCGGCCACGCGCGTGTTGCCGAACGTCCGGCAGCGGATCCTGACCAGCCTCCTCATCCCGTTCACCTCGTGCAGTGCCCGCCTCACGGTCTATGTCCTTGTCGCAACCACCTTCTTCGGACGCTGGGCCGGCACGGTCGTCTTCGCGATGTACCTCGTGAGCATCGTCTTCGTGGTCGGCGTCGGTTTCCTGCTTCGCAAGACCCTGTGGCGCACCATGGGCGCCGAACCCCTCGTGCTCGACCTGCCGCCGTATCAGCGTCCGACGGTGAGACTGACCGCGTCGGTGACGTGGCTGCGCCTCAAGGGCTTCCTCCGGACGGCCAGCGGCATCATCGTGGCGACGGTCTGTGCCGTGTGGCTGCTGCAGGCCATCCCCACGACCGTCGACGGCAGTTTCGGCAACGTCCCTGTCGAGAACAGCGTCTACGGCGTCACAGCGCAAGCCATCTCACCGGTGTTCGCGCCGGCAGGTTTCGACCAGTGGCAGACCACCTCGGCACTCGTCGTCGGCTTCGTCGCCAAGGAGGCCGTGATCTCGTCGTGGGCCCAGACCTATGCCGTCGACGAGCCCACCGACGGAACCAACCCGGGGACGCTGGGTGAGCACATCGTCGCCGATTTCACCTCGTCGTCCGGGGGGCATCCGCTCCCGGCCGTGATGGCCTTCCTTGTGTTCCTCCTGGCCTACACGCCGTGCGTGGCGACCCTGGCCGCCCAGAAGCGCGAGATCGGCCTGAGGTGGACGCTGTTCGGCATCGGCATGCAACTCGTCGTCGCCTGGGTCTCCGCCGTGGCCGTCTTCCAGGTCGGCAGGTTGTTCTGGTGACCGGGCCGGCGGTGGCTGCGGCGACCCAGCGACAGGTGCGTCCGCTGACGGCGGTGCTCCAGGCCTTCGCCGAGGGGGCCAGTTCGCTGGACGAGATCTCGTTGCGCACAGCACTTGCCCGCGACGTCGTGCAGGCGTCCGTGGAACACCTCACCCGCATGGGACGCATCGAGGCAAAGGAACTCTCGATGGGCTGCCCCAGTGGGGGTTGCGGCGGGTGTGCGTCCGGTCATGCGGACGGCAGTTCCGGTTGCGGCGCGGACGGGCCCTCAGTCGACCGTCGGGGGCCGGTGCTCGTCCAACTCAGTCTGAGACGTCCCGGGGACTGACGTCACCGGCGGACGCGGTGCCGCGTCGTGGTGGCGATTTCGACCGAGAATCCGGGCGAGCACGCGGCGGACCGTCTTCCCGGGCACGATCGGACGCGGCTCCATGGCGCAAGTCTAGGCGTGGGGCGTTGAGCCTCGGGGTCCTAGACTGGCCCCGTGGCGATGCGCGATGTGCTGGGAACCGACGCCCCCATCGGCATCTTCGACTCCGGTTTCGGTGGTCTCACGGTGGCCCGATCGCTGGTCGACCTGCTGCCCCACGAGGACGTCATCTACCTCGGTGACACCGCCCGAGCCCCCTACGGCCCCAAGCCGATCGCCGAAGTCCGCGAGTACGCCCTGGAATGCCTCGACCGGCTCGTCAACCACGGCGTGAAGGCCCTGGTCATCGCGTGCAACACCGCGTCCTCGGCCGTGCTCCGCGACGCCCGCGAACGCTACGACGTGCCCATCAGCGAGGTCATCATCCCGGCCGCGCGTCGAGCCGTGGCGGCCACCCGCAGCGGACGCGTGGGCGTGATCTGCACCCAGGCCACTGCCACGTCGAGGTCGTACAACGACGCGCTCGGTGCGTCCCCGCAGGTGAGCCTGGTGACCCGCGTCTGCCCTCGTTTCGTGGAATTCGTCGAGGCGGGCATCACGGGCGGTGACGAACTGCTCGGCGTCGCCGAGGAGTACCTCACACCGCTCCGGGACGCGCAGATCGACACCCTCATCCTCGGCTGCACCCACTACCCGCTGCTCGCGGGCGTCATCAGCTACGTCATCGGCGAGGATGTCACGCTCGTCTCCAGCGCGGAGGAGTGCGCACGCGCCACCTTCGCGTCCCTCACGCGGCTGGGCGTCCTGCACAGCGAGCCTCGTCAGGCCCAGCGACTGTTCCTCACGACGGGCAATCCGGACCTCTTCCGCACGCTCGGGCACCGGCTCATGGGCGGCTTCGTCGACGATGTGCACCAGGTCCCGCTGGTCCGGTGAGTGAGCCGCCACTCACTCCTGCCGAAGTGTCTGACTACAGACAGTTTCGCAGGACTGAAGACGTCGACTTCGAAGGACTGAACACGTCGACCTCGCCGGTAGGCTGCCTGCATGACCGACGCCCTCCGCATCGACGGACGTACCCCCGACCAGCTCCGCCCCGTCACGATCACCCGTCACTGGCTCGACCACGCCGAGGGGAGCGTCCTCGTCGAGTTCGGACGCACCCGCGTGCTCGTCGCAGCATCCGTGACAGAGGGCGTCCCGAGGTGGATGAAAGGCCAGGGACGCGGCTGGGTGACCAGCGAGTACGAGATGCTGCCGCGTTCGACCCACACCCGCAGCGACCGTGAGTCGCGCCGTGGCAAGGTCGGCGGTCGGACGCACGAGATCTCGCGCCTCATCGGACGCAGCCTGCGCGCCGTCATCGACTACGAGGCCCTGGGCGAGAACACCATCGTCATCGACTGCGACGTCCTGCAGGCCGACGGCGGGACGCGGACCGCGTCCATCACCGGGGCCTACGTCGCCCTCGCGGACGCTGTGGAGTGGTTGCGCGCCCGGAACGCACTCAAGGGCGAGCCGCTCAAGGACTCGGTGAGCGCGATCAGTGTGGGTGTCGTGAACGGCGTCCCCATGCTCGACCTGCAGTACGAGGAGGACTCGTCCGCCGACACCGACATGAACATCGTCGTGGCCGGATCGGGCGACTTCGTCGAGGTGCAGGGCACGGCTGAGGGCGTCCCCTTCGACCGGGAGACGCTCAACACGCTGCTCGACCTTGGCCTGCGCGGCTGCGCCGAGCTTGCCGAGATTCAGCGCGCCGCGCTGGGCCGGTGAGCCGGTGACCGCCCGCGTCGTGCTCGCCACGAACAACGCCAGGAAGCTGGTCGAGCTGCGCCACGTGCTCTCGGACGCCGGACTCGACGTCGTCGTGCTGGGCCTGGCCGACCTGCCCCCCTACCCCGAGCCGGCCGAGACCGAGCGCACCTTCGAGGGCAACGCTCTGCTCAAGGCGCGTGCCTGCGTTGAGGCGACGGGTCTGCCGGCGCTGGCCGACGACTCGGGAATCGAGGTTGACGTGCTCAACGGGTGTCCCGGCGTCCGGTCGGCGCGCTGGGCCGGACCTGAATGTGATGACGCAGCCAACAACGAGTTGCTGCTGCGCCAGATCAGCGACGTCCCTGCGGGGGAGCGGGACGCACGGTTCGTCTGCGCCATGGCCCTCGCGCTCCCGGACGGAGGCGAGGAGGTCGTGAGTCGTGACTGGGAGGGCCAGGTGGCGCTCGTTCCCGCTGGTGACAACGGCTTCGGTTACGACCCGATCTTCGTCCCCGAGGGACTGGCGGTGACGAGCGCCCAGCTCGCGCCCGACGCCAAGAACGCCATCAGCCATCGTGGGCAGGCGGTCCGGGCGATCGTGCCGGTGCTCGCCCAGCTCGTGCACCAGGGACGACTGACATGAAGCAGTACCTCGACCTGCTGACCCGCGTCATGGACTCCGGCGTCGACAAGTCCGACCGCACCGGCACGGGGACGCGCAGCGTGTTCGGTCACCAGATGCGGTTCGACCTGCGAGAGGGCTTCCCCCTGCTCACGACCAAGAAGCTCCACACCCGCTCGATCTTCGGTGAGCTGCTGTGGTTTCTCCGCGGCGACACGAACATCGCCTGGCTGCACGAGAACAAGATCACCATCTGGGACGAATGGGCCGACGATCAGGGCGATCTCGGCCCCGTCTACGGCTACCAGTGGCGCAGCTGGCCGACCCCCGATGGGCGCCACATCGACCAGATCGCCGGAGTCATCGAGTCGATCCGGACGCGTCCCGATTCGCGGCGTCACATCGTGAGCGCCTGGAACGTCGCTGACGTCGAGAAGATGGCCCTTCCCCCTTGTCACGCCCTGTTCCAGTTCTACGTCGCCGACGGACGCCTGTCGTGCCAGCTCTACCAACGCAGCGCCGACATCTTCCTCGGCGTCCCGTTCAACATCGCGTCCTACGCCCTGCTCACCCACCTCGTCGCCCAGGTGACGGGCCTTGAGGTGGGCGACTTCGTCCACACCCTCGGGGACGCCCACATCTACTCCAACCACCTCGAACAGGTCGCGACCCAACTCGCTCGGGAGCCGCGTCCGCTGCCGAGACTTGTGCTCAACCCGGACGTCCGGGAGATCGACGCCTTCGAACTGTCCGACATCACCATCGAGGGTTACGACCCCCACCCCGCCATCAAGGCACCGATCGCCGTCTGAAGCTGTCCGAGAAGTCCAACCTCAAGGAGGAGTCATGCGCGTCATCGCCATCGCGGTCGTGGCCGACAACGGCGTGATCGGGGACGGCCGCGACCAGCCGTTCAAGTTCCGTGAGGACTGGGACCGCTTCAAGGCGACCACCATGGGTCACCCCCTCATCATGGGCCGGCACACGGCCGAGGCCATGGGACGCTACCTTCCCGGACGCACGACCATCGTGGTGTCGCGCAATCCTGAACAGGTCGAGATGTCGTTCGACGACGCTGCCCCCGCATTCGCGGTGGGGTCGGTCGAGACCGCGCTCGAGGTGGCAGCGTCGATGGACGAGGTCTGCTACGTCGCCGGCGGCGGACAGGTGTACCGGGAGGCGTGGGACTACCTCACCGAGATCGACATCACCCAGGTGCACGAGTCGGCGTCCGGGAGCGTGACGTTCCCCGACGTCGACCCCGACGACTGGAGGCTCCTCGAACGAGAGCCCCGCCCCCGGTTCGACTTCACCCGGTGGTTCCCCATCACCCACACCGACCGCATGGACCTGCTGCCGGTCGCACCGGACGATCTTGCCGACTGGACGCGTCTGCACACCGATCCGTTGCTCTACACGCACGCTCCCGAGGCCATGGTCACCGACGTGGCGCGCCTCGAGTCGGGGCTGCGGGCCAACACGGCGCTGTGGCTGCGGGACGGGCTCGGATACTGGATCGCGCGAGACCGGCTCAACGGTCGCCTGCTCGGGGTCGGCGGCGTGCGTCGGCGCGAGAACCACGAGTGGAACCTGTACTACAGGTTCACCAGTGAGGTGCACGGGCAGGGGTATGCGGCCGAACTGGCGCTGGCTGCTGTCGAGGCGCTGGCCGTCAGCTCGCCCGGGGCTGAGCTGCACGCCCACATGCGTCCGGAGAACCCTGCCTCGGTCAGGGTGGCCGAGAAGCTGGGGCTGTCGCGTCGCGACGACCGGGAGGACGAGTTCGGAGCGCTCCAACTCTGCTACGCGGCAGCGGTGTCGGAGCTTGCGGGACGCTGATTCGTGCGTCCGTTCGCCAGCATCCTGCACCTCGACCTGGACGCGTTCTTCGCTGCCGTCGAGCAGCGCGACAAGCCGTCGTTGCGTGGGAAGGCCGTGGTCGTCGGCGGGGTGGGGCCGCGTGGCGTGGTGGCGACGGCGTCGTACGAGGCTCGCGTCCACGGCGTGAAGTCGGCGATGTCGATCGGCGAGGCACGTCGGCGGGCACCCCATGCCGCCTATCTCAACGGGCGGTTCGACGCCTACCGGCAGTCGTCCAGGATCGTGATGGCCCTCTTGCGGGAGTTGTCGCCGGTGGTCGAGCCGTTGAGCCTCGACGAGGCCTTCGTCGACCTCGCCGCGGGCGGTGTCGACTGTTCTGATCTCGACCGGTTGAGGCACCTCGGGGACGAGGTTCGGGCCGAGTTGTACCGGCGGACGGAAGGGTTGACGGCGTCCGTCGGCATCGGGAGCAGCAAGTTCATCGCGAAGGTGGCGTCCGAGATGGCGAAGCCGAACGGGCTCGTGCTCGTGCCGCCGGGCTCGGAGGTCGAGGTGATCACGCCGCTTCCTGCGCGGGCCGTGCCGGGCATCGGGCCGGTCACGATGGAGAAGCTCGAGCGCTTGGGTATCCGGACGGTCGGGGACCTGCAACGGGCGTCCGTGGGTGAGTTGGCCCACGAGATCGGACGCTCGGCCGCAGAGGGTCTCTGTGAACTCGCCTTCGCACGGGACGACCGGCCTGTCGAGCCGGTGCGCGAGGCGAAGTCGATCTCGGTGGAGGACACGTTCGCCACCGACCTCGTCGACCCCGGCGAGATCTCGCGCCGGGTGGACGTCGCGTCCGCCCTGGTCACCGAGCGGCTCGGCAGGGCCGGGCTGTTCGCGCGCACGATCAGCGTGAAGGTCAGGCTGGGCGACTTCACCACGTGGACGCGGTCGCGCACCCTGTCGGGCGCCACCGACGCGGGCGAGCGGATCGCCTCCGTCGCGCACGCCCTGGTCGGCGGACTGGAGCTGCGCGAAGGCGTCCGGCTGCTGGGGGTGGGTGTGTCGAACTTCACGGTTGCAGCGCAGGAGGAGTTGTTCAGCCTCGACGAGGCCGGCGAGCCGGTGACCGAGGAGATGACGCCACCGGTGGAGGCACTGCCGCGCCGTCGGGACGACCTCTGGGTGCCGGGCATGGAGGTGGCGCACGACGAGTTCGGACGGGGTTGGGTATGGGGGTCGGGCCTCGGGCGCCTGACGGTGCGGTTCGAATCGCGGGGGACGCCGATCGGTCCCGTCCGCACCTTCGCGATGGACGATCCGGCCCTGCACCGCGACGTCGACCTCATCGAGATGGACGCCGACCCCGGCGAGCCGGGGGAGTGACAACCAAGCCCGGCGTCCAGATGGTTGGCTGGGTGAGGGGCGCTTGAGCCCCGTCCGACGAAGGATGGTTGACATGTTCACATCACGAATGGCAGTCACGGGCGCGGTGCTCGCACTGGCCCTCGCGCTCGGCGGCTGCGGGGGCGGGAGCAACGACTCGTCAACGTCCAGCGGGGGCGTGACGCAGAACGACGTCGGGGCGCCCGCCGTGGACGGGAAGGCTCCCGAGGTGTCTGGTGAGGATGCCGGCGGGTTCGTGACCGACGGGACGCTGACGGTGGATCGTCAGGTGGCCAGGACGGCGTCCCTGTGGCTCCGGGTCGACGACGTGACCATCGCCATCAGCAAGGTGCGGTCGGCAGCGACCGTCGCCGGTGGCATCGTCGCGGCGGAAGAGACATCAGGGGGCCTGGACGGGGCGAAGAGCTACTCGACCCTCACCCTTCAGGTTCCGTCGGACAAGCTGGACGCAACGCTGGTAGGTCTGGGGCAGATCGGCACCGTCGCCCAGCAGAACATTTCGAGCGTCGATGTCACGACGCAGGTGGTCGACGTGGACGCGCGGGTGGCGACACTGAAGGCATCCGTCGCGCGGGTGCAGGCCATGATGGCCAAGGCGAACACCATCGGCGAACTCGTGGCGATCGAGACTGAGCTGACGCAGCGTCAGGCGCAGCTGGAGTCACTCGAGGCCCAGCAGAAGTCACTCGCGGCTCGCGTGGCGCTGGCCCCGATCACCGTGACGCTGTCGACGGAATCTGCGCCGGTGCCCGAGGACAACGCATTCGTCCGTGTGCTCAAGCAGGGCTGGGAAGCCTTCCTGAACTCGGTCGAAGGACTCATGGTCATCCTGGGTGCACTGATCCCGTTCGCCCTGATCGCAGGCCTGGTCGCCTGGCCGCTGATCGCCTGGCGGCGCCGGGTTGGCGCGCAGAAGCGGGCCGACAGGGCAGCGCATGAGAGTGCCCGACCGGACGTCCGGGTGGACGCCGACTCGGAGTGACTCTCGGTTGACCTCAATGCTCGTGAAGTTCAGTGGCCGTGACGGTGGTGGGCGTCGGGGAAATGCTCGTGGGTGTGCGTCACGGCGGCGTGGGTGTGGGGATGGCGGTGCCGGGTGCCGACGGCAACCGGCTCGCCGTGAGGGTGCTGGTGGTGCTCGTCATGGACGTGCCAATGGTCGTGGGTGATCGGTTCGTGGGTGTGCTCGTGCGAGTGCCGCTCCGTCAGGTGGAGCCAGACCCCCAGGCCCATCAACGCACCGGCTGCCAGCAGTGGCGTCGTGAGCGGTTCGCCGAGCGCAACAGCCAGGAGTGCACCGAAGAACGGTGCGATGGAGAAATAGGCGCCCGCCCTGGCTGTGCCGAGGTGCCGGAGTCCCACGATGAAGAGCACCAGACTCACCC